>JBGSKF010000208.1:0-5103 GCA_041741375.1 Gemmatimonadales bacterium | reverse complement strand
CCAGCGCCTCGGCGAACGCCCCACAACTGGGGAACCGGTCGGCCGGGGACTTCTCGAGGGCACGCTGGATCGCGGCATCAACCCCGGCCGGGACGGCCGGCCGCGTGGCGCGGATGTCCCGCGGCCGCTCCGTCATCAGGCGCGCCACGATCGCGGGTGTGGTGGGGCCGGTATGCGGGGGCTCGCCCGTGAGCATCTCATACGCCGTGGCACCGAGCGCGTACTGGTCCGAGCGGGCATCGACCGTGTGCGTTCCCGCCGCCTGCTCCGGACTCATGTAGTGCGGCGTGCCGAGGGAGAGTCCCGTCTGCGTCACCCGCTCACCGCCCGCCTGTGCCACGGCCAGGGCGATGCCGAAGTCCGCGATGATCGGCTGGCCGGCCTGCAGCAGGATGTTCTCGGGCTTGAGGTCGCGATGCACGACGCCCCGTGCGTGGGCAAAGTCGAGGGCGCCCGCCAGAAGCGCAACCAGCCGCACCGTCTCCTCGACCGGCAATTGGCCCTCGGCGTCCATGCGCGCCCGCAGCGTCTCCCCCTCCACGTAGGGCATGACGTAGTAGAGAAACCCGTCCGCCTCGCCGGAGTCGAACAACGGCAGCAGGTTGGGATGCTGCAGGGTGGCGGTGGTACGGATCTCGTTGATGAACCGCTCGGCGCCCAGCACGGCACCGAGTTCCGCCTTGAGGACCTTCACGGCGACCTGGCGCTTGTGCTTCAGGTCCTCCGCCAGGTAGACGGTGGCCATGCCGCCAGCCCCAAGCTCGCGTTCGAGGCGGTAGCTCGGGCCAAGGGCTGAGGTGAGACGGTCGAGGGTCATCGCCGACTCCATCCAGAACGCGGCGGCGAGGCGGTGCGGCAGCATGGACTCACGCGGTAGCCCCCAATCGGTCCACGATGCCCCGAAGCGAGATGGCGGTGACGCCCCGTGGCATGGGCCACTCCTCCTGTCCACCGTGCACCACGAATCGCTCCGGGACCGCAAGGTCGGCGCACGCGAGGTGAAAGCCGCGCGAGACCTCGGGGGCGGTCGAGCGCTTGATCTCGATGGCCACCTCCACCCTGCCACCGCGCTCGAAGACCAGGTCGATCTCCGCCCCGTCGGCCGTCCGGTAGAAATAGGGCGTGCGGCGCTCTCCCGCCGCCGCAATCAGGCTTTCCATCGCGAACCCTTCCCAGCTGGGGCCAGCCACCGGATGGCCAAGCACGTCATGCAGGGTCCCGAGATCGAGGAGGGTGTGGAGGATACCACTGTCCCGAACCCAGAGTCGGGGCGAGCGCACCAGCCGCTTGCCGGTGTTGCCACTCCACGGGCGGAGCCGCCGGACCATCAGCAGATCCACCAGCAGGTCAACATACCGCGAGACCGCAGGCACGGAGACACCGAGGCTGGAGGCCAGTCGCGACTGATTGAGCAGCGTCCCCTGCCCGTGGGCCAGCATGCCCCACAACCGGGCGATCGTTTCCGCCGGGAGTCGCGGAGCAAACATCGGGACGTCGCGTTCGAGGTAGCTGCGCACGAAGTCGCGGCGCCAGGTCATCGCCTCTGCGTCCGACTGGGCCAGGAGCGACAGGGGGAAACCGCCGCGGACCCACAGGGCATCCACGGTCAGGTTCCCCGGGGGAAGCTCCCCCACCGCAACCGGCGACAGCTCAAGATACCCCACCCGGCCGGCCAACGACTCGGACGACTGTTGCATCAGGTCGAGCGCGGCGGAGCCCAGCAGCAGGAATCCGCCACGTGCCTCACCGCGCGCGCGCCGTTCATCGATGACGCCGCGAAGGGTAGCAAAGATCTCCGGCGCCCGGTGGATCTCGTCGATCACCACCAGCTTGCCCGCCTGAGCCCGGAGATACGCGTCGGCGTCCGTCAGCCGCCGCCGGTCGGCGGGACGCTCCAAGTCCAGATAAACCGCGTCCGCCGTCGACTCCCCGGCAATCTGGCGGGCCAGCGTCGTCTTGCCAACCTGGCGCGGGCCCAGCAGCACCACGCTCTGCCCCCCATCGAGGCGCTGCTCAATCAGGGGCTTCAGCTTCCTGACAATCATCAAACCCCGTATTTTTAACGGTTGACATTAAATTTACGGTGCTGACATACAATGTCAAGTCTGACCCTGGAGACCCATCCAACCCCACACTGCCATAAGCGCCACCCGGCGATCAGCCTGAGCCAGGGTTACGGTGGCCATGCCGCCCCCAGGCACCCTCCATCCGCCGCAGTGGCCGAACTCCAACGGCGACCTTGTGTCATGACATACGTATTGACAAGATCGGTCCACCGAGCCATCCTTCGTGATGGCCACCAAGACCCAGCAGATCCAGATCCGGGTTACGCCGCAGCAGAAGGCGCTCCTGAAGCGCCAGGCCACGGCGGCGGGCCAGGAGCTGTCGGGCTACCTGCTCGCTC
The DNA here is from genome assembly GCA_041741375.1 of Gemmatimonadales bacterium. Classification (GTDB taxonomy): domain Bacteria; phylum Gemmatimonadota; class Gemmatimonadetes; order Gemmatimonadales; family GWC2-71-9; genus OFTM291. Next base: position 2,699 of record JBGSKF010000208.1, on the reverse strand, counting down.
GGGCGCTGCCCCCGGCTCAGGGGCGCTTCGACCGGCTGGTGGGGCAACTGGGATCGGCGGACTCCCGCTTCGCCCTGGCCGAGCTGCACGATCTGCTGGCGGAGTGTCCGCCGCTGCTGTTCGCCGAGGCCGTCAGGAACCCGCCGTCGAGCGAGCTCTCGCCCTACCTGACGAACTACCTCGCCGCGATGGTGGAGCAGGCAGCATCACAGAAGCGGCTGTCCCCGCCGGCGTGGACGCGACGCATCCCCCCGCTGATCACCCCGCACTTCGCCACGCCACTGGCGAGCCTGCGCCTCCACCTGCTCCGATCGGCCCCGGTGCCCTTCAAGCGCCGGAACATCTTCGTGGACAGCAGCATCGGCGCGAGGGTGTGATCATAGCCGATCCGGTGCGGTTGACGAGCGCGGACATCCTGGCACTCTTCGAGTTGCTCAATGAGGAACTCGCTGCCACCGCGACGCACGCGGAGGTCTACCTGGTCGGGGGAGCGGTGATGTGCCTGGCCCTGGAGGCCCGGGCCGCGACGCGCGACGTCGATGCCTGGTTCCAGCCGGTGGCCCGCGTCCGTGAGGCGGCGGCGCGGGTTGCGCAGCGCGCCGGCGTGCCGGAGGGTTGGCTCAACGACGCCGTGAAGGGCTGGCTCAGTCCGGCGGGGGACTTCGACCGGTTCCTGGAACGGTCCCACCTGCAGGTCTTCGTGGCGCAACCGGAGTATCTGCTGGCCATGAAGGCAGTGGCGCTGCGCCTGGGCGAGGAATTCCATGACCTGGACGACGTCCGCTACCTGCTCCGCTACCTGAACATCACCCACGCCGCCGATGCGCTCGCGATCATTGCACGCTACTTCGACGCGCCACGAATCCCGGTCAAGACCCGGTTGGCGCTGGAGGAGCTGCTGCCGGGATGAACTCCGCCTGGCCGGACTGACGTCCTCGGACGGGATGCATCAGCGCCTCACCGCGGTAACTCCGCACCGTCGAGCCGTGTCGCCCAGTTCTGCACCAGCACCGCCCGGCCCACGGATTCCCGCAACCGCAGGATGAAGCGCTGGCCGCCGGGAATGACGTCAAACGTGGTGCCGCGGTCGAAGAGCATGGTTCGTGCGTAGCCCTCGGCGCGGAACAGTAGCCGAGGCTCGGTCGTGACAATGTCGGCGCCAGCGTTCACCTGCACGACCATGATCCCCCCGTCGGCCGACTGATAATAGAGTTCGCGCCCGTTCGCCCCCCACCGAGGCGAGCGGGCGCCGCCCGTGGTCACTCGGACGGCGCGCCCCGGCGAGAGAAACGGCCGAAGATAGATCTCAGGGCCGCCGGTGTCCCAGGATGTGTACGCAATCAGGGCAGCATCGGGTGAGACGGTGGCGCCGGAGTGCGCTCCCGAGACGTCGAAAAGCGGAACGGCGGTCCCCGTTTCAAAGCTGTAGGCAACCACGGAACGCGTCGCGCTGTAGGACACGAATGCGGCCTCTCCGACCTCGAGCACAAGGTGACGCCCGTCCGGCGACCAGTCGGTCACGCGCACACAATTGTCCACTGGTACAGGCGTCGGTTGCGCGACGTCCGCCAATGCGGCCCACTGGCAGGCGCCGAAGGCGAGGGCCGTGTCACCCGGCGCCCACACGGGATCCGCGACGTGCAACTGGCCATTGCTCTGCACCAGTGGCGTGGACACCCCGCGATTCAGGTCATAGAGCCACAGGGCAAACGAGCCCGCCAGCACCACCCACGGATGCGCACGCGCCGACGCGAAAGTCCACGTCCGCAATTGGCGAACGGTATCGACGACCGCTCCGCCGCGATCAACGACGAGCTTTTCCCGATTGCCCAACGTCGGGTGATAGAGGAGCGATCCCGATGCCGAGGCGGAGTAGGACAGTTCAAGATCGGTGTCCCGCACGACCCCTGTCACCGCAACGGGTTCGCCCTCAACCCGCGATCCATCGCGGCTTGCCCGTTGCCCGAACAGCGCGAATCCTCCCGGCACGGCGCGACCGTAGATGATCCGATTGGGGGGGACGAAGGTCGGACTGAGCGCGGCCGGAACGACGACCGCCATCTCGCCGGTCTCCAAGTCGCCGCGCATGATCGAGCCGCCGAACGCGCCATTGTCCATCTCGGCCGTGACGCGTTGCGTGAAGAGGACCGAGCGCCCATCGCCCACGAGCGATGGTGAACGATAGGTCCGAGCCGCCGAGTTCAGGGGAAGGACGACGTCGCAGCCCTCGGCCCCTACCCGTTCGATGCCCCGAGCCGTGGCGAACACGATCAGATCGCCCTCGCCCCACGACCCCGAGCTGGCGCCGGCCGCGTCACAGATCCGCCGCGGTGCCGACGCGCCGAGGTCGATGCGCATCAGTCGCCCGTCGGCGAAGAATCCGACGGACTTGCCGTCGGGCGACCAGAAGGGACTCTCGGCCCGCTCCGTGCCCGGCAGGGACTTCGGCCGCGAGCCCATCGAGCCGCCGCAGCCAGATTTTCCGCTCTCCCGTGGCCGACACCAGCACGAAGGCCAGGGTCCGACCGTCGGGTGAGAGCGCAGCGAAGGACCGCCGATCGCTCAGGTCCTCGCCCTCGGGCGGGAGGATCTCCGAGACCAGGAAATCCGCGCGTGGAGTCGAGCTCTCGCCGCTTCGGCCCACGAGGACGCCGGCCACCAAGGGCAGTCATCACGCCTACCGCGACGCCTGCGATGCG
>JBGSKF010000207.1:0-5538 GCA_041741375.1 Gemmatimonadales bacterium | reverse complement strand
CCACCGCAGTAATCGTGATCAAGATCGGGGACCGAGGGTTTGCCGTCTACGATGTCGTGCGCGACGATGACATCCACTACTTTTTTGATGGGGGATGGACATTCCTCGGAGCCTTGGCGGGGATCTGAAGCGACATCTGGTCCATGTCGAGGGTGCCGCTGATACCACCGGCAGCTCAGTCGGTTTCAACGGCCGGCATCGGAATCCGGACGACGGGAATTACTCCGGCGACCTGAGCGGGAAGTGAGATCGGGCCGGAGGGGGAGGGTCGCGGATGGGCAGTTGGCAGTGTGTGAGCGACAGACGATCCTGTCCCATAGTCTTTCCGGCTACCGATTCCCGCCCACCCGGGTCCAGATGGCGAGGACTCCGCAAATCGACCCTGGCGAATTGAGCTCCACGGGCATTTCTGAGGCGGAGCGATAGAGCTCCATCGCGGCAATCTGATGGATGGGGATGTCATCCAGGTTCGGCGGGGTGCCGGTGAACGCGAGCCGGATGCCATCCAGAAAGATCGTAGCATAGCATGCCCTCGGGACATCGTTAAGATCTCCGCGAGGATCGCGCTTGTTACGACCGAGGCTGACACCAGCCCGTCCTCCCCCGGTGGCGAGAAACCGCCCTCCTCGAGCACGGATGATCCGCACTCCCGAGACCGACTGCAGCACCTCCGGCAGCCGCCGGTATTCCTGGGTCCGCAGCAGCGAGTCATCCCAGAACTTCCCCCCCACGTTGAACTCCCGCCGCCGGGCCCATTCCCGAAGCTTCACCGGCACCTCCTCCGGCCCCCGCGCCTTCGTCTCCAGTTCCGGCAGGACAAACGCCTCCGCGGCGAGTTGCGCGTCGACCACCACGGTATCGCGCAGGAAGGATCGAAACACGGTGAGCGGTTGGTACCCGATCCGCCGGAACACCACCTGGTAGCGGCCACGCGGCACATCCCTCACCTCGTAGCGTCCCGCTCCATCGGTTACCGTCCGCCGGCCTGCCTCCGCCAGCGCCACCTCCACCGCTGCGAGCCCCGCCCCGGCCGTGTCCACCACCCGGCCCCGCAGGAGGGGCGACAGGGAGGGAGCCGCCGCCACCACCGCCTTCACCGGGACCCGAACCTGAACCTGGGTCAACGACCCCTCCGCCTTCGCCAACGTCGCCGCTTGTGTCTCCGGTTTCCCCGCCTGGACCGCAAGGCGGGTGCCGATCGGAATACCGCAGAACGCCACCAGGCCGTCGCCATCGCTCGTGCCCTCGACCGTCATCGCCGGGCGCTCCACCCGGAGCCCCCTCCCATCTCCCACCCGAACCGTCTGGGTCGCCGGCTCCCCCGCCGTGACCACCACCGGCGTCTCGGCCACGGGCGCCTGCGGACGGCCCTCCTCCACCACCTGCACCACCACCACACCGAGCCCACCAGCCGATGCCGGCGTGGGGCCACACACCCTCGGATTGCCCGGCGCCGGCGTCTCCCCGTCCGCTCCCCCCAGATCGGGTACGGCCCGCGCCTTCCCGCCACTCACGTGCCACGCCACCAGGGCACCGCCCCGCCGGTCCGGCGAGCGTCGCCCCGTGAAGCTTCCGTCCCGAACCGCGCCGAGCACCGGGGTCTGCACGTACCATTCGTCCACGATCCACCCTCCGTCCGCGATCGGGGCCAACGACACCACTCCCCCCGGGTGGTGCGACTGGAGTTCGGCCGGGAGATTCGTGTAGCGAAAGGTGATCTCCTGTAGGGCTGCCTCGCTCCGACGGATCCAGAGGACACCTTCGATGTCCGGCACGGTCCGATCGGGCAGCGGTACGAACCGCAGTCCGATGAGCCCCTCGGTGCGGCGCTCCTCGGTGTCGAGCCGAAAACAGTGCGTTTCCAGAAAGGCCTCGTCCAGCAGCACGCTGGCATCGGGAAGGTAGAAGAGCGCCTGGTCCCGCCCCACGTCGGCAAACCCCGATTCCCGCAGGCGCGCGGGGGACACCGTGACGAAGGGCGCCTCCCGGGTGTACTGCACTACGTCGGGGCTCTCCCCCTGTAGGCGCCCCCGCACGGTCAGCGTGCGTTCCCAGCGCCAGCGCTCGAGGAGGGGGCGGACCGAGGTCGCGGTGAGGGCCGTCACCGTGAGGGTCTTCCGGGCTTCTTCCCACACGGCGGCCAATTCGGGGCCCGCCACCCCGCCGGTGCCGCAGGCCACCTCTCCCGCCACCACATCCATCTCGGGGAGCAGGAACCGCTCCGGGTTCACCGCAATCCGCTGGGTCAGGGTATCGATGGCTGTCTGCACGGTGAAGGGGGCTGTCACCGTGGTGGCGTAGCCGATCCGGTCCGCCCGAAGCCGATAGGTACCCGGTCCGCTCAGGGAAACCGTCCCCCGGCCCTGGGCATCGGTCAGAATCCGGAGCAGGATCTGGTCGCTCCCCGCCCGCAGAAGGGACACCACGGTGCTCGGTGCCACGGTACGGGTCACGGTGTCCACCGTCTGCACCTGGACCACCTGGGCCGTGAGGCGGGGTGCCATCACCACGCCGAGAATTGAGACCATGATGGCGAGGAGAGTGATCCGGAACACTTTGCCACTCAGGCGGTGTCCAGAGATTCCGGACGGTCGCGTACCTGCCATGAATCCCTCCGTCACAAGAAGATTACGATCTCACTCGACCGGCCGGATCCTGCTTGCATCGCGGACCCTGCCCTCAGGCCATTTGTATTACTGTAGACGCCGGCCCGGCCGTTGCTGACACACCGTTCCCAAACGGATTGCCGCAATGTGCCGTTTCCAGTGACTTTGCCGATTCGCTTGGCTTGAGGTCGGGGGTTTGGCTCCAGGAAGACAATGGCCGAGAGACGACATGGCGTGCCCCAGAAGCCACCCCATGCGTCCCTCGACGATTGCGTGCCGGTCGCCCTGTACCGGCCTCACGACTCACGGCTCCAGCGCGGTCTCCTCGCACGTCGCGATCGAGCAGGTGAAGCCGGGATACTCCTCACAGTAGTTGTGTGGCAGGGGCACCGGGAAGGTACACTTCGTATCGTCACCCTCACAAACGCCACCGGTAGAACACCCACTCGTCTGAGCCTCCAGCGGCGGCGTTCTCGCTCCGACGTAGACGTTCGCCGCCACCAGTGCCGCGATCAGGAACAGCACCTGCACGATCCCGAACCGATTCTGCTTCTGCATCCTGCCCTCCATGGAAGAGTGTGGAACCACCGTCGGCACCAGTCACCCGCCGCCGCTCGTCTCGCAAGCCGCATCGGGAAACCGCCACCGGCGCACCAGGGGAAGATCGTCTTCCCCAAACACCCGCAGGTACACCCCCTGCCCATCTGCGTGGAGGGTCCGGGCATCCAGTGCCCGTACCCTGATGACGTCCAGTACCCGCCGCTCCTGCACACTGACCCGGAGCCAAGCCGTGGCCGTACCGTCCGTGAAGGCCTCCGGATCGAAACCCGCCACCAGGGCGCAGGCCCCGGCGTGAAACAGGGCCGCGGCCTGGGGCCGCGTGCGGGCAAAGGGGAAAAAGGTCAGGAACTTGCGGTACTGTTCCCGCATCTCCCGGCGAGGCATCTGCTGGAACCGGGCCCGGCTCCGCACCGAGGTCCGGGCCACGTAGGTCACCCCGTACCGGCTCGTGGCGGTCCGGTCCTCCAGCGTCACCTCCTGCCGCCGGGCGGGCCAGGCGAACCGCAGCACGTGTCCCTCGCCGGTTTGCACCTCCAGCACGCTGTCCCCCCGTTCGATCAGCCCCCACCATCCCGGCCCCGCAGCCCAGAGTGGGCGGCTCTCGTACAGCTGCTCCCAGTACTGCGCGGCACGCTGCTCGTTCCCCACCGCTCGAACGTGCGACGGCGGTACCCCAAGAACCGCCACCGTCTCCGACTTCTCTGCTGCAAGCCGCAGCAGGACGCCAGGTCCCTTCGCCACCGAATCCTCCCGCCCGGGCGGCGGCTCCGGGTTCTGCACAAACAGCAGAGGGGCTCCCTGCAGCACGCCGAGGCGCCGGGACCAATCCTCCACCCCGCTCCATGCGGGAAAGTCCTGGAAGAGGGCCGGCCCGCGAATCATGTACTCCATCCAGTCCCCTCCCTCCCCCACCCCCTCCGTCCCCAACACCCGCCCCGTTCTGGCATCGTACCGCGCCAGTTCCCCGTGGTCTATCATCATCTGCAGGACCGCCACGGTGTCACCCGCCACGGCCAAGGCCACCGGATACCGGAACTCCCCCGGGCCGCTCCCGACCCGGCCCAGCGTGGCCACTGGCTCGCCCGAGTGGCTGAAGAGCTGCACATTGTCCGGGGTCAGGAGCGCCACTCTGCCATCCCCGAACGTCGCCACATCAATCACATTGCGCGTCTCGGCCGGTTCGAAATCGAGATCGGGCCGGAGGTCGGTGACCCGGTGATTATCCACCTTCCCGATATCGAGAGGGGCCACTCCCACCCGAACCACTGTCGTGTCGGCCACCTCCGCCATGATCTCAGACAGGGTGACGTCCACGCTCCCCGCCGCACTCCGGCACCCCGCTGCGAGGCACACCCCGAGGAAGAGGCTCTGGGTCACAAACAGGCGGATCCCATTCCGACCGGTCATATCGCCGACCCCCTGCACGAGGCTTCCCACGTGCCTCCCCCCTTGCCACGTATGATGTCTGCGGGCGCCGCACCCGGCATTCGCACTACCCGGAGGTCACGATCCACCGCATACACGGTGGGCGTTCCCACCGCTCCGATGGCCGCGGCCGCCTCGGCAAAGGGCAGGATAAAGTGTGGGGTGTCGAGCCCGAATTGCTCGCGGAAGGCCTGGATCCGGTCCGGCCGATCGGGAAGGGAGACCCAGCGCACGGCGCTGTCGAGCACTGAACGCACGTGCGGCGCCGCCTTGCCCCAGGCTGCCGCAGCCTTGCGGCAGGCGCCGCAGGTGGTGCTGTACACAATCAGGAACACACAGGGGCCGGGACTTCCCGAAAGGATCGAGGCAAGCGTGGTGGCAGACCCTCCGGCTGAGCGGCCGGCGGGGATCGTCATGAGCGGAAGGTTCGGCAAGGTGTCCCTCAAACGAATCACCCGGGCAGGGAAGATCACGTTGGAATCTTCCGCGGACCTCGCGCTGCCCACGTCCCCCGTCAGCCGACCTGCAAGTTGAATTGCCAGGAGTGCCGCCAGAAGAACCACCAGTCCGCGCCCAAAGCGCACCGCTGTCTTCGTGTTCATTCCGATCCTGTCCGCATCAGCCTTCCGGCTCTCTCATCGGGATCATTGCTGCATCGGTCTCAGCCAAGCTCGTGGTCGGCGCAAAATCGCGCAAGCTGCAGGTTTCCTGTAGGGTGGCGGAAACTCCGGTTTCACTCCCCTCCATCATCTCCCCCAGGCAGCAGCAAATTCCTCACCTGCCGCAACCACGAGTTTCCCCGCGGCCCCGTCGTAAGTTCTTGCATTCATGTCACATAGCACGAAATCTGAAATGGGCAGATTTCGGGACGACGACGTAGTTCAAGAAAAATTCAAGGAAGCTCCCCAGATTGACGCCCACGGCTCCCCTATCCCCCGAAGGACGG
>JBGSKF010000206.1:0-4083 GCA_041741375.1 Gemmatimonadales bacterium | reverse complement strand
GCACCCGGACCCGCGCCCCGACCGGCACCCCGCACACCGCCACGAACCCGTCCGGGCTGCTCGTGCCATTGACCTGCACCGCCGGCCGCACCACGCTGACCTGCCGGTCATTGGCCAGTCGCACCACCTGGACCTCCGGGTCTCCCACCACAACCAACACCGGGACGTCCGGCGCCACCACGGCCGAATCCTCCCGTTCCACCCGGACCACCACAGCCCCCAGGCCGTTCCCCACATCGGCGCCCGACCGGCAGAGCCGGGGCTCGCCCGCCACCGACTCCACGCCGTTTGCCCTGAGACCGGGGGCGGAGGGAAGCTGGGGCGTCCCCTCCCCCACCGCCCGTCCGGTCCCTCCCTCCAGCTGCCATCCCACGATGGAAATCTCATCCGCCAGCCGTCTCCGCGCCGCCAGTTCACTGGAGACGGTCGTCTGTCCCGCCCGGCCACTGAAGCTGCCATCATCAGTCCGGACGCCGTAGACCGGCGTCTGCAGCGACCACTCTCGCACGATCCAGCCGACCCCCGGCACCGGGGCAAAGGCCACCCGCCCCCCGAACTCCGGCTTTCCCCGGAATTCACGGGGGAGTTTCACATACCGGTAGGTGATCTCCGCCAGTTCCGCTCCCCGTCGGCGCAGCCACAAGGTCCCCTCGATCTCCGGCACCTTCCGCCCGGCCAGCGGGGCGAACTGGAGCCCCACGAGCCCCTCGGCCCGGCGCGCCTCCACATCCAGCCGGAAGCAGTGGGATTCGAGGAACCCCTCGTCCAGCAGCACACGGGCGTCGGGAGCATAGAAGGTGTCGAGGGAATCACCCAGCACGATGTACCCGCGATCCCGAAGCTCTCCCGGCGGCGCGCTCACAAAGGGGGCTCCCCGGGTGTACTCCACCAGGTTCGCCTGCTCCCCTCGCTCCCGCTGGTTCCGGTCCAGGAGGCGGACCCACCGCCACCGCTGCAGCAGCGGCTGGACCGACTCCTCGGTCAGCACCGTGGCCGTCAGCGCCTTGCGGGATTCCTCCCAGACGGCGACCAGGTCAGCCCCGTCCACTCCGCCGGCGGCACAGGCCACCTCCCGCGAGGCCACGTTCACCTCGGGGAGGGTGAAGGGTCGGGCCACCATCGCGAGGCGGTGCCGGACCGTGTCGGATAATGTCTCGATGGCAAACGCAGGAGTGGTGGCTCGGCGGGCGCCGATCTGGTCGGCCTCCAGGAGGAAGGTACCGAGCCCCATCCCGCTGAACCGGGCCCGGCCCTGCAGGTCGGTGAGGCGGCGTTCCACCAGGGTGCCGTCGGCACGACGCAAGGCCACGATCGCGCTGGGGGCGGGGAGGCCACCCACCGACTCCACCACGCGGACATCCACGACCTGGGCCTGGAGCACTGCGGGAGGCCATCTGAGCCCCATCAGGAAGGCGGCTACGACTGCAATCCCCCGGGCCCGTTCGATGGGGCGGTTAATACGGCACTTCCGGCTGACCATGGCAGGGCCACGGCGAGCATGCAGATCCATGAAGATCCCCGCCATGTACACACTCCTTTCCCTGAGGGTCCGTTTAGGTGTTCCCCACCTGACGACCCCCAGTCCCACGGGAGAGAGCTGCTGGGGCCTGCTCGCGCCAAAACACCCAGTCCCTCGACTCATCTGGTCATCAACGCTCTCTTGCGAATGCAATGGGGGACGCCGAAGGCGCCCCCCTTTGCACAAGCCGTCCAGAAACCACCTTGACGGTCTTGCTTTCGGTGGCCGGCTGCGATGCTGTACAGGGAGATCAATACCCAACCCAGTACGTGCAGCATTCCGTGATTCCCGGGTCCGAGAGATTGCACTCAATCCACGCACAATCGGGCTCGAGGAAGTAGTCGGTCACCGCCCCTTCGACCCAGGTCCCTCCAGACCCCTGCGCCACACCCTGCGCCAGCGGCGCGGCTCCGATCACCAGGAGCATGGCACCCACCCTCAGGATCAGCTTCTTCACTTGGCACCTCCAGTAATGGTAGTGGTGGCGCGGCTCGCCACCGGTGACGCCGTCGGAACACTCGATGCTCCGTCGGCAATTCGAGGTAGCAACCCCGAGCCCTGCACAACTTCACGAAGGGCTCGCAATCCATCCCCCTTGACCACGAGGGAATAGTTTTCCCTGGCGATGACGCGACCGTTTGACACCACCACCCACGCCCCTCCGTTGGCTCCAACCCTTACGACGCGTACCTTGGTTGGTTCGGCCGAGATCCGTTCCCGCCGGAGAAAGCCATCCACAACCGGCGCATCTTCCTGTCGCCTCTGGACGATGAGCGTTTCCTTCAGTCCCCCGAGAATCTGCCGAAGGGCATGCGCGTCCATTTGGCAACTGACACATTCGCGCGCACTGACTGCCCAGACCAGAATCGGCTCGGACCTTGACCCGATCGAGGCGGCAGCGTCATCACCCGGCACGGATCTCGCACACCCTGACGACCCCAGCAATACGATCACGATCGCGAGCGTAGATCCCCTCATTCTGTGCATGACTCCTCCTGATCAGCGTACGGTTTCACAACTCGGCTTCGGGAATGAGCCCGAAGTACCATCGCGCGGGGTCCTCCGTACTCGCGAAGACCAGGGTGTCACCGCGCACCGCGAGCAGCGGCTCCCGGTGCAGTGCGTCGAACAGCGTCCTTCCCCCACCATCGACGACGAGGGTGCCCCAGATATGCTCCCCAGACCAGAGGCGCACGTGAGACACCAGCACAGTCCCGTCCGGCAAAGCGAACACTTTGCGGTGCTGACTGAACGATTCCCGCCAGTACTGGCGAGGGATCAATCCTGGCTTGACGGTGGCCGGCTGGAAGTGCTCGGACTGGAATCCTCTCGCGAACACCTGAGTTCCCGACTGGAGGTAGCCGTAGACCGTGTCCACCGCGCCAACGGTGACGAGGATCGTGTCCGACACTCTGGCGAACGCGACCACACCCGCGTTGAGGGCCGTGCCCGCGTGCAGCTCATCACCGGGCATCGGCATGATGCTCCTGGTGACCGTGCCGGTTGCCAGATCGAGGATGTGCAGAAGTGGTGCCTGAAGTGAGTAGTTTCTGTGCCCGGCGAACCCAGCGACAAGCACCTTGCCTCGGCCAAGGGGCGCTGACTGAAATGACCGGCCGAGATCCGTGGAAACGATTCTCCAGGCGACTGAGTCGGGAGTTCGTTTGAACTGGAGAATCCCTCTCTTTCCATCGACCACGAGATACTCATCTTCCCCCAGAGACACTGCCTGGGCAGGGAGCTGCAGTTCCCCCGGCCCCCAACCCTTCTGCCCCGCCGTCCACCGCAAGCGTCCGTCCCTCCCGTACCGTCGAATCTGGCCTTCGCTCATATCGGCCACCAGAAACCCGGCGCTATCACTCGTGACAAAGGGATTTACCACGAGTGACGCGGGAGATTCCTCGATCCGGAGGCTATCGACGATTTGCAGGAGATCACGAAGGGAGCCGACGGGGCCAGGAGCTTCTCCGCGGGCATGGGCGTAATCCTCATTCTGACACGCGCTCACAGCACCGAGGAGTAGGTACAGCGTCAGGACGCTTCTCCGGCATCGCAGCGCGTACCTGCCGCAGTGAAAGCTCCGGATGGCCACCACGTTCATGTCTCTATCCCCTTGTCGCCTTGCGACCCTGTTCGGCGCCACGCGTCCGTCCACGAGATCGACCTTACACGCGTGCAGCCACGGTACTCGCCCAAAGCGCTCCATAATCTTCCCGTTCATTCCGATCCTGTCCGCATCTGCCTTCGGGCTCTCTCATCAGGCGCACTGCTGCATCGGTCTCAGCCAAGCTCGCGCTCGGCGCAAAATCGCGCAAGCTGCAGGTTTCCTGTAGGGTGGCGAAACCCCGGTTTCACTCTCCTCCACCATCTCCCCCAGGCAGCAGCAAATTCCTCACCTGCCGCAACCACGAGTTTCCCCGCGACCCCGTCGTAAGTTCTTGCATTCATGTCACATAGCACGAAATCTGAAATGGGCAGATTTCGGGACGACGACGTAGTTCAAGAAAAATTCAAGGAAGCTCCCCAGATTGACGCCCACGGCTCCCCTATCCCCCGAAGGACGG
>JBGSKF010000205.1:0-13898 GCA_041741375.1 Gemmatimonadales bacterium | reverse complement strand
CGCCGTCGAGGCCGCCCGGGACTGGGTCACGGCACAACCCCGCCTGGACCGGGCCCGCCGAGCCCTGTTCGAGGCCCACGTGACCGTGGGAGACTATCCCGCCGCGACCCGCGATGTGCGGCAGCTCCGGGAGCTCCTCGGTGCCCCGCTGCGGCCCCTCGCCGGCTTCCTCGAGGCCCGGGTGCAGTTCGCCGCCGGTGAGGGATCCCGGGCCCGGGCCATCCTGGACCGGACCCTGCGCGAGGTGCGGCCCGATTCGCTGGTGGCCCGCTCCGGATTGTCGGAGGTGCTGGTGGCCGATGTCCTGGCGAGCGCCAACGTCTATGCTCACGCCGGGGACCTGGAAGGAGCGGAGACGGTCATTCTCCTCGCCGATTCGTTGCGCCGGGGGATTCTGGCCACAACCGCACCCGGTTCCACCAGACCCGACGTCTGGAAGGATTCCCGTCTGGCACAACTCTACAGTGCCACCGGCGGGCCGCTCTATCAACTGCGGGGCCTGTGGCAGAACGTCCTGCGCGCAGCCGTGGTCCTCCCCCGAGAGGACCGGGCCAAGGTCGCCTGGGCCGGGGCCGCGGCGGCGCAGGGACTCTTCCTCGGCGCCTCGGCGGACACCGTGGCCCTCGACCAGCTCGCAGACCTGACCGGGGCAGCTCACCCCAAGGCGATCCGCGCCCTCCGTGCCCTGAGCCAGGGCGACTCCACCCGGGCCCGCTCCGTGCTCAGCGAGGAGCGTCCCGACCCCGACGCCCCGGGTGCCACACCGGAGTGGAACCCGCCCTCCGCGTTCGCCATGGGAGATCTCCGTCCGGTCACCGCCGAAGCCCACTTCCTCCTCGGCAATTACCGCGAGGCACTCCGCACTCTCGACGGGTTCGACCCGGCACACTTCTCCACCCGGTACTTCGACTCGCGCTGGGGACTCCTCGCCCGGGTGACCCTGCTCCGCGGAATGGCCTGGGAACGACTCGGGGAGACCACCCTGGCCGACGCGGCCTACTCCAACGTCCTTGCCCAGTGGAATGAGGCCGACGAGGCCCTCTACCCGGTGCTCCGGATGGCCCAGGCCGGACGGGAACGACTCCGCGACCTGGTGGCCGGCTGAGAACCGGGTCCCGAACCGGTTCAGGACGGTAGGATGTGGACATAGGACGCAGGAGACAGGAGATAGGACATAGGACATAGGACATAGTCCCTTACGGACACAATCGGACACAAACCGACAACAATCTTTTGGACGACGCCCGAAAACCCGTGTTGGCAGTGCGTTTGAAGGCGGTTGGGGTGGCATCCAACTTTGAGGTATCGGGGTGTTCGCGTTGCGGAGCGCGCCGTGACCAGGCGATTCGTGTTTCCCGGGGCTGACGCCCCTTGCTCGGCCAGGGGAGGTGGCTCACGCCACCGAGTACCTCGGGCGAACACCCGGCCGTGTGAACGGCCTCTCGCCGCCGAGCCCGGGGCGAAAGCCCCGGGGAAACCACCGCAACGACAAGAACAGGGACCACCCGGGTCTCATGTTAGTCGTCATCCCGAAAGCGAGGAGCCTGCCCCGGCACGATCAGGACACGACAGTCGACCTTCGGGCGATACAAGGAAACGCTCCGTCGGTTCGTGGGTGGGGAAAGGGCCACAAGAGGCACAAAGGGCACGAGCCCCCCGCAGAGGTACCGACGCATCGGGCGCCCGTTCCTCTCCTTTGTGCTTTTTGCCGTTGATTCGGTTGACTTATCGGGTGGGGCGAGGCCTCCGTCGGCCCAGCGGGGGACGGTCGCGAACGGAGATGACTCCCCTCTCCCGCCCTGCGGGAGAGGGGTCGGGGGTGAGGGCATCTGGATGATCCCTGTTATATTCCTCGTGGGGTTGGACGTGATGGTCGCGGGCGATCTCGCATCGTCCCGAGGAAAGTCCGAGCTCCATAGGGCAGACTGCCAGGTAACGCCTGGGCGCCGCAAGGCGACGGACAGGGCAACAGAAAGCAAACCGCCCGAGGCCTCGGCCAAGGGTAAGGGTGAAATGGTGGGGTAAGAGCCCACCGCACTGCCGGCAACGGTCAGTGGCACGGTAACCCCCAGTCGGAGCAAGGCCAAATAGGCGGCGAGGTGCGGCCCGCACCGTCCCCCGGAAACGGGTAGCCGCGGGTAGGCTGCTTGAGGTGGTCGGCGACGACCATCCCAGAGAGATGACCATCCGGATCCTCGGATCCGAACAGAACTCGGCTTACCGTCCGACCCCGAGGCTTGCACACCTGTGCCCCGTTGCCCTTCCGGGTGGCGGGGCGTGGGTTTTTGGCCCCGGCCGCGGTTGCCACTTCCCGCCCGCCATCGTACGTTGCGGACCTTCCCGTTCCGGTGCTGCCCACCATGTCCCTTCCTCACGTCTCCATCCCTTCGATCCTGCTTCTCGCGGCGGTCGGTGCCTGCAGCACGGGAACCTCGCGGAGCACTTCCCCAGCGCCACGTCCGTCTGCAGGCCCGGCGGGAGCGGGACCGGTCTCCAGACCCTCTCCTGCGGAGATTCTCACCTACCAACCCTTTTCGACACCGGTGCAGGTGCGAGTCCAGTATCGGGACAGCATCATCGTGTCCCTCGGCGACGCGGGAGACCAGGTGCAGGTCAGCGGGGAGACCGCCTTCTTTACTGTCGGAACGCGAACGATCGGGCGATCGGGGCCGCACATCCTGGAGGTGACCCTCGACTCGGTGACCACTGAGGGGAGGGATGCCGATACACCCACCACCGCGGTTGGGGTACTGTGGTCCGGGGACCGCACCGACCGTGGTGTGGTTCAAGGACTCATCCCAACCCGGGGGGGAGACGGGGTCGCGGAAATCGGACACCTCGTCGCACTCCTCTACCCGATCCTCCCGGAGGGTGGAGCCACACCCGGTTCGAGTTGGAAGGAAACGAGACCGAGGGTCGTCCACGCCAACCCCCTTCAGGTTCGGGACAGCCTGGTGGCGAGCTACCAAGCCGACTCGATCGTGACGATGGCGGGAATGCAGTGGCTGCACCTCACCGAGGAGGCCTTCTACACAAGGGAAGGGACGGCAAGCAACCTGGCCGGAGCAGCTCTTCCGGTGTCCGGATTTGATATTAGTAGTATCTCATACCACGTTTCCATGGATGGGAGGCTGGTGCGGGCCACCGGGGTGGACTCAACCTCGATGACCCTTGCCTTGCCGGAGACCGGTGCTCGCATCCCCGTTCGGCAGATCAGCCGGATCTCCATCTCTCCTCTTCCGTGACCCCGCGACAGGCGTTCTGGAGGGTGTTCCGCTGGAGTGCGAGGGTCGCCCTCCTGTCCGGCACCGCATTCGTCCTCTGGCTTCTGGCCGTCTGGCCGCCGCCGACCTGGTACCGGACCCATTGGCCTCGGAAGACGCCCTTCATGGCGGTGCGACACGATGATTCGGTCCGCCGGTACATTCCCGTCACCCTCGCGAATATCTCCCCTCACCTGGTACGGGCTGTCATCGTGGCGGAGGACCATCGATTCCGGGAGCATGGGGGCATCGACTACGCCGCCATGCGCGACGCGGTGGGTTACCGGCGACGCGATTTTTCCTGGCGCGATCCTCGGGACCGGCGGGAACTCTGGAGAGCACTCCGGAAGGTGGCCGGAAACCCGGGCGATCTCCGGGGAGCCAGCACCATCACGCAACAGCTCGCCAAGAACCTGTACCTCTCCTCGTCACGAAACCCGATGCGCAAGGTCAAGGAAGGGGTTCTGGCGTGGCGATTGGAACGAGCCCTCGGAAAGGACCGCGTCCTCGAGCTCTACATGAACATCGCCGAACTCGGCACCGGAATCTGGGGGGTGGAGGCGGCAAGCCAGAAATACTTCGGTCGCTCGGCCAAGGGGCTGGGAGCACGCGACGCAGCCGCCCTGGCGGCCACTCTCCCGCACCCGAGGACGTCCAACCCCGCCTACAGGCCCGGGAGGATGCGGTGGCGTCAGAACCTCATCCTGGGGCGAATGGGCTGGTAGCCCATTCCTCGGTGGCTTCCGGGCCGGTGGAGATCGAACCGATTCGGCCGTGGCTTTGAACTTGCCTCCTCTTCACTCGATCTCATCTCCTCGAGGAAGAAAATGGCCGTTCGGTTGTGGTTCCCTACAGCATGCAAGTTCTTGGCTTGCTTTACTTTTGCGGCCCTTTCCCCGTTCCCTGCTCCTGGACTGCACGGCCAGGACGCTCCGGCAGTTTCGACCGGACCGGCATGTCCTTCCGATCTCTCCAGTGCTGGCCTGAAGGTCTGCCAGGCTGCGATCGATGGGGTGCGTTCACTTCATGCGACGGCCGGACTCCTGCTGAGTGGCGGAAACCCGGTCATTGGTACCGCTGAAGCGGGGGGAAGGGGGAAATTCGGTCACCTCCAGGTCACCTTTCGAGCCGTCGTGGCGGAGGTCGTTGCGCCGGACACTCGATTCGACGGGTCCGTGGATACGGTGCCGGTCGGTCATCGAGGACATCTCGCGGCACCTCAGGTCGACCTGGCGCTGGGACTCTTCTCGCGAACCCTGCCGGCGGGAACGGTCACCTTCGATCTCATGGGCTCTGTTCTCGGCATTCCAGACGACCGGTTCACCAGCTTCCGAACAGTTCCTGGATCGCGTGCCTTGGGGGACATCTCCCTCGGCTTCGGCTTTGGGTTCCGCGCCGCAGTCACGGGACCGAAGCTTCCCGCCATTTCCCTGAGCGTGATGAAGAGGGACACCCCCACACTTCAGTATGGGTCCACTGTGACGGGAGACAACGGGGCCTACACATTCAACACCAGCGCCATCAACGTGCGCCTGTTCGCGGGAAAGCGATTCGGCGCGCTGGAGATCGCGGCCGGCGGGGGCGTGAACCTTCTCAAGGGAGACGCGAACGTGGTGTATGTCGACCCGGCTACGGGGGTCGTCGGTGCCCCGATCGAGTTTGCTCTCTCATCCACCAGGCTGGTGACGGCGTTGAATACCGGCCTCGTCCTCGGTCCGGTGCGACTCTCGGGTGAGGGGGGATACCAGATCGGCAAGGACGAGGGCCTCGCCACCCGCTTTGCCGAGAACAACCTCAAGGCGGGGAAGTTCTTCGGGAGCTTCGGGCTTGGCTTCCGTCTCTAGATGGGTAACCCCAACACCCAATACCCAACACCCCGGGGGGTTGGGTCTTGGGCATTGGGTGTTGGTCAGTCCACCAGCCGCAGGGGCATGACGAGGGTCAGGTAACTGGCGGCGTCGTCCCACCCCACCGGTTCACAGGTCACGGCACGTTCCGGGGCCTTGAGGGTGAGCCGG
The DNA here is from genome assembly GCA_041741375.1 of Gemmatimonadales bacterium. Taxonomy (GTDB): domain Bacteria; phylum Gemmatimonadota; class Gemmatimonadetes; order Gemmatimonadales; family GWC2-71-9; genus OFTM291. The sequence goes on along the minus strand of JBGSKF010000205.1, from coordinate 8,617 downwards.
ATCTCGTCCGTCGGCATGTACTTGAGGATCTCCAGCAGGTAGGTGGCATTGAAGCCGATCTCCAGGGGATCGCCATCGTAGGTCACCGCGATCTCTTCCTGAGCCTCTCCCAGGTCGGGTGTCTGCACCGAGAGTTTGCAGGCACCGCTGGTAAAGGCGAGCCGGATGCGGTGGGTCTGATCGCTCGCGACGATGCTCATGCGCCGCAGGGCCGAACTGAGGGTGGATCGGTCGACGGTGGCAGCCTTGTCGTTCTCCCGGGGAATCACCTGCTCGTAGTTCGGATACGGTCCCTCGATCAGGCGAGTGAAGACCTGGGTCGTGGCGGTACGGAAGCCGAGGTGATTGTCGCTTCGGGCGATCTGGAGGTCCTCATCGCCGGGAAAGAGCCGCCGGATCTGTTCCAGTGCCTTCGGCGGGACGATGAGATCGGCCGTCGTGCTCCCTCCGGTCACCGGCACGTCCATCTTGGCGAGACGATGCCCATTGGTGGCCACCATCCGCATCCGTTCCGGCTTGAGCTCCCAGAGCACCCCGTTGAGGATGGGGCGGCTCTCCTCCGTGCTCGCGGCGAAGGCGACATGGGAGATCAGCTTGTGAAGCTCCTGGGCCTTGACCTGCCACCCGCCGTCGAAGGACACGGAGGGGAACGCGGGGAACTCCTCCTTGGGAAGTCCCAGGAGCTTGAACCTGGCCTTGCCGCATTCGATCGAGACCCTCTGCTCTCCCGAGGCCGACACCTTGATGCTGGCACTCGGAAGCTCGCGGACAATCTCCAGGAGCTTTCGTGCGGGAAGCGTGATGCCTCCCTCCTGTTCGATGGACGCCGGCACCGTGGTACTCACGGCGATGTCCAGATCGGTTCCGGAGAGCCGCAACCCATCCGCGGTCGCCTCCACCAGGATGTTGGACAGGACAGGGAGGGTGGTCTTGGTCGGCACACTTGCCGCCACCGCGACCAGCCCTTCCTGAAGCTTCTCCCGCGTGATCGTGAACTTCATCCTCGTCCTCGGGTTGCTGATAAGTCCTACATCTTCCGGATTAAAAGAATCTAGCCGCAGTAGTAGAGGGGCGGGAAATGTTGATGGTCTCCCGATGTCGTCTCCGGACAGACGATTACCTCCACCCGGCTCATGTCAATCTCTGTGGGGCCATGTGGGGAGTGATCGCCCCCGGCCCCCGCTCTCCGCACAACCCACAGGCTCTCCTCACTTTTCCCCGCGCCCCTGTTCACGGTGCGCACAACTCCTGGCGCGCGGAATCGATCCGGTCCCGGAAGGGCCGGTCGTGTTCCATCTGCCGGGTCACCTTCTCCACGCTGTGGATGACGGTGGAGTGGTCTCGTCCGCCGAAGGCCTGCCCGATCTCGACCAGTTGCATGTGCAGCAGTTCCCGGGCGAGATACATCGCCACCTGCCGCGGGACCGTGAGCGTCTTGATGCGCGCCTTGGAGCGGAGTCCTTCCGGCGTCACTCCCCAGCGCCGGGCCACAATGTCCTGCACCCGGTCGATGGTGGGCAGGCTCCGCGGGGTGGCCTGGGTTCCGTCATCCTCGGGGCGGATCTTGTCCGCCAGGGCCTCGCGCGCCAGCTCGATGGTGACTTCCCGGTGCTTGAGAGAGGCGAAGAGGAGGAGCTTGATGATGCACCCTTCGAGTTCCCGCACATTGGACCGGACATTCCGGGCGATGAAGGTGAGCACCTCGTCGGGGATCGCCATTTCCAGATGGTCCTGCTCCTGCTTCTTGCGCAGGATGGCGATCCGGTGTTCCAGGTCGGGAAGGCTGATGTCGGCCACCATGCCCCACACGAACCGGCTGACGAGCCGTTCCTCGAGGCCGGGCAGTTCCTTCGGGTGACGGTCCGAGGTGAGGATGATCTGCTTGCTCCCCTCGTACAGGGCGTTGAAGGTGTGGAAGAACTCTTCCTGTGTCGCTTCCTTCCCTTCGAGAAAGTGCACGTCGTCCACGAGAAACAGGTCGACGTCGTGCCGGTATCGCCGCCGGAGATCCGGCATGGTCCGCCCGTGGATTCCCTCGATGACCTCGTTGATGAACTGCTCCGCCCCGACATACAGAACCCGGGTGTCCGGTTTCCGGGCCAGCACATGGTGCGCCACGGCCTGCATCAGATGGGTCTTGCCGAGGCCCGTGGCCCCATGGATGAACAGCGGATTGTAGGTTTTGCCCGGGGTCTCGGCCACCGCGAAGGCCGCCGCCGCCGCCAGCTCGTTGCTCTTGCCGATCACGAAGGTGTCGAAGGTGTACCGTTCGTTGAGCGGCTGGTTGCTCGGGTTGGCGCTGGTCGCGGGTGACGCCGGAGTGGTTCCGGGCGGGGGCGGGGGCGGGGCGACGAAGAAATCCATCTGGGACCGCTTCCGGCGGTCCTCCAGGACGCGGAAGATCACCTCGGTGGGGTGACCGAGGACCGGTTCTGCCAGCCGGGAGAGGAGGGACGCATGCTTGGTTTCGTTCCACTGGACTGCAAACTCATCCGGGGCACCGACGATGAGCTGGGTGCCCTCCAGGGCAATCGCTTCGGTCGGGGCCAGCCAGCTCTGGATGGTGTGCTCCGGAAGCTCCCGGTGGGCCTCGTCCAGGATCCGCTTCCACGCCTCTTTGGCTGACAGCTCCATGAGAACTCATTTTCAATCGGGGTGACGCTCAGGGGAAGGCGAGTTTACGGGGCACGTGTGGAAAAGTCAACCTTGACCCGGTGGCCACCTCTCGGGTACTTTTGCGCCCTTACGAAAGGGCGGGAAACAGAGTATGAAACCATCGTATCGTCCGCGCAACAGGCGCCGAGTCAACAAGCAGGGATTCCGGGCCCGGATGGCCGACCGGTGGGGCCGGGCTGTGCTGAGCCGTCGTCGCAAGAAGGGTCGCCGGGTTCTGACCGTCCGGATTCCGAACAAGCACGGAGGGTCCTGACGCCATCGGAGCGGCTCCCGAGGGCCCGTCGGCTCGCCCGGAGCGCTCTGATACGCCGCCTGCTCCAGGAGGGGCGCCGGAGGCGGACAGCCCACTTGGACGTGTTGTGGGCACCGAACACCGTTGGGCACCCTCGCCTCGGGATGATCGTTCCGAAGCACCGGGAAACCGGTGTGGACCGCAACCGGCTTCGGCGCCGGATCCGCGAACTGCTCCGGCGCGACCTCCAACCCCTGCTTCCCTCATGGGACCTGCTGGTACGGGCTCGGCGCGAGGCCTATGACGCCACCTTCTCCGAACTGAGGTCCGAGTTGCACGACTGGGCAGACGATGTCCTGGGCCGGTAGCCCGCTCGACCCGCGCCGGTGGCCGCGGGGCGTGGCGTGGTTCCTCATTCGAGGGTACCAGCGCCTCATCTCGCCCGCGCTTCCGCCAAGCTGTCGCTTCCACCCCTCCTGCTCCCAGTACACCCTCGAAGCGGTCCAGCGATACGGTGCCCTCCGGGGCGCGTGGCTGGGCGCCCGCCGATTGATCCGCTGTCATCCGTTCCATCGGGGCGGATACGACCCCGTTCCGTAGGCCAGAGAAAGCGAACCATGGATCGACGCGTTGTTCTGGCGATCGTCCTGATGATGGTCATTGCCATCGTTCCGGCGACTTTCCTGGCTCCACCGGCGCCCCCGCCCGCCGGGGTCGACAGCATCCCGTCCATCCCGTCCACCCCGTTCGCCCCGCAACTCCCCGCGGAGACCGAACCTCCAGACCCGTTGGATCCACTCCTCCCCGCCGACACGGTGAGCGTCTCGAGCGCCCTCTACAGCTATGGCATTACCACCCGGGGTGGAGGTCTGGTCGAGGCGCACATGCGCCGGTACCGGTCCCTGGCCGAAGGGGACACGGCGGACGTTCAGCTCTTTCCCGACAACGGGACCTTCCTTCGCCTGGCCGTGGCCACCGGCCGGGACACCATTCCACTCCACCAGTTCGCGCTCCGGCCCTCGGCCCGGGCGCTGACGGTGGAGGAAACGTCGACCCTGACCCTCACCGGGTCCCGGGACGGCATCGATGTCACCCTCACCTACACTTTCTCCCCGGACACGTACCGGATCGGGGTGGCGCTCCGGGTGGGCGGGCTCGGTCCGAACGGGGGGGTGCTCCTGGTGGGCATGGGGCCCACCATCCGGAACACCGAGGCGGACTCGCTGGAGCACATGCGGAATCTCGGTGTGGTCACCAAGCAATCCGACACCGATCTGCTCCGTTTCAGCAGTCTCGACCGGGGGGAATCCCGCATCCTGACCGGGCCCTTCGAGTGGGTGGCGGTCAAGTCGAAGTATTTCGTGACCGCGGTGCTGGCCTTCGATCAGGCGGCCACGGGGATCGGGGGCCGGATCGGGGGCGTGCAGGTTGTGGCGCCGGCCGGGAGTGCGGGCAAGCCGACGTCGGCCGACATCGTGCTCACGCACCCGGTGTCCGGTGCCGGCGAGGCGTCCTTCGAGATCTATGCCGGCCCGATGGAGTACGACCGGCTCCGAGCCGTCGGTCATGACTTTGACGATGTGAACCCCTACGGATGGCCCGGGTTTCGGACTCTCATCCGGCCGGTGGCCGTCGGGGCGCGCTGGCTTCTCGTCTGGATGCACGAGACCCTGTTCCTCTCCTACGGCATGGTGCTCGTGGCCTTCGGAGTGATGATCCGGTTGCTGCTCTGGCCGCTCAACCAGAAGGCGATGCGGTCGGCGATGCAGATGCAGGCGATCCAGCCGCACATCAAGGACGTGCAGGAGCGGCACAAGAAGGACCCCCAGAAGGCGCAGCAGGAGATGTTCAAGCTCTACAAGGAGCATGGGGTGAATCCGATGGGGGGGTGCTGGCCGATGCTCCTCCCGATGCCGGTGCTCCTGGCCCTCTTCTTCGTGCTGCAGAACACCATCGAGCTTCGGGGCGCCCCCTTCCTCTGGATCGCCGACCTGTCGCGCCACGACCCGCTCTACATCATTCCCCTCGTCATGGGAATCTCGATGTTCGCGGTCTCGAAGATCGGGCAGATCGGTCTCCCGCCCACACCGCAGACCAAGATGATGGTCTACGTCATGCCGGCGATGATGACGTTCTTCTTCTTCCGCTTCGCCTCGGGGCTCAACCTGTATTATGCGGTACAGAACATCGCGAGCATTCCGCAGCAGTGGATGCTCTCCCGCGAGCGGTTGAAGCGGATGCCGCCCGTGCCCCCGCCCAAGCCACCCGCCCAGGCCGCCAAGAAGCGTCCGGCGCGCTGACGGCAGGCACCCTCCCTCCATGCTGACCGACCCCATCGCCGCGCTCGCGACGGCTCCCGGCCGGTCGGCGCTGGCGGTGGTGCGGTGCTCGGGGACCGGAATCTTCGACGTGGTGCGCCGCGTGATTCGTCCCTTCACGATTGAGCCGTCACGCACCGCCCGCCTGACCGGATTTTACAGCGCCCATGGCTCCCTTCTCGACCGGGGACTCTGCACCACCTTTCCCGGGCCGGCCTCCTACACCGGGGAGGACATGGTGGAGCTCTCCTGCCACGGAGGCCTGCTGGTCCCCGCCGAACTGCTCGGCGCCCTGCAGGCTGCCGGCGCACGGCCCGCGCGCCCCGGCGAGTTCACCTTCCGGGCGGTGCTGAACGGCAAGCTCGATCTGCTGCAGGCCGAGGCCGTCGGCGACCTGATCGACGCCACCGCACCCCACCAGGGGAAGGCGGCCCTCCACCAGATGGAAGGGGGTCTCAGCCGCCGGCTCGATGCGCTCCGGGAGGATCTGATCGGGCTTCTCGCCCTGCTCGACTATGAGGTCGACTTTCCCGAGGAGGACGACGGTCCGGTGCCCCGGAAGGAGATTCTCGCCCGGGTGAGAACCTGCCAGGAAAACATCGGCGGACTGATCGCCACCGCACCGGCGGGGGAGCGGCTCCGGGAGGGCGCCCTGGTGGTCATTGTCGGCCCGCCCAATGCCGGCAAGTCCTCCCTCTTCAACGCGCTCCTCGGGACCGACCGGGCCCTCGTGACCGAACTGCCCGGCACCACTCGCGACGCCATCGAGGCCGCCACCGCCCTGGAGGGGTGGCCGGTCCGGCTCGCCGACACAGCAGGCCTCTGGGAGGCTCCCGACCGCCTCGATCGGCTCGGCGTGGAGGTGAGCCGCCGCTATCTCGGCGCCGCGGACCTGCTCCTTGCCTGCGTGCCCGCGGGAGAGGAGCCGTCGGAGGAGATGCAGCGCCTCGCCGATCGAAAGGGGGAGGGAGGGGACGCGATTCTGGTGCGGACCAAGGCCGACCTCGACGTGGATGCCGAGGCTGCGAGGGAGAGGCGGGGGATTGCCGTGTCCATCGTGACCGGCCGAGGCCTCGACCTCCTCCGGCGGGAGATCGTGAGGCGGATCTTCTCCGGAGGAGCCACATCTGACCTGGAGCCGGTGCTCACTCGGGAACGCCACCGGGTTGCCCTGGTGCGGGCCCGGGAGTCGCTCGGCGCAGTTCGAGAGATCCTGGAGGAGGAGAGGGGAGACGCGGTGCTCGTGGCACACCAGGTGCGCATCGGCGTGGCGGCCCTCGACGAGCTCGTCGGAGTGGTGGACCCGGACGAGGTGCTGGGGAGGATCTTCTCGCAGTTCTGTGTCGGGAAGTAGCCGATGGTGCTTCGGACCGGCATCTGGCGATGGGGGTCGGTGCTTGGCGCGGCACTCGTGGTCCTCGCCCTGCCGGTGCCGGAGGGGATCTCGGTCGACGGGTGGCGGATGTTCGCGATCTTCGCCGCCACCATCGTCGGGGCCATCACCCAGCCCCTGCCGGGTGGAGCCATGGTGCTCATCGGACTCTGCACCACGATCTTCACCGGGGTGCTGAGTCTCGACGACGCCCTCACGGCGTACGCCAACCCCATCGTCTGGCTCGTCCTCGCCGCCATCTTCATGTCCCGGGCCATGGTCCAGACCGGGCTCGGCAGGCGCCTTGCGTTGCATTTTATCAAAGCAATCGGTCGGCGCAGCCTGGGATTGGGATATGCCCTGATCGGAACCGACCTGGTGCTCGGGAGCGTGGTGCCGTCCAACGGGGCGCGCAGCGGCGGAATCATCTTCCCGATCGCCACGAGCCTGGCCCGGGCCTATCAATCCGAGCCCGGCCCCTCGGCGGGGCGCATCGGGGCATTCCTCACGGTGCTCCTCTACCAGGCCGACGTGATCATCTGTGCCATGTTCCTGACCGGGCAGGCCTCGAACCTGCTCATGGCCGAGTTTGCGCGACAGGTGACCGGGGCCTCGATCGGATACGTGCAGTGGATGGTGGCGGGCGCCGTGCCGGGGCTCCTCTCGCTGATAGCCGTGCCGCTCCTCCTCTACCGGGTGGCCCCGCCCACGGTGAAGGAGACCCCGGAAGCGGCCACCTTTGCCGCGGAGCAGCTGCGGGCCATGGGCCCCATGACCCGGCACGAGGTGATCCTGCTGCTCACCTTCCTCCTCGTGGCCGGCCTCTGGATCGTGAGCGGGTGGCTCGGGCTCAACTATACCGTGGTGGCCCTGCTCGGCATGGTGATTCTCTTCCTCACCGGGGTGCTCCGCTGGGAGGATGCGCTGGGAGAACGGGTGGCGTGGGACGTGTTCATCTGGTACGGCGGGCTGGTCAAGCTGGCGGGCGCGCTCACCGATTTCGGCCTCACGAAGCGGTTCGCCGAGACCGCGGCGGGGTACACCGCGGGCTGGCCCTGGGCGCTCGCCTTTGCCCTCCTGCTCGTGGTGTACTTCTTTGCCCACTATGGATTTGCCAGCATCACCGCCCACGCCACGGCCATGTTCATCCCCTTCACGACGCTCGTGATCGCGGCCGGGGCCCCGCCGATGCTCACGGTGATCGCGTTTGCCTGCTTCTCCAATCTCTGCGCGGCGCTCACCCATTACGGCACCACGCCGGCTCCGATCTGGTTCGGGGCGGGATACGTGAGCCAGGGCACCTGGTGGCGGCTCGGGTTGATGTCGGGTCTCACCACCGCCGCGATCTGGGGGACGGTGGGGGTGGGGTGGTGGGTGCTGCTCGGATATTAGGCCGTAGGGGCGAATCACATTCGCCCATGGGGTTGTCCCGCCGAACCGTAGGGGCGAATCACATTCGCCCGTGGGGGTTGTCCCGCCGCACCCGTAGGGGCGAATCAGATTCGCCCATGGGATTTGGTCCCGCCGCACCCGTGGGGGCGACCCGTGGGTCGCCCTCGGCCCAGGGAACCAGCGCCGAAGGTGCTGCGATGCCGTCAGAGCGTGAGCGATCCCGCATCGAGGCGCCGCAGAGACCCGTCCTGACGGAGGAACACCGAGACCCGGTACGTACCACGCGGGAAATCTGCGCGAATTTCCTGTGCCGGTTTCTGGAACGTACTCACCTCTCGGGTCTCTCCCGGGTCAAGCGAGAGCCCAAGGCCGATGTTCATGCATGCCGCCCCAGGCGGGATCCGGTTGTCCCACGTCGCGCCGCCGGGACCCACCCCCAGGACGGCGAACGAACCGCAGCCGTAAAGCAGGGTGCCGGGTGAGTTCCCGGTATTGGTCACTCGAAGGAGCACCCTCACGGTGTCGCTCTCCACGGTGGAACGGGCCCCGAAATCGAGGGTGCCGGTGATTTCCAGGGATCGATCACCAATCAGGCCGGTCAGGTCAGGTTCGGTGGTTCCGGAACAG
>JBGSKF010000204.1:0-13453 GCA_041741375.1 Gemmatimonadales bacterium | reverse complement strand
CCGGCGGTTCCCGGCCGGCTCCGGCGCGGGGGGATCGCCGCAGTGAGCGTGGGGGTGGTCGCTCTGCTCCTCGTGGCCTGGTGGCTGGTCCAGGGGACCCGGACCCCGGTGGTTCCCGACATGGGCAATGCGGGCAATGTGGGAGCTGTCGGCGCCCCCGCATCCGGCGCCGCGCCGGACATCAGCCAGATGTCCCCCCTGGAGCGCTTCATCCGGCTGAACGACCGGATCATGGAGGCCGCCGCCCGGGGTGACACCGCCACCGCGAACAGCTTCACCCCGATGGCCCTCGGGGCCTACGCCCAGCTGGATGCCGTCACCGTCGATGCCCGGTACCATGGTGCCGTCCTCCGGGCCAGTGTCGGCGACTGGGCCGGTTCCCTGGCCCTGGCCGACACCATCCATCGGGTGTCCCCCGACAATCTGTTTGGCTTCGTCGTCCGGGGAACCGTGGCCGAACTGCGGGGAGATACCGCTGCCAGCCGGGAGGCCTACCGCGCCTTTCTGAAGCTCTTCCCCGCACAGATCGCACTGGAGCGGCCCGAATACATCGATCACCGCGACATCCTGGACCAGTTCCGGTCCGCCGCCACCGCCGCCGTCGCTCCCTGAGCGGCGATTCCTCGCTCACTCCCGCACCCAAGGCCCATGCCCAGAACCATCCGCGTCACCCACAGTCCCGACAGTGACGATGCGTTCATGTTCTACGCGCTCACCGCCGGCAAGCTGGACACCGGCGACCTGGTCTACGAGCACGAGCTGAGCGACATCGAGAGCCTCAATCATCGCGCCCGGGTCGGCGAGCTGGAAGTCTCCGCGGTGTCCATCCACGCCTATGCCTATCTGGCCGATCGCTATGCCCTCCTGGCGAGCGGGTCGTCGATGGGAGACGGGTACGGGCCCCGGCTGGTGTCGCGGTCCCCGGCGCCGGTGGATCCGCGGCGCGCCCTCCGGGGAGTCCGGGTGGCGATCCCCGGCACGCTCACCACGGCCTGGCTCGCCCTGCGGCTCTATCAACCGGGGTGCGACCCGGTGGTGATGCCCTTCGATGCGATCGAGGATGCGGTACTGGCGGGAACGGTGGATGTGGGGTTGCTGATTCATGAGGGGCAGCTCACCTACGCCGATCGGGGCCTCCATCTCCACGCCGATCTGGGGGCCTGGTGGATGGAGGAGACGGGCCTGCCCCTGCCCCTCGGCGGGAACGTGGTGCGGAGGGATCTGGGGCCCGAGTTGACGGAGCAGATCGCCCGGGACCTCAAGGCCAGCATCGCCTGGGCGCTGGACCACCGGCAGGAGGCCCTCGATCATGCCATGCAGTACAACCGCGGGATAGGACATGAGCGGACCGACACCTTCGTCGGCATGTACGTGAACGAATGGACCCTCGATTACGGCGCCCGGGGTCGGGAGGCGGTCCGGCGCCTGCTGGCACGCGGGCACGCCGAGGGGGTCCTCCCGGAAGCGGTCGACGTCACCTTTGTCGGATGAACCCTTGCTTGACGGGCGTCCCGTGAGTCCGGTAGTTTCCGGGCGACCCGCTTCCCGGGGACTTCCGTTCGTGACCCTGCCCTCGAAGGACCGCTCCTCACCGGAGGAGACGGCGATGCTTTCCCTGCTGGTGGTGGATGACGAGGCGCCGATCCGGAGCGCCCTGCGCCGCTTCCTCACCCAGCAGGGGTACACCGTGCATGTGGCGGGCGACGGGGAGGAGGCCCTCAACCTTCTCCGCCTCCACAAGATCGCCTGCGTGCTGCTCGACGTCCGTCTGCCGGGTGTGAGCGGCATCGACCTGGTCCCGCAGGTTCTCGACCTGGAGCCGAACGCCGCCATTCTCATGCTCACGGCCGTCAACGATGCGACCAGTGCGGCGCTCTGCATGCAGCGGGGAGCCATCGACTACCTGACCAAGCCGGTCGATCTGAGCGATCTCCATCGCGCCATTCAGCGGGCCCTGCAGCAGCGGGAGCAGTTGATGGACAGCCGACAGATGCAGTCCTGGCTCAAGGAGGAGGTGGCGATCCGGACGGCCGAACTGCACCGGGAGCGCGCCAATCTCGAGCACATCTCGGTGGCCACACTCGAGGCCCTGGTCAACGCCCTCGAAGCCAAGGATCCCTATCTGCGGGGCCACTCGATGAGGGTGTCCGACCTCGCCGCGCAGATCGCCGTCGAGCTGAGTCTCTCCGACGACGAGGTGGCCCTGGTCCGGACCGCGGGGCGCCTCCACGACATCGGCAAGATCGCCATTCGGGAGGAGGTCCTGAACAAGCAGGGCCCGCTGACCGACGACGAGTTTGCCCACGTTAAGGCGCACGCCATCATCGGCGCCCAGATCCTGGCGCCGTTGACCCACCTGCGGCCCATCGTCAGCTATGTGCGAGGGCATCACGAACGGTGGGACGGCCGGGGGTATCCGGATGGACTGGCAGGCAACGCCATTCCCCTCGGCGCCCGGATCATCGGCATCGTGGAAATTTTCGACGCCTTGACCACCGCCCGGCCCTATCAGGAACAGATGCCGGAGCCGGTGGCGGTCGAACGGCTCGGCGATCTGGTGGGAACGGTGCTCGATCCCGACGTGCATGCCGCCCTGACCGCCGTGGTCACCCGGGCACTCGCGTCGCGCCCGAACCAGGCGGAGACCGACTCCTGACCCTCCCGTCGAACCTCCAGGCCGACGCGGAGGATCTCCGCGTCCTGGTGGTCGACGACGATCAGACCATCGCCCGTCTCCTGCTCCGCATCCTGGCCCATGCCGGTTACCGGTCCGTCCGTCACGTCACCACCGGCGCGGAGGCGCTGCAGGAGGCGGGCCGATCCCACTTCATCCTGCTCGACCAGCAGTTGCCCGATGCCACGGGGCTGGAACTCCTCCCCCGCCTTCTCGCGGCACCGACCCAACCCGTGGTCATTCTCATCACGGCCCATGGAAACGAGGCGCTTGCGGCCACGGCGCTACGGCAGGGTGCCGAGGATTACTTGCGGAAGGATCCCTCCCTCCGCGACCTCCTGCCCGAGGTTCTTGAACGGGCCCGGCGGCGCCGGTCCCTCCGGGCCGCCTTCGCCGCCGCCGAGGCCGACGTGCTCCGCGCCGAGCGGCTCGCCGCCATCGGCGAGATGACGGTCAGCATCCATCACGAGATCAACAACCCTCTGATGGCGGCGATGGCCGAGGTGGACCTGATGATGGATGAACCGGACCTCCCGCCCGCCGTGCGCGAGGGACTGGGAGCCACCCGGGAGGCACTCCACCGGGTGCGGGGCATCCTTCGCCACGCCGGTACCCTCCGCACCACGGACCGCACCGAGTATCTCGACGGGCTCCCCATGATCGACCTGTGGCAGGGCGACGGGGCCCCCGGCCCACGAGCCCTGTTGGGTACGGCCACCATCCACACCCCGGACCCCCAGGTGGAGCGCGTGCTCGGACTCCTCCTTCGGCATGCGGGATACGCGGTCACCACAACCACCGAATCGACGGCATTGCCCGGAACCGCCTGCCACCCGCACGACCTTGTCGTGCTCCCCGCGACCGTTCTCCTCGACCCGGCGGGGTGGCGACCGCCCGACACCTGCCGCGCCACCGTGATCGCCCTGGCCAGCACCCGCGACCAGGCCGAGGCCGTCCGCGACCTGAGCCGCCTGGTGATCCTGCAGCCCTTTGACCCGGCGACGGTGGTGCAGGACATCGCCGGCGCCATGCGCGCCTGATACCGACGCAACACCACCATCCCACCCCTTCCCGAGAGGCCTGTCATGCGGCGTGAGTTTCTGGACTTCCTCAAGAACTATGGTGTGATCGGACTCGCCATCGCGGTCATCATCGGAGGCAAGCTCAACGCGCTGGTCTCTTCCCTGGTCGACGGCATTCTCATGCCCATCATCACCTTCTTCGTTCCCGGCGGGAACTGGCGAGAAGCCATCATTCCGGTCGGGCCCATCGAGCTCACGATCGGCCCCTTCATCGGCGCTACCATCGATTTTCTGATCGTGGCCTTCCTGGTGTTCTGGTTTGCCAAGAAGGTGCTCCGGGAGGAGACGGTGGGGAAGAAGTAGGGAGTAGGGAGTAGGGAGGAGGGAGTAGGGAGTGGGGGAGGAGGAGACGGGATGACCTCGGGTCTCTCCAAGGGCGAATGTGATTCGCCCCTACGACCCCCAATTCCCTATTCCCTATTATTCCCAATTCCCTATTCCCTATTCCCTATTCCCTATTCCCTACTCCCTACCACCTACGTATATCCCATCGCCTTCAGCCGTGCCACCCGAACGCGGAGCGGCGGATGAGACGCGAAAAGATCCCCGAAACGGCCCTCGCGATCGCTGAGCCGCCGCGACCCCGGGTCCACGATGCAGAGGTGCGCGGCCCCCCGGCTGATCGTCCGGGTCGGCTCGGCTCTCTCCTCCAGCTTGGTCAGCGCCCGCGCCAGCGCCAGCGGATTCCGGGTGAACTGGGCCGCGGTGGCGTCCGCCAGGTACTCCCGCTTCCGGCTCACCGCCAGCGCCAGCACTCGTCCCACCAGCGGCGCCACCAGGAGACTCAGCAACCAGAGGGCCAGCACCACAAATGCGAGTGGCGATCCCTTGCCGCCACGTCCCCCTCCCCCTCCCCCTCCCCCTCCGCCACGCCGGAGTCGGCCCCCACCCCGCAACAGCTGCCGGAGCGTGTCCGACATCAGAGCCAGTGCGCCCACCATCGCCGCCAGCAGGGTCATCAGGCGCACGTCGAGATTCCGGATGTGGGCCATCTCGTGGGCCACGACTCCCTGGAGTTCGTCCCGATCCAGCAGATCGAGGAGTCCCCGGGTCACCGCGACGCTGGCACCGGCCGGATCGCGACCTGTGGCGAAGGCATTCGGATCGTCCTCGGGAACAATCCAGATCCGCGGCCGGGGCGTGCCCGAGGCGATCGCCATCTCCTCGACCACGTTGGCAAGTTGCACCTCCGATGGGGTGCCGGGGTGGAGGAGTTCGTACGCTCCCGTCGCCCCCAGGACCCTTTCCGGCCCACGGCGCCAGGCATACCAGGCGATTCCCCCGGCCACCGTCGCGGTCAGCATTCCGAGCCAGGGAACAGGGAACCCCCCGCCCGGGGCCATGAGAAACCGGACCAGGTCTCCCCCGAGACCGATCCAGGCGAAGAACACCACGAACCCCGCCGTCAGCCACGCGGACCGACGACGGTTGGAGGCCTGTTGGGAGAAGAGATCGGCGCCGTTCACTGCCGCGGCGGCGACGACAGATCGACCACCGGAGTGGCCCTTTCCCCGGGGTCCTCGATTTCCCAGAGTTCCGCCGGCACGGCCTTGGCAAGACCGGCCACGAGGTTGGCGGGAAACTGAGCCTGACGGATGTTGTACTGGGTGGCGACGTCGTTGTAGAGTTGCCGGGCGAACGCGATCTTGTTCTCGGTGCTGGCCAACTCCTCCTGCAAACTCCCGATGTTGGTCGTGGCCGTCAGCTGGGGATAGGCTTCGGCCAGGGCGAAGAGACGTCCCAGAGCCTGGGTCAGCATCCCTTCGGCCGCGGCCGTTTCCGGCACCGTGGTGGCGGTCATCGCCCGGCTGCGGGCGGCAATCACGGCCTCCAGGGTCCCTCGTTCGAAGTCCATCGCCCCCTTCACCGTGTTGACCAGGTTGGGGATGAGGTCGTGGCGCCTCTTGAGTTGCACGTCGATCTGCTTCCACGCATTGGCCACCTGATTCCGGAGGGCAATCAGGGCGTTGTAGATCACCACCCCCCAGAACAGCACCGCCACCACCACGATGAGAAAGAGCATGAGTCCCACGGGAAACCTCCGGGATCAGGGGTAAATCAGACCTGCGGGGAGTGAGAACCTTCCGCTACCATCACGCGGTGAATCGCTGCCGCCACCTCCGCCCTCACCTGCGCCCGCCGAGCCGCCGAGAGGCGGAACACCGGATGAGTCACGTCCACCAGCATCTCGCACCCTTCCTCGATCACGACCTTTCGCACCAGGCCAGGGGCCTCGGCTGGTGCCGTCTCGTCCGGCGCGGGCCGGGCCGAACCGGACCCCAGCGCCGGGAGTAGGTCCCCCGGGGCAGGCGCCCGTCCTCCGAGCCACGGATCCACCACGGCCAGCAGGACCTCGTCCGATCCACCGGCAGCGCGGGCCACGTCATCCAGGCTCCGGCCGGCGTCCTGGCTGGCGCGCACAAAGAGCACCTGAAGCAGATGGCGGTAGCCGTAGGAGGCGGTCGCTCCCCGGCCTGTCGGCTTGTCGACGCAGCCCCGGGAAATGTAGAACCGGATGGAGCGTTCCGAGGGAGGTGCTCCCGTCCGACCGTCTCCCGGACGGCCGGCCTCGACGACCGCCGCCGCCAGGGCGGTCAGATCGCGGAGGGTGAGGGGGGGCATCGCCTCATACCGGCCCAGTGACGCGGATCGGTCCGCGCCTCGGGAGTGCCCGCGCATTCAGGCCCCGGCCCGCGTGGAAAGACGCCGCGTGTCCACCCTCGCGAGGGGCATTCTTCTCTCATGTCTCCCCGGGGAATCACCCTCGTCGAAATGCTCGTGGTCCTCGTGATCCTGGGGCTGCTCGTGCTGACCGTCCCCCCGCGCATCTCGCCCCTTCGGGACCGGGCCCTGGTGGCCGCAGCCAGCAATGCCATGGCGCTCGCGGTCCGACAGGCGAGGGCGATCGCGTTTGCCCGCCAGACTCCCACCGAACTTCGTCTCGACCCCGCTCAATTCCAGGTCATCGCCCTGGAGAACAGTGGACCGGTCGTGGTGTGGAGCCAGCCGGGTCCCACCCTCTCGGGGGTGACCCTGTCCGGCCCGTCCACGGTCATCCGCCTCGCACCCTCGGGACTCCCGCTGGGGGTGATCAACGGGACCTGGCAGTTTTCCCGGAACCTGGTCCGCCACGATGTGGTGGTCTCCCGCTACGGTCGTGTCCGCATCGTTCCGCGGTGAAACCGGACCGAAGAGAACATGAACCCGGACACCAATCACCTCTTCCATCCGGAACAACCCCAGGAACTTGCTGAGGCCGCCGATCTGGTAGTCCTTCACGTTGAGATCGAAGGTCGAGGAAAGGGCAACCGTATCAGCCGTTCGGTGGAGAGAAGCGGGAATGCTCGCCTCTCGGACCACCCCGTGCAGGGTAAGCCTCCCGTCCAGGCGCACCCGCACAGAATCATCGTTCCGGTCCATGACCCGGGTGCTGTCGAGGTCAAAGCGGATGGTCGGGAACCGATCCGTTTCCAGCGACTTGTACATGTCCCGGTCCCGGCGACCGTTCCCAGTGATCAGGCTGGCTGCGGGTGCTTCCACCCAGCCACGAGCCTCCGAGAGGAACCCTCCGCTGACCCATCCATGGATGGTCGATGTCGTGCCAGTGAACCTCCCGGCGGTGGCCCTGGCATCAAACGAGAGCGTTCCGCCGAGAACCAGGAGGGGAGGAAGGGTATCCTGCGAAGTCCGATCCGGTCTGGCCTGATCGGACCACCCAGCTCCGATGACCGCGAGCAGCACCAGGAAAATCACTCCGTGACCCCACGATCGAGACCGTATCGCCGGACTTTCTGCTGGAGCGTCGATCGGGCAATGCCGAGCAGGTGTGCCGCCTGGCGCTTGTTCCCTCCCGTGTGATGCAGGGTGGCCGCGACGTGTCTTCGCTCGATCTCCTCGAGCGTGACCGGCGAGAACATCCCACTCTCCGCAGGGGATCCCACCTCGGGATCCTGAACCGAAACCAGGTCAGAACCATCACCGGGGCGGCGTTCGAGGAGAACCCAGTTTCCGTCGGCGTGTCGGCCGGGGTCCGGAAGATCGCGGATGTGTCGCACCACTGGTGCCACGCCCAATCCGGCCGCCCGGAGGGCTCGGCTGAGGCGCTCGATGGTCGTCACATCAGCGGATACGATGGTTACGCGATCAATCGCCATGAGGGGAAGCTAGACAGGGACCGGGCTGGGCGACAGCCATGCGACAGGGGAGGGCCTGCGGTGAATGGAGGAGACGGGAATGGAGGTCCGGAAAACAGGAACGGCCGTCCAGCACTGGGCTGCGACGGCCGTCCCGCACACGAATTACCTGAGGTCAGCGCTTTCGCCACCGTTCTTCTCCCGCCTGCCACCGGTTGGCTGTTTCGCCGATCGGGAGGGCAAGGCGAGGCCTCAGCTTCCATCCCCAGGCCGGATGGCCATCCCGCCTGGTTCATTCGTGCGGGCGCTGCGATTCGGATCGGGTCGCGGACCGACCTTTCGCACTGCACCCCGAGGCGCCGCGTCGGGGTGGATGGAGCGCGCGACTGGCTCCACCTGCCCGGGCTGGCATGATCATCAGGATCAACAGGATGGGTGTTTGCACTCCCGATCCTTCCCCTGCGCTCCAGCCCGAACCTGTCAGCCGCGATGCCTCGTCCCCTGAGAAGGCCTTTGGCACCGTGCCGACAGCAACAAGATACCACTCCTGGAGAATCGCGCAAGTGCCTGATTTTATTCGGGTTACGGCGTTTTGATGTGGATTGTTTGTGGGTGAAAACATGATGGGGGACAGCAGATTGAATCGCCTGAACACAGAATGTGGAAATGTTGATCCACATTTCCCCACGGGGCGGGGGGGGGTTGGGGGGGGTTGGGGGGTGGTGTTGGGGGGTGGGTATTGGGTGTTGGGGGCTTCGCATGATGCCCTTTGTCCAAGTCCTGTGTCCTCTGTCGTCCGTCTTCGAACCGCCAGGTCCTCAGGACTCGATCCCGACCTCGATGTATCGGTAGGCCGGGTCCTCTTCGTGTGCCACCGGGGCAAAGAGCACTCCAGCGGACCCCACCGCAAACCAGCCACCGACCATGTTGCGGGGAGCGTCGAGCTCCTTCACAATCGGCGCAAACCACCGCCGGATGTGCCGTACTTCCGGCGCCCGACGACCCAGAAGGGCCAGGAGCGATCCACTGCCCCCGGTGGCCCGGAGAAAGTGGGCCAGGGCGTGGGCCCGCTGGGCAAATTCGACCGCCTTCACCCCGGGCTGATCGAAGAGTACCGCGCCCTCGAACACGTCCATGGGGGGCGCATCGAGACGGGGTCCGAGGTAGACGTACTGCTGCTCGGGGGCCGGGCCGGGTCCCCGTCGCTCGATCATGACCGCCCCGGTCTCACTGGTGAGCCGGGCGGCGTGCAGCAGGTCGTCGTCGAGGAGGATTCCCACGGCGCCGGTCCATTCCAGGGCGGCGAGTGCCGTGTCCACCGGGCAACCCAGCACGTCGTCGAATGCGATCAGCCGCGGGGACTCGCCCGCCCTCTGGATGAAGTGCGCGAGGGCGTCGGCCCGCTCGCCAATGGTCCGAATGACAAGTGTCCCTGGAACGGTCATGGTGAAGTGTACACAGATTGCGGGTCAGGCGCCTAGGGGAGGGGTGTTGGGAGCGGGGAGCGGGTAATGGGTGTTGGGGATTGGGAATTGGGGACTGGGGCCCCTTCCGAATACCCGATACCCAATACCCAGAACCCAGTACCCAGTACCCAGTACCCGGTGGGGGGGGGGAGGTTGATTTCGAGCCGGGATATTGACAAAACCGTGACCGGGCCCGACCTTAAGTGACACCATGTACGTCGCGGTCACGATTCGCTCTGGACGTTCCTGAGGACGCCGCCCGGCACCAACGCCGGACGGTCTTTTTTTGCCCGGTGCTCCGGGCACCACGAGCCGCAGGCTCATCAGCCACGAGGTTGCAGCAATGGCCAGGGGTACCGTAAAGTGGTTCAATGACGCGAAGGGATTCGGGTTCATCGCGCAGGAAGGCGGCAAGGACGTGTTCGTTCATCACACCGCGATTGTCGCGGATGGATTCCGCTCCCTGGGAGAGGGAGACCAGGTCGAGTTCGACATCGTGGACGGACCCAAGGGGCTCCAGGCCTCCAACGTCCGCAAGTCCGCGGGCTGACCTCCCGCGTGCTCCGCACTCACCGCCCCCCGACGCCGTCGGCCCGCCCGGCGGCGTCGGTGTATCGGGCCCTGCTGTTCCTCCATCTCGGCGCGGCGGCCCCTCTGGTCCCGCTCACAGCCCAGTCGTCACCGCCCACGCGTCTCCCCCTCGATCTTTTCACCTTGCGGGCCGGGGAACCCTGGGACCAGAGCCGGGATCGCCTGGATTCTATCGAGAGCCGGGTCGGGTGCCGCACTTCGATCGATCCGCGGATCACGGAGTGTCGCGGAACCCTCTCAGTCCCCGCCTCCCCGACCCCCTTCGATCTGGTGATCTCCCTGGTGTCGATGAGGACGGCGATCATTCTCATTTCCGGCCGAACCTCCCACGAGGTCATCTCGAGCTGGATCGCCGAGATCAGCGCCCGGCACGGGCAACCCACGGTCCGCTCGACTCAGGGACAGCAGACCTGGCAGTGGATTCGCCACCGTCAGATGCTGCGGCTCACCGCCCGCTCCGGGCCGGGACACCCCGAGGTCGCCCTGAGCCTCATCGATGGCCCTCTCCTCGACGGCCTCGACGGGCCCCCGCAGTAGTGGCGCCCGGCACGCCACCTCGCCATCTTCGACATCATGCTTCACCTCCCACTCGCCCGGCTCCTGGTCGCCCTGTTCCTGATGATCACCGGATGCCGCAATGCCACCACCCCGATCACCCTCGGGCTGGCGGGCCCCCTCTCCGCGCCCTTCGGGGAGCCGATGCGCCTCGCAGCCCGGCTCGCGGTCGACCGGATCAACGCGGAGGGCGGCATTCGCGGGCGTCCCCTGCGGCTGGAGGAGCGGGATGACCATGCTGACCTCGATTCCGCCGTGGCGGTGGCCGGGGACCTCATCGCCACCGACGCCGTCGCCGTGATCGGGCACATGCTTTCCAACACGACCATGGCGGCGGGCCCCCGGTATGCGGCCAGCGGCAACCCGGTCGCGCTCATCACCCCCTCCTCCTCCGCCCCGGAAATCTCCGAGCTGGGCCCCTGGGTGTTTCGCCTCTCCCCCACCGACCTTTCCCATGGCATCGCTCTGGCGCACTGGGCGCACGACCGGCTCGGCCTCACCCGGGGGACGGTGCTCTACCTCAACAACGACTATGGCCGGGGCGTCCGCCGAACCTTCGTGCAGCAGTTCGAGGCGCTGGGGGGGACCATCGATGCCATGGTTCCCTATCTCGGGACCGCTCCCGACCTCACCCCATTCCTCGACCGCATCGCCCGGGATACCACCAGCCAGTTCCTCGTGATCGCGGGACGAGGCGATGCCGCGGGTGGCATCGTGCGTGCCCTGCGCGCGCGCGGCCTCACCATTCCCGTGCTCGGCGGGGATGCCCTCGAAAGCATCGACCGCTCGGACGGCCTCGCCGAGGGAATCCAGGTCAGCGCCGCCTGGCTCCCGTCCATTGACACACCGGCCAACCGGGAGTTCATCGCCGCCTGGAAAACCCGGTACCCCGACGTGCGGGAGCCCAACCAGGTGGCGGCCGCCACGTGGGACGCCGTGTTCCTCCTCCGCTCGATCCTCGAAACCGTGGGCACGGGACGATCCGCCGTGCGCGATGCGCTGGCCCGCCTGGGCGAGACGGCGCCGTTCCGGGGAGCGACCGGTTCGATCGCGTTCGACAGTCTGGGGGATCTCCGGGAGGAACAGATCTGGATGGGTGTGATCCGGGGGAACTCCCTCCTTCTCGCCGAGGGTCAGTAGCGTGCTGGGGAGCCTGCGGCATCGCCTGATGGCGGGGACAGCCATGCTCGTGCTCCTGGTCCTCGCGAGCGCCCTGGTCGGCGTGAGCGCCATCCGGTCGATGGACGAGGCCCTGACCACCGACCTGGGGCAGGTTCTCCGTGCCAACACGCTGGCGGGAGGCCTCCTCGCCCTCACCACGGCGCAGATGAGGGCCGGAGAAGCCTATCTCGTCATCCCTTCCGACAGCATCGCCCGCGAGTTTGTCTCCCTGGGCGACTCGGCGCACACCGTGCACCGGCAACTGCGCCTGCTCCCGGAAACAACCTCCGATGACCTGACCGCCCTCAACCGGATCAGCGACAATCAGGCCGCGATCGAAATCGCCTATGCCCGGGCCCATGCCCATGCCGACCTCGGGCAACCGGACAGCGCCCGGGCCGATGCGCGGCGTGCCCAGGAACCCGTGGATCAGCTCACCGCGGATGTTCAGGCGCTCGCCGGGTCGATGCAGCAACGCATCGAGGCCCGGACCGACACCCTCCGGCAGCTGGCCACGCGCCGCCAGTCACTCGTCTGGTTGCTGTTCATCATCGCCCTGGTGATCGGCGTGGTGACCGCGGCCTGGGTGGTCCAGTCCATCGAGGATCCCATTGCTCGCCTCTCCTCCGGGTCCGACCGGATGGGGCAGGGCGATCTCCGGCCGGTCGATCTGGGACGGATGCCCGATGAGTTGAGTCACCTGGGACAGTCCATCAACCGGATGGCCGGCCGCCTGCAAACCGTGGTGGAGGCCGTGGCCCGGGAGGCCCGGGAGATCAACGCGAGTGCGGGGGATTTCTCGGCCATGAGTCAGGAGCTGGCGGCCTCGAGCACCCAGATCGCCACCGAAATGGCGGAGGTCAGCCGAACCGCCGAGCTGCAGGTGGTCAACGTGAAGGACGCCGACGCCATCTTTCATGAGATCCGGTCGGGGGTCACGCGCAACGCCCGCCTGGCCTCCGAAACGTCGGACCTGGCGGACCGGATCCGGAGCATCGCGGAACACCACCGTCACAGCATCACCACCACAAGCCAGGCGCTCCAGGAGCTCCGCGGACTCGTCCGCACCGCCTATAGCCAGGTGGACACCCTCGGAGGCCAGGCGGAACAGCTCATCACCATGATCGACCGGCTCCGGGATCTCGCCAACCGCAGCGACGTCCTGGCGGTGAACGCCGCGGTGGAGGCGGCCCGGTCCACCGAATTCGGCAGCGGGTTCGGGGCCGTCGCCACCGAGATCCGAACCCTCGCCGATGGCGGCCGGACGTCCGCCGAAGCGGCGGAACGAGTGGGCAACGCGCTGCGCGAATCCCTGGAGAGAACTCTCGACTCGTTGCACACGGGATCCGCCCGAATCCTGGTCATCGAGGGAGCCGCGGAACGGACCGCCAACGCTCTCCAGGAAATCGTCACGGCGGTGGAAGCGGTCTCAACGGCCGGGAGCAAGGTCGTCGACGGTGTGCATCGCAATCATCTGCTCGTCAACGGTCTGGCGGACAAGTTCGGAGAGGTGCAGCAGATCGCGCAGCAGCACGCGATCGCCAACGACGCCGTCGCGGCGAGCGCGGCCGAACAGACCGCGTCCACCGAAGAGATGGCCACCGGAGCCACCGAACTCTTCGAGGCGGCACAACGCCTGCAGGCCGTGATCCGCGACTTCCAGCACTAGGGAACCCTGCACTCGAACCGCCCCGCCGCGCGCCCTCGCCCAGGGGCGGCACGCCCGGGCGCCCTATCGCTTCCGGGCCGGAGGCTTGGGCTTCGGCTTCGGCTTCGGCTTCGCAGTCTTGG
>JBGSKF010000203.1:0-7362 GCA_041741375.1 Gemmatimonadales bacterium | reverse complement strand
GCCCTTCCCCCCCAACAATGAGTTCCGGATCTCAGCGCGCGAGGCGTGGAGCGCCGGGGATCGTGCGGAGACCCTCCGCGACCTCCGCGTTCTCTGTGGTGATCCCTACCCCACCCCGGATTGAACCACAGAGGGCGCTGAGGACGCAGAGGGTTGACGGTATCCACGACCCGCTCCCCGTCTCGGACCCCGGACATCGGCAGGATGGGGGCCCTTCCACCCCCCAACAACAAGATCCGGGTCTCCGCGCGCAAGGCGGGGAGCGACGGGAATCACTCGGAGACCCTCCGTGTCCTCCGCGGCCTCTGTGGTGATGATCCCTCAGGCCACCGGCAGCGCCTCGATGGCGGTCCGAAGCGCCCCCATCGGCAGGGCCCCGTTCGGATTGGCACCCGCATGGACGAACCTCACAACGTGGTCCGCATCGGTGAGGATGGTGCCCGATTCCTGAATCAGACCGAGCTTCCGGGCAAAACCAACCGCCTGGAAGATCACCCGTTCTTCGTCACCCAGAATCGGGAAGGGGCTCGTGAGAAGACGAGTCACCCGCTCGGCGGCCGATGGTGATCCGGGGCCCGCCGCCACGACCCGAATCCCGGCCGCTGCGAATTCCGAGTGCGCCCGCCCCAACTGGGCGGCGTGCCAGAGGCACTGTGCTCAGGTGAAGGCCCGCAGCAGGAAGAGCACGAGCCCGCGACTCGGCGGGTGATCGGCAGGCATGACGAGGAGTCCCCCGCTCTCAAAGAGAAAGGCGGGGAGGGTGTCGCCAACGGTGATCCGGGTGGCTCGGTGAGTGTCCATGGGCGTTTCCAGCTTTCAGTGCTCAGGGTTCAGATGTTCCCGTACACGTACTCGTACCCGTACTCGTACACGAGTTGTTCCGGAGCGCCCCCGGGGAACCGCCGTGTACGTGCACGAGTACCGCTGCGATGAGTACGTGTACGGCGCGGGATTTCCATGGAAGAGACTCCCGAGAGGATGGAGAGTCACGCCGTCGCGACGGCGCTCCGTTGCGCGAAGTCGTTCCAGAACTTTTCGGTGAAGAGACGAGCCGCACCACCCAGCATTTCCGGACCGAGTCGGGCCAGCGGGCCGCGAATCTCGGTCGTGGCCTCCCAATGGAGGAGGACACTTCCGGGCCCCGTCTCCTCCAATTCCACCGTGGAGCGGACGTCGATCTCGGACCCCTGGACGGTGCCACGCAGCAGAAGGCTCGCTCGATACGGCGCCACCGGGTCGATGATCTCGGCGTCGAGTACCAGACGCAGGGCCAGGATCCCGAGGCCCACCGACGAGTGAATCCGGAACCGGCCCTCCGCAATGCGCTCCACCGACTCCATCCCCGGAGTCGATTGCGCCACGACATCGGGATCCATCAGCCGGTCCCAGACCTGACGCCGAGTGGCGGAGATGGTGGGGGTGCCGCGGAAGGAAAGGTGCATGGGTTTCGATTGCGAGAGGAACGATTTAGGGTTCATGCCATGAACAATTCTCCCGGAATGGTAATGACCCCCCGCCAGCCCTCCTACCATCGTGGAAGTGGCAGACTCGGCAGACCCGGAACGAGCGTGACGCCGTGACGCGAACCCCGCACGCCGAACTCGCCCTGCTGCTGCCGCCCGTGGTGCAGCTTGCCCTCGATTACGTCGCGGCCCTCGACGATCCGGCCACCCCGGTCGTCGACCATCGGGCCCCCGACGCGCTGAGGGAGGTGTTGTGTCTCTCCCTTGACACTCAGGGCCGCCCACCCGAGGCCGTGCTGGCCCAGGCGCGGACGGTGCTTCAGCACAGCGTCCGTACCGGTCACCCTCGGTTCTTCAATCAGCTTTACGGTGGCGTGGACCCCACCGGCATCCTGGGCGAATGGGTGACGGCCCTGGCGAACACCTCGATGTACACCTTCGAGGCGGCGCCCGTGGGCACGCTCATGGAGATCGAGCTGATGGCGAGGATGACACGACTGGCGGGTTTCACCGCGGGCGAGGGGATCTTCACTCCGGGAGGAAGCATCGCCAATCTCATGGCGGTGATCGCCGCGCGGCACCGCGCCTTTCCCGAGTCGAAGCGCCGGGGTGTGTCGGGGCTCGCGGATCCGGTCATTTTCCTGTCCGCCGAGGCGCATTATTCGACGCCACGGGCCATGAGCGTGGCAGGGTTCGGGTCGGAGGCCGCCATCGCGGTGCCGGTCGATGCCGTGGGCCGCATGAAGCCCGACGCCCTGGAGGAGGCCATCCGAGCGGCGCGGGCGGAGGGCCGGACCCCCTTCATGGTGGTGGCGACCTCGGGAACCACCGTGCCCGGCGTCTTTGATCCGATCGATGCCATCGCCGACATCACCGAGCGGCACGGGCTCTGGCTCCATGTGGATGCCTCCTACGGCGGGGGCGTGCTCTTCTCCTCCAAGCACAAGCACCTCATGGCCGGATCCCACCGGGCCGACTCGGTGACCTGGAATCCGCACAAGATGATGGGGCTTCCCCTCGCCTGCGCCACGATCCTGACCCGGGAGCGCGGCGTGCTCGAGGCCACCAACGGCATGCATGCCGACTATCTCTTCCATGACTCCGGGGGCCCCACCTGCGATCTCGGCGACCTGAGCCTCCAGTGCGGGCGCCGGGTCGACGCCTTCAAGCTCTGGTTCTCCTGGATGGCCCTCGGCGACGACGGCTACGCCCGCCGGGTGGACCGGCTCTTTGAGCTGGCGGGGAAGTTTCGTGACATGGTGGCGGATCGGGAGGGATTCCATCTGGTGCGGGAGCCGGAAGGGACCAACGTCTGCTTTCGGTACCTCCCTCCGCGGGAGAAGCTCACCGGCGAGGCCCGTCTCCGCCGGGAGCATGAGCACACCGTGGCCATCCGTCGCCGACTGCTGGAGAGCGGCCGGTTCATGATCAACTACGCGACGCTGGACGGAGCGGCCACCTTCCGGATCGTGATGAACAACCCGCGGACCGCCGAGGCCGACCTGACGGCGCTTCTCGATGCGATCGTGGAGTTCAGCGCGGCGACGGGTCCGGGCTCTCCATGAGATGGAGCAGGTGTGCCGGGTCCGCAAACCAGTGATCCGGGGTGGTCGCCTCCAGCACGGCGCGGCTGAACGGTCCCCAGAGGGCGGCCCCGGTGGCGGTGCCCGCCGCGCGTCCCGACAGCATGTCGTGCGGGCTGTCTCCCACGAACAAGGTGTCGCGGGCGTCGATGCCGGTGGCGGCCAGCGCAGCCAGCACCGGCTCCGGGTCGGGTTTGTGACGGGAGACGGAGTCGGCCCCGATCACGATCTCCATGGCATCCTCCAGGCCCACGAGGCGAAGGCCTCGCAGCGCGCCTGAGCGGTTCTTGCTCGTGACGATGCCGAGCCGGGTGCCGGAGGCCTGCAGCGACCGGACCACCTCGGTGACACCGGGGTACACGGTCACCCGGGAGTCGTGATGCTCCAGATTGTACTCCCGATAGGTCGCGATCAGCTCGGCCATGCGGGTCTCGTTCTCCGCCCAGGCACTGAACTGGGCCCGGAGCGGCGTGCCGAGCCCCTCGAGCCACTCCGCGTCGGTCCGGGCGGGGAGACCGTGCACCGCCATCGTGTGGTGGTAACTGTCGAGAATGAGACGGACCGAATCGATCAGGGTGCCGTCGAGATCGAAGAGCACGGAGCTGTATCGTGGCATGCCCGAACCTAGTGTATCCCCTCCCGGCGGAACAGGATGGGTTGGTGGGAGTAGGGAATAGGGAGTAGGGAATAGGGAATAGGGAATAGGGAATAGGGAGTAGGGAGTAGGGAGTAGGGAATAGACGGGATGCTGGAAATGGCTCGGGATATCCTGGGTTTTGCGCCCTACTCCCCACTCCCCACTCCCCACTCTCTATTCCCTGCGGTATGGCGGACCGGTTTGCCGGAACCCGCCCCGCCGGTTGATATTGCGCCGATGCCCGTCCTTGCGCCCCTTCCCGATCTCCTGATCGAACCGGTGGTCCGTGGTGCTCTCCTGGAGGACCTGGGACGCACCGGCGATCTCACCACCTCCAGCCTCATCCCACCGGACACTGTGACACGGGGGGCCATCGTGGCCCGCGAAGCCGGCGTGATAGCCGGTGTCGGGGTGGCCGCCCTGGCGTTTCGCCTGCTGGACCCCTCGGTCGAGCTCGAGACCGTCGTGGCCGATGGGGGGTCGGTGGCCGCGGGGCAACCGGTGGCTCGCCTGCGCGGACCCGCCGGAGCCATCCTGACGGGAGAGCGGGTGGCGCTCAACTTCCTCGGGCGTCTCTCCGGGGTTGCCACCGCCACTGGGCGTATGGTCGACGCCGTCCGCGGCACCGCGGCGCGGATCGTCTGCACCCGCAAGACCACTCCCGGACTCCGATCCCTCGAGAAGTACGCCGTCCGCGCCGGGGGCGGCCGGAACCATCGCTTCGGGCTCGACGACGGGATCCTGATCAAGGACAACCACATCGCCGTGGTCGGATCGGTGCTGCGGGCGGTGGAACGGGCCCGCGAGCGCGCCGGTCACATGGTGCGGATCCAGGTCGAGGTCGACTCGATCGAACAACTGCACGAGGCCCTCGCGGCGGGTGCGGACGCCGTCCTGCTCGACAACATGTCGGTGCCCCAGCTGGCCGAGGCGGTGACCCTGATCGCGCGCCGAGCGGTGACCGAGGCCTCGGGCGGGGTCACCCTCGATCGGGTGGCCGCCATCGCCGCCACGGGAGTGAACCTGATCTCCAGCGGTGCAATCACCCACAGTTCGCCCTGGCTCAATGTCGCCCTGGACGTGGATGAAGTTTGATGGGAAGTTCGAGGTGCGATGGAGGGGGGCATGACCCGCGCGGACATCCCGGGGTACTCCCAAACGAGTGGGGGAAAACGCTCCGGATCTCCAGGTGCCGTTCCCCTCTCCCGCTGTGTGGGAGAGGGGGGAAGCGGCCCTCGCAATGACGGCGTCTCCTACCGCGCTTACCGCGTACCGCCAACGGCCTACATGCCCAGTATCCGCTCCATCTGTCTGCAGTGCCGCTCGCAATGTTCCGCCAGGAAGAAGAGCCACTGGGTTCCCGTGAGGGGCCCGAAGGCGGGATGCGGAGCGACCCGGATGCTGAGCTCCGCGCCCCGGGCTCGCCCCAGGGCGATGGTCGCATTGCGAGCCTCCGCGAAGGCGTTCCCCAGTTCCGCCGGGGTAAGCCACTTGCCGCATGGCTGAACGATGTCCGGAGCGGGACGAGGTGTGGGGTCGGCCATCCGTACCCGAATCACCTCTTCCTTTCCCGAGGTTTCCTCCCCTGGGGAGACCGCCTGCTGCTCCAGAAAAGGCCCGGAGAGCAGGCGGCCGCTCTTCCGTTCCACCACGGTGATGTGATCGGCGATCTCCGCCACGCTCCAGCCACCGCCCTCGGGAGCTCGTCCCCAGGCCCTCGGATCGATCTCGTCGAGGAGGGCCAGGAACCGGTCCCGGTTTGAGGTCAGCGCGTTCAGAGGGTCAGGTGGCGACATGGGCGTTACCTTTCAAGGATGTGGGGGATGTTCGAGGCCCGACCGCCCGGTGTACCGCTTCCGGAGAGATGATGACCGACCCGATCGATGCTGCTCCGGAAGATATCCGACCGGTCGGCCGCACGTTGATGGACACATTCATGGACGGGTGGTCCCGGGCCAAGCTCGACCTGGTCATGTCGGTGTTCGCCGAGGAGGCGGTCTTCCAGGAGACACCCTTCAGCGCGCCCCTGCGGGACGTCGCTTCCATCCGCCGGTACTGGAGTGACGTCCCCCTTCACCAATCGGAGATCACCGCCACCGCCGGCGAGATCTTCGGTGCCGGTCCCTGGTTTGCCACCGAGTTCCGGACCGTGTTCCGCCGCCGCCGTACCGGTGAGTGGGTGGACGCCCGCGGGGCGATTTTCTGCGAAACTGTCGGTGGAAAGATTTCGGAGATGCGCATGTACTGGCATCGCTGGAATGGGGGCCGGGAAACAGGAATTCCCTGACCGTCGTGCCGCCAGGGGGACACCTGTCCTTGATGGAGGACAGAACAATTCCCTGTCCACGTCTCCCAAGTCATTGTGCAGAAACAGCTTATGTCTTCGCGACCAGTGGCACGATTCTCGACACTTCTCGGGCTGGACAATTTCGCCCGGGTTTGCCGAGCTAGCTGATTGGAGGTCCCATGTCGTCTCGCATTCTCATCGCCCTGCTGGTTCCGGCGCTCGCCCTTCCCTCGGTCTCCCTGGCCCAGGAACCGGCGATCAAGCTGTCGGTTACCGGCAACCAGCGGAACAGCGACGGGGGTCTCCAACTCCTTCCGGGAGATCCCGTCCGGGTGCGGGTGGAGACGAAGGACCCGGGGTACCTGCTGGTGATCAACGTCGAGCCGGGAGGGGAGGTCCGCGTCATCTTCCCGGTCGACCCGTTCGACGACACCTCGATCCGCGGTGGCCGCCAATATGAGATTCGGGATGCGGGAGCCCGCGAGAGTTTCATCGCCTCGGAAACCGGAGCCGGGCTGGTCTACGCCGCCGTGTCTCCCGATCCCTATCGCTTCGATTCGGTGACCCGCGACGGCCGGTGGAACGTCGAGGCGCTGGTGGTGCCCCGCGATGCCGACCCCGAGGAGGGAGCCACGAATCTGGTCCTCGCGATGACGAGCGACCGCGGCTTCGATTTCGACGTTCTCCCCTACCTGGTGCAGAACGAAGTGACCGAGGTCGTGGAGGTGGTCGAGGAGAATCACTACTACGCTGATCCCTACTCCTACCCGGTGTACTGCGGATGGCGGAGCTACCGCTACTATCCGAGCTGCGGTGGATACTACGACCCCTACTGCTTCTCCTGCGGGAGAACCGGTCTTTTCATCGGAATCGGGATCGGATCGCCCTACTACTACAGCCCCTACGGGTACGGATATGGCTACGGGTACGGATACGGATTTCCGCGGGGTGGTTTCTTCGGTGGACATGTTACCCACACGTCCCGTCCCTTTACCCAGTTGACGGGCCGGGCCCGCGGATATGGAGCCCGCCAGTTCGGGGGCGACAGGTTCGACGACGGACGGCGCGGATTCGGC
Organism: Gemmatimonadales bacterium; assembly: GCA_041741375.1. GTDB lineage: Bacteria > Gemmatimonadota > Gemmatimonadetes > Gemmatimonadales > GWC2-71-9 > OFTM291. Next base: position 316 of record JBGSKF010000203.1, on the reverse strand, counting down.
GACGGCCGAGGAGGATTCGATGATGATCGACGGGGATTCGACGATCGGCGTAGCGGCTTCGATGGCCGGTCGCGCGGGGGTCGGACTGTGGCCGCGCGTCCCGCCGTCGAGAGCCGTCCAGCGACCACCTCCGGACCGATGGAGCGGGTGGCCCGGCGGGCTCGGCCCTCCACCGTGGCGCGTGACGGTGGTCCGAGTGACCGCGGCAGAAACAGGGACGCGGAAATCGAACGGCGGCAGCCGACCCGGGTGACGACTGACGCAGCGGAACGGGGTGGCCGGGATCGGGTGCGCGCCCGGCCGTCGACCGGGAGCC
>JBGSKF010000202.1:0-11716 GCA_041741375.1 Gemmatimonadales bacterium | reverse complement strand
CCGACGCCACGCGCGCCCCAAGCGCCCGGCGATCGAGGGCACTCTCCCGGGCGGCCAGGGCCTCTTCGAGCATGCGCCGGGTGAGGGGAGCCGCGGTGAGGCCTCCGTACCCGCCCCGCGGGTTGGTGAGTCGTGCGATCACCACGAGCTGGGGGTCGTGGGCCGGAAAGATCCCCGCGAACGACGCCGTGAACTTGCCCGGCTGATAGGCACCCCGTTCGAAGAGCCGGGCGGTCCCGGTCTTGCCCAACACACTCACGTTGGCAAGCTGCACCTGGGATCCGGTTCCCTCCGTCCCGGCGGCCTCCTGGAGAAAGTACCGGAGACGCGCCGCCACGTCGGCCGTGATCACCCGGCGCACCACCTCGGGGGCATGCCGGTAGCGCGTGGTGCCGGCCGGATCCCGGATCTCACGAACCAGGGTCGGGGCCAGAAGCACTCCGTCGTTGGCAATGGCGGCGTACGCGGCGGCGAGCTGAATGGCCGTGACACCAAACTCATATCCGATGGCGTGGCTCGGTCCGCTGTAGTTGGCATTCCACCGGTGGGGCCGCGCGAGGCGACCCGGGGCTTCTCCGGGAAACTCCACCCCCGTCGGGGCGCCGAATCCGAAATCCCGCAAGGTCTCATACTGCTCCTCTGGCGCGAGCAGCTGGGAGAACTTGGCCATCGCAATGTTGCTCGACACCTGAACCGCCCTCTGCAGCGTCAGCGGTTCCCGCTCCGCGTGCGTGTCCTCCAGGATCCGAACCCGGGTGGAGGATACCGGCATGGCCCACCGGCCGTTCTCGCCCGAGACCGTGCGCGTGCTGTCAACCCGCTCCCGGGACAGGAGACCCGCGGCGGTGAACAGCTTGGCCGTGGATCCCGGCTCGAAGGGGGCCGTGAAGACGGTGGCCCCGGCCCTGTGATCGGAGCCCGACGCGAGTTGCGACGCCGCCGCGAGCACCTCTCCGGTTCGGATGTCGAGGAAAACCACGTCCCCCCCCTCCGCCGCGTATTCCGCGATGGCGTCCGTCAGGCCCGTTTCGGCGATCCCCTGCAAGTCGGTGTCGATGGTGAGAACCACATCGGATCCCTCCACCGGTTCCCGAACTCTCCGGCTGGGGGATTGGTAGAGCCGGCCGGCACCATCCCGCAGGAACACCGCCTCCCCGGCGCGACCGGACAGCAGCGAGTCGAACGCCTTCTCCAGGCCCGACGTTCCGAATCCCGAGTCGGGATGGAGCGTCCCGATGACGGGGCGTGCGAGGCCACCCGCGGGGTAGTGACGGAGATACACCGATTCGAGATGAACTCCGCGCAGGGGACGGAGGGAATCGATCTGGCTCGCGCTCCAGGGGCCGTGAAGGTAGTAGTCGCGGCGGGTCCGCGCCGCCCGCCGCAGCGCCTCCGGGCGAACACCCAGATGCCGCCAGGTCAGCGACACCAGCCGAGCCGTGTCCCGGACCTGGGGAAAGGAGATGTTGACGTGATAGAATTGTTGACTGACGGCGAGGGGTCGGCCGGCTCGATCGAGGATGGTGCCCCGCCGAGCCGGAAGAGGGCGGACCGCGAGGCGCCGGGACTTCCCCGCCTCCGCCCACCGGTCGCGCTGAATCAACTGGACCTGGGCGGCCCGGGCCACGAGCCCCACCAGCCCCAGAGCCACCACGGCCTGGATAAGGGCGATGCGTGCCGCGGGTTTGGCCATCAGTCCCGTCCCCCGCTCCGGGTCGCTTCCCGCACCCGGAACTGCACGAATTCGCTGTCGCTCGGAGAATGCAGGCCCAGGGATTCGGCGCGAGGCACCAGGACCTTCCGGCTCGATCCATCGCGGATGCGGCGTTCCAGGTCCGCCAGACGGGCCTCGAGCGCGGCGCGATCCGACCGCAGGGCGGCCACCCGCCGCGCCGTATCAAGACCGGCGCGTTGGCGCACCACCACGATCGTCGCGACCCCCAGGAAGAGGAGCAGCCACAGCATCACCCAATACCGGCCCCGGATCATCGGCCTTCCGGAAGCCGCGCAACCTCGCGCTGCGCGCGCGAGGATTGGTGACAATCTCCGCGACGCCGGCCTGGATCGGCCGGCGCGGATCGACGGTCCCCAAGGCACGTCCACTGCATCGGCATTCGGGAAAGTCCGAGGGACAACGACACGCGAGCCCCCACTCACGAAAGGCATGTTTGACGAGGCGATCTTCGCCCGAATGATAACTGATCACCGCCAGAATGCCGGAGGGGAGAAGCGCATCCCGGAGGGCAGGGAGAGCCGAACGAAGTCCCTCGAGTTCATCATTGACCGCGATGCGGACGGCCTGGAAGCAGCGGGCAAAGTCGGCCGGCCCGCTCCGCGGGCCGAGGGCGGCCCGGATGGCGTTCACCAGGTCATCACTGATCCGGAAGGGGTGGTGTCCTCGCCGACGGACGATGTCGCGGGCCAGTCGGGGGGCCCGCGGCTCGTCGCCATAGTCCCGGAAAATCGTGGTGAGGTCCGCCACGGAGGCGTCGTTCAGCAGATCCGCCGCCGAGGCGCCCCCTCGCCCCCCCGCCATCCGCATGTCGAGCGGAACACCGGGCCGAAAGGAGAACCCACGCAGATCGGCGTCGAGCTGCCAGGAGGAGACGCCGAGGTCGAGGAGAATGAAGTCGGGAGCGAACTCCCGGATGGCGGCCAGCGCTTCGGGAGAGGAGTAGTTGGCCTGGAGCAGAGCGAGACGGGCGTCCGGGAACCGGCGGCGGACGGCGGCGATCGCCTCGGGGTCCTGGTCGATCCCGAGGACGGGCACCCCTCGCTCCAGCAGCGGTGCGGCATGCCCCCCGAATCCGACAGTCCCGTCCACCACGCGGGTGGCGGACGAGGCCAGATCGAGAATCTCCTCCCGCAGGACGGGAAGATGGGGAGAAGGGGGCGGGTCAGAGGTGGGCACGAAGGAACCTCGCCAAGGCGAAACACCCCACCGGCACCGGAGCCGATGGGGTGTTCCAGAATGAACAACGGGGCTGACGGGGCTCGAACCCGCGACCTCCGCAGTGACAGTGCGGCACTCTAACCAAGCTGAGCTACAGCCCCTCCCACAGAGCCGCGCAATTTAGCAGCCCGGACCCGCCAAGGGAAGGCCTCAACGGCAGTAGGCCCGTTCCATCTGGCTCAGCCGTACGCTCTGGTAATCCCGCATCTGGGTCAGGGTCGAGGCCGCTCCCGCGAACACCGGGAGCCCGAGTTCCAGGGCCGGAATCCCTTCGGTAAGCAGGGCCTGCGAGGAGCGGACCAGGTCACAGGATTTCTGCTCCATGATGGCAGCATCCTGCGCCGTGACCAGCTGCCAGGTCGCGAAACCAAGGAACAGATTCGTCTGCTGCACCACCTGCGGGTTGGTGGTCAAGGTCAGGATTTTCCGCGCCATCGGGGCCGCGGCCGTCGGGTTGGGAGGGGTGTTGCTGACGAGCGGCTGCAACGCTTCGAGGAGGATGATCCCATAGTTCTGTTTGGCGTCATCGTCCCCGAGCCGTTCGACCAGTTCCCCGAGGGAGTAGGCGTCCTCGTATCGCTTCTCCCGCACCAGGCCCTGGACCGCGAGCAGGACGGGCCGGACATCACTCGAGTCGAGCGCGATGTAGCGGCGGGTTGTGGCCACGAGACTGTCGAGGGGACCGGCATAACTGTACGCCTTGACCAGGTACTCCACGATCTGCGGGTTGGCCGGGTACTTGGCCGCCCCGATCCGGGCCCACTTGAGAAGCCGGGTGGTGTCGGGCTGCTGGTCGGCGGCGATCCCGATCTTCAGGAAGAAGGTCGTGTCGGCCTTTTCCCGGTCGATCTCGTACATCTGCTCCAGGGCGTCGATCGCGCAGGAAAAGTTGCTCTGCGAGAGGCAGGCGTTGCTCTTCAGATCGTACCAGTCGGGGTTGGTCGGATCCAGTGCGATGGCCTCGTTGGTGAGGTTCATCGCCTCCTCCGGGCGGCCGTATGCCTGGAAGGCCTTGAACGCCTCGTCCCGCAGGGCCTGATTGGTCGGGGCCACGCGGAGCATCTGCTTCAGGGTTTCAATGGTGGTGTTGGTGTCGTTCCGCGCGACGTGCAGTTTGAGGACCTCGTTCCAGGAATCCAGACTGAGGGAATCCCCTGTCGTGGCTCCCTGGAAATGCGCCAGGGCGGAATCGGTGGCATTCTGCGCCAGGAAGATCTCCCCGAGGCAGAACTCGGCGAGTCCGTGGTTGGGCTGCTGCTTCAGCGCATCGCGCGCGGCCTTGATGGCCCGGTCGACCTTCTCATACTGATTGTCCCGGCACTCCCGGGCGTCATCCATCGCCTTGAACGCGCCGGCAAGCTGATCGGCGAGGCGGCTGCCGAAATCTTCGAGGCTCTGGTTCTCGCTCTGGGTCAGACTGGCAAGGTATCCCGCCTTGTCGCTGTACCCGACCACGCGCACCGAGGCGGTGAACCGGTTGTTGTCGTTCCGGGACATGGTGCCGGTGACCAGCGCCTGGGCCTGCAGGGTCCCGGCCAGAGTGCGAGCCACGACGGGAGCCAGAACGGCATCCGCAGGGTACGCATACTGCATCAATGCCTCGTTCATCTGCTCCCGGGTGATCACCCGGAACCACTTCCCCGCCACGTTTTCCATCCTCTTGCGCAGACCATCCCCCACGCGGACGGCCGCGGTGGAGTCGGACGCGGCGGAGACGAAGGGAGTCGCCACGAAGAGGCGGGGCAGATTCTGCACCGGCCGCTGGGGCCGCACCGCACGCAGCTGAGCCATGGCCGGTACCGCCGTACCGAGAGCGACAAGCGAGAGAAGTACCGATCGGGTCAGACGCATCGCGCACCTACCTCCAAACGTGAACTGTCGAGGCCGGCAGAGGGCCGACCAGGTTCCAGTGGGCGAAGAGGGATTCGAACCCCCGACATCCTGCGTGTAAGGCAGGCGCTCTGGACCGGCTGAGCTATTCGCCCGATCCACCTGCCCCTGTTCAGACAGGGAGACGACACGCCCCCCACCCATTTGCACGGAGCGAACCGGCAATCAGATTGCAATGGCCAGCGGAAACAGGACGACGTACCCGAGAACGAGCAACACGGCCGCCGCACTGGCACTGCCCAAGGCGAGCAGGACATACCCCCCCACCAGCGTTCCCACCGCCACGGCCAGCACCACCCGGTTCCGGATCCCGAACGTGGCTTTCCCTGCAGGGGGTGCGTTCTTTTCAGGCATAAGTCAGTATGCTATTCGCATTGTGGTCCGGGGTCAAGCTCTCGGAGTCGGGGAGGCGACTCCGGCTGGCCTCCCCACCCCGGCGTCCACCTCGGGGACTTCCCATCCCTGATCAAGTGCCGCACGGCGGCGGGAATCGGAGCGCCGACGAATCGACCGGGCCAGAACCAGCCAGAGGATCACGAGCCCCCAGATCCCCCCGGCCGACAGCCAGACGATCACGCCGTAGCGGTGCCGCACGTCCTTTCGCCAGGCCTCGTCGAACCGGTCCACGGTCAGGCCTGTGGCGGCCCGGAGGGCGTCGTCAAACGGGACCCGGCGCTCGAGGGCGCCCAGCAGAGGCTCGAGGGACCCGGTGGGATGCCGGCGAGCCAGGCTCGTCACGGCGTCTCCGGCCAGAGCGTAGGCCATGCGGATGGTGGCCGGATCGTCCCGGAGGGCGGCATCGAGCCCGTGCAACGTGGGAATGTGTCCCCGCACCACAGCCAGATTGAGGCGAAGGGCATCGAGGCGCCCCCACTCCCCCGCGGCAACCACGGCGTACCCCTCGGCAAACCAGAGGGGGACCCGCCCGGGGAGTGCCGATGCCAGGATCAGGTGGGCGAGTTCATGGCGAAGGGTGGCCTCCGGGTCGCCGGCGTCGAGCCGGAGGATGATCGTGCGCGCGGACGGCAGCGTGAGCCCAGCTCCCCAGGCGGGCCCCCGTCCCCGGGTGATCCGCTGGAGCGCCGCCACGTCGGGTACCAGGATCAACCGGAAGGGCCCGGGCTCCCGCCGACCAAGCCCGTACCATGCGCGGGTCTGGTCCGCTCGTTCGGCCAGTGCAATCCCCAACGCGAGATGCTCGGCAGACGCCTGCACCAGAACGTTGCCCACCTGCACTTCCTCGACCGGAGGTCCGAGGGCCAGCTGCGCCGCCAGAAGGAGGGTCCACATCGTCCTACTCCGCCGGGGGGCCGGGCACTGCACCGCCCGAGGCGATCAGGTCGAGCATCTCCTGGCACCGGGCCGCCCAGGGCGCATGCCGGTTGGCAGCGATCCCCGCCTGCCACACCGTTCGCGCCTCCTCTGGTTTGCCCCCGTGCCAGAGGGAACGACCCAGGTCATAGTAGGCCTCGATCAGGTTGGGCCCCAGGGCCACCGCCTTCCTCAGAAAACCCTCGGCATCACCATGCATACCCCGTTCAAAGTACACCAGTCCAAGGTAGTAATGAGCATAGAGGGTGGCCTTCCGGTCCGCCTCCAGCCGGAGCACTCGCGAAAGATGCTCGATGGCCTCTCCGTAGATCCGCTTCTTCAGGCAGATGTACCCGACGTTGACCCGGGCCAGAGCGTTGTTCGGCTCCCGGCCCAGCACCAGGCTGAAAGTGCCGAGGGCGGCGTCATATTCTGCGTTGAGCATCTGGGCCCACCCGAGGAGAGCATGCCCCTGCAGGTCGTTGGGAGCCAGTCGCGTCGCATGCGTCAGCGCCTCGATGGCGCCGACATGGTCGCCGACTGCGATGAGGCTCCACCCCTTTTCGATGTAGGTGGACGCTCCGATGTGATCTTCCCGGATCGCCGATTCCGCGGGCGTTGCCTGCGGCCCGGGCGGTGTGGCGGCGCGGTCCCCGTCACGCACGCTCTTGTATTGATCCACCAGCACGCGGATCTGTTCCTTGAGAGAAGTCAACTCGTCCAGGGCCGCATCGGTGCGCCGGAAGAGGGCCACGATCCGCCGGCGCACCTCGTCGCGACCCTCCCGCGGACCGGGCGTCGCCAGCCGTTGGCGAATCGCCTCGAGCTCGGTCTCGAGCTCGCGGAGGCCCTCGAGGCGGGCGGGCGTCGGCGCCGGAACGGGATCAGCCATCGGCGCGACTTCCGGACCCGGGACCCCGCAACATGGCCAGGTGCCGATTCACCGCGGCGCCGATGTCGGGGAGCGGAAGGACCTCCTGCACTCCTCCTTCCCTCACGGCCGCCTTGGGCATTCCGAAAATCGCGGATGTTGCCTGGTCCTGTGCGATCCCGATCCCCCCCGCGTCCCGCAGGGCGCGCAGGCCAGCCGCGCCATCGCGCCCGAGACCCGTCAGCACCACTCCCACGGCGCGGGGACAGGCGTGCTCGGCCACGCTCACGAAGAGAGGATCGGCGGCCGGCCGCACGCCCCACACAGAGGGTCCCTGATGGAGTTGGAGTACCCACCCTCCGGGTGCCTGCTCCACCACCATGTGAAAATCTCCCGGAGCCACATACACGGTGTCCTCCACGATGGGACTTCCCGCCGCCGCCTCGACCACCGTGAGGTGTGAGAGCCCATCGAGCCGTTCCGCGAGGCTCCGGGTGAACCCGGGGGGCATGTGCTGAACCACCAGATACCCCGCTCCGTATCCAGGGCGGAGTGCCGGGACGAGCTCGGCGAGGGCCCGGGGACCTCCCGTGGACGCGGCCACCACCACCAGGAACCGGGCCCGTCCCGGAATCATCGTCCGGTGTCCGGGGAGGGACGGGGCTGGCGCGGGTCTCGCCAGCACCGGGAGCCGCACCACGTCGGTCACCGCAGCGGCGCGCAACGCATCTGTCAGGCGGCGCCGGAACTCCTCCACTCCGGAGGGGGAACGGTCCGGGGCCTTGGCCACGAGTTCCGCCGCCCCCAACTCGAGGGCACGGATCGCGAGCCCTGTCCCCGGACCGGCCCAGGAGCTCACCACCACGATGGGGCGCGGGGCCTCGGACATGAGGTACCCGATCGTCTGGAGACCATCCAGCTCGGGCATCTCCAGATCCATCGTGACCAGATCAGGATCCTCGGCATGGACCTTCCGCAGCGCGTCGAGTCCATTGCGGGCACTACCCGCCACCGCGAATCCCGGGATGCTCTCCACGACGTCGGCGATCAGTCGGCGGAAGAAGGGGCTGTCGTCCACCACCAGGACGCGCCGAACTCCCGGGTCAGAGGGTCTCGACACCACGCGCCACCGACGTGATCTCCAGTCGTCCGGATTCGACATCCAGAGTCACCGACCGGCCGTGCTCTCCTCCGACCAACTCCCCGGCCACGAGGATCCCGTGTGCCGCCAGCGCCTCCCGCGAGGCCACCGTGTTGCGCTCACCCATCTGCAGGGTCCCGCGGGCGCTCAACGACGCAAACATGCTGGCCCCCCCGATCAGCCGGGCCGTGATGCGTTCCCGGCCAGCCCCCAGGTCGGCCATGGCGTCCAGCAGGGCGGGAACGGCCGTTTCCGGGTAGCGGCCGGGCGCGTCGTGAATCCGGCTCAGGGCGGGGGACGGGAGCAGGATGTGGGCCAACCCGCCGGTTCGGGACACCGGATCGTGCAGCACGATCGCAATGCAGCTTCCCAGACCGAGAGTGACGAGTTCCCCCGAGCCCCGAAGAGCGCGGAGTTCCCCGACACCCACCATGTGACGGGACCCGCTCATGCGATCCTCCGATACAGGCGGGATCGCGGATCCACCGCGACCATCCGTCGGCTCGCCGGTCCGGTCAGGCCCTCCACCTTGCCCAGAAGGAGCACGCCCCCCGGGGCCAGGGCGTCGACAAACTTTTGATAGAGTGACTCCTGCACGTCGCGGCCGAAATAGATCACCACGTTGCGGCACACGATCAGGTCATACGGGGGATCGGGGGGCGGGTCCACACCCAGGTCGTGCCGGAGAAAGCGCACGCGGCTCCGGAGCCCCGGACGGATGGCCACCTGCTCGGGCCCGGCGGACACCAGGTGCCGGCGGGCCCGGTCCGGGACCGGCACCCCGAAGTTCCGCTCGGGGTAGATCGCGGCCCGGGCCCGATCGAGCACGGCGGGATCGACGTCGGTCGCATCCACTCGGCTCTCGGCCGACCAGGCCGAATCCCGTCCCCCCTCCCCCAGATCGGCCAGCATCATCGCGATGGTCCACGCCTCCTCGCCCGTGGCACATCCCGCACTCCAACATCGCAGGGGAGGGCCCGTCACCCGGGCGCGCAGAGTGGCCTCAAGGGAGTCCCACGCCTCCGGGTTGCGAAAGAACTGCGTCACATTGATGGTCAGCGTCTGCAACAGGCGCTCGACCTCCTCGGGTGTCCCCCGGAGGATCCCCGCGTAGTCGGCCATGGTCTCCACCCCGCACGCACGCATCCGCACGGCGAGCCGGCGGCGGAGACACCGATCCTTGTACATGGAGAGCGCGGGAATTCCCGCCGCGCCCCGAAGCGCCTGGATCACGACTGTCAGATCCTCCTGCTCCGGCATCAGGTCACGCTCCCGGCGAGGGAGTCGAGGTTGGCCCGGGCCAGCTGATGGTCGGAATTGATGGTCAGTGCCTGTTCCCAACACCGGCGCGCCTCCTGCGCATCGTGACGCTTCAGCGCCAGGTTGCCCAACTTGAAATAGAGATCGTCGCCGAGGTCCGGAGCCACGGTGGCCGCCCGGCGATACCAGCTCTCGGCCTCCTCGTATCGTCCCGACCGATAGCAGATGTCCCCCAGGTTCTTGGTGACCTGGGCCAGGCCGGGCCCCTCCGCAATGGCGTCACGCAACTCGGCTTCGGCCGCGGCCAGGTCCCCCGAGGCCTCGAGAAACACGGCGTGGGTCGCCTTCAGGACCGGATGGCCGGGATGGGACTCGAGCCCCTCCTGGATGCGGGTCAGGGCCCCCTCCAGGTCGCCGCGGAGGGCACACACCCGGGCCCGGGCCCACGGCAGGGTCGGTGGGGGAGTCGTCGTGCCGAACAGGGCCAGGGCCGCGTCGAGGCGCGCCTCCGCCGCATTGGCGTCCCCCCGGGCCAGGGCCACAATGCCCCAGGAGGTCAGGATGCGAGGCTGGTCACGACCGCGCCCCACGGCCTCCGCCAGAAGCTGCTCCGCCTCGTCGAGACGCCCCTGGCGTTCGAGGGCCACCCCGAGATTGTGGAGAGTCACGGCCCGGGGGCCCGCGCGGTCAAGTGACATCCGGAATGCCGCCTCCGCGTCGGCCCAGGCGCCCTGGCGCATCGCAATGAGCCCGAGGTGAAACGGAGCCGCACCCTCGCCGGGGCGCAGATCGGCCACCCGGCGGAACTCCCTCACCGCCTCCTCCAGCATCCCGGTCCGGTAGAACGCCACGCCGAGATTGCGGTGTTCCTCGATCTGGCTCTCCTGCTTCCGGGTGTCGGCGGGGGGGCTCGCCGTACCCACCCGCCGGATGAGCCCCGCCGTGAGCAGTCCATAGAGAGCCTTCGCCACGTCGAACTCGGACATTCCCGCCTCCTCCACCAGAGTCCGCACATCCCGCCGACCATCCAGAAGCTCGAGAACGCGGCGCTGCGTCACGGTGAAGTCGAGTCCCTGATCGGGCTCATGCTCCATCCCGAAGATGAGATCAAAGGACGGGATCTTCTTCTCGATCAGGGCCCACTCGTCCACCCGGCGGGCCCCTTCCAGGAGGACCGATTCCGGGTTGATCCGGCACAGAACTTCGTCGGCCTCGGGCTGGATCCCCGCCTCGAAGCTGAAGGTCCCGGAATCCCAGGTGAACAGGGCGAAGATCGCCTCCTCCACCTGCATCCTCACATGCTCTTCCATCTCACCCCGGCCCAGCATGCCCAGGGAGACGAGAATCTCCCCCAGCCGGAGGTTGGGAACATTGGATTGGAACCGCATGGCCGTATCGAGCTGAGTGGCCGTGATTCGCCCGGTCCTCACCAGCATGTCGCCCAGCCGATCCCGCCGGTTGACGATCGTGGCATGGACAATGAGCCCCTCCTCGAAGAAGATCGATCCGTGACTGTGGCGGTCCGCCAGGGCGAGACACCCCGTCCGGCGTCCCAGAAAGAGGAGTTGCATGACGTCGGGGAGGCTCGCTTCCCTCAGACTGCCCTTGATCGCCATCAGCGGAACTCCTCCAACAGCTGATCGGTGACCTGGGGCCAGACGGGAATGATCTTTTCCTGGAGACGGGCTCCGGTCAGCAACGGATTCTGCAATCCCGACCCCGACCGGACCCGGGGGGCCACCGGGGACGGCGCCTCCCCGAGGGCTTCACGCGCCAGGCTCGATGTGGGCGGCTGCCAGCTTTTCTTCGATCTGCTGCTCGAAGCGGCGGCGCGCAGCTTCAGGCTGCAGCATGGCATGCGCCAGGCGCGGCAGCAGCGGCAGGCCGAAGCGCGCCATCCGCCACAGGGTGCTCAGCTTGATTTTGCCGGAACCGGCGCCTAACTGCGGGTCGCTGACGAGCGCCTCGATGATCTGGGCGGTGCCGGGCTCGATGATTTTTATAAATGTGCGCGTGATGCGCAGACCGATTGGATTGCGAATCGCGTCGCTCATTTTAATCCACAGGCGTTCGCCAGCAGGCACGAAGACGTGGTTGGTCTCAGGCGTCATCGGCGCGCCCAGTTCTGTGCTCATGCCCGCCATCACACTGCGGATGCCGTCCTGTCCCAGGGGAGTCAGCGGACCGACCAGCCCCTGCACCGCGGCGAAAGAAAACCACACCAGCAGCGGATCGAAGGATAGCTCGGGCAGCGGGAAGAGCGAGGTGATGGGACGCGCCTGCAGGAGGT
>JBGSKF010000201.1:0-3621 GCA_041741375.1 Gemmatimonadales bacterium | reverse complement strand
CGACAGGTTCCCGATCGTGCACTCCCGGCATCGGGGATGAGGTGGCCCCACCACCCCCCAACAACATGATCCCAATCTCGACGCGCGAAGCGTGGAGCCGTGGGAATCACGCGGAGACCCTCTGCGACCTCCGTGTCCTCTGTGGTGAATCTCCTCCCCCCCCCCGGTTTGAACCGCGGAGAGCGCAAAGGGCACGGATGGATTCCGCTTCGCGAGGCGACGAGATCAAGGAGCCGGTTGGCAGACCCTCCGAAAAGCGGAGGGCCCTAGACCCTCCGAAAAGCGGAGGGTCCCAACCCCGAGGAACTTCAGGGGCGCTTCCGCAACGTGATTCCCCCGTTCACAGTGGAGAGCTTCAGGTCCCGGCCCCCGTTCCCCACGGTGCCCGTGACCCGGCGGGGGCCGAACCGCCCGGTCATCGTGACCGGGAAGTCGCTCTGGATCGCCCCGTTCACCGTGGTGGCGACGAGATCGAAGCTTGCATCGCCGGTGATCTCCAGCGTGATGCTCCCGTTCACGGTGCTGAACGAGGCCTCCCCGCTCCAGTCGGACCGGCCCATGCCGACCCGGATCGATCCGTTGACGGTGCTCGCTTCGGCGTGTCCCGATCCCGAGACATCGATTTCCCCGTTCACCGTGGAGGCCACCATGTTTCCCTCCACGTCCCGCGCGTCCACGTCTCCATTCACCGTTCGCAGGGCCACGTGAACTCCGGCCGGAACCTCCACCGTGAAGTCGACCCGGACGTCGTTGTTCCTGCTGTTGTTTCGCCCCTTTCCCCCGGGGCGGCATTCATTCGGCCGACCCGGTTCATCCGAGGGGTAGAGAGCGCAGATCGTCACCCCGTCTCCATGCTCGATCACCTCCACCCGTACGTCCGCAGGGTCGCTCCGGCGCCCCCGCTTGTCGGCCCGGACCACGGCGTTTCCGCTCCCGCGGGTGACGGTGATGTCGCCGTTCACACCCACGATCTCGAGGGTCCGGCCGCGGGCCACGGCCCCGCTCCAATCGAACCGTTCGGTTTGCTGTGCGGCCAGGGTTGTGGTCCCCAGGGCGAGCGCGGCGAAGGTCATCAGGACACGCATCGTTTCATCCTTGAAGAGGAAAACAGGAAGGGAAAGGGAGTCATCGCCGGGGCGGAGGTGCGGGCATGCGCTCCAGCACGATCTCCCCCTGGAACGTCGTGATGTCGATCCGCGTGGGACCGCCACGGCCGAGGGTGAACCGGATGGTACGACCCAGTCCGCCCGGCGCGGTGCGAACCGGGAAATCACTGCGGAGGTCCCCGTGGAATGTCGTGGTAGTGACGACCGCGCTGACCGTGGCGGGAAGACGAAGCCGCACCGATCCGTTGTGAGTGTCGAGGAGATACCGGCCGTTGGCGAGCGGGGCTCCTTCCCACAGGAGGTCACCATTCACGCTGCGGGCATCCAGCGTCTGGAGGGCGGCATCGCGGAACCGCACCGACCCGTTGGTGGTTTCGGCGCGAACCTCGCCCGCCAGATCATGGCCCGTGAGGTTGCCGTGCACCGATTCGAGGACAATGCGGCCCCGGCTCCGTTCCAGCCACACGCTCCCCGACACGCTCTCGAGGCGGATCTCGTCTCTCCCCCCCTCGACCCGAACGTCTCCGTTGACTGTCTCCACCCGGATCGGTGCCATCACTCCGCGCACCGCGACCTCCAGGTTGACGCCATCCACGGTGACCGCCATCCAGGCGGGAACCAGAAGATGAAACGATCCTCGTCCCCGGCGACGATCCGGTTCCACCCGAACGGTTCCGCGCGGCCCGCCCTGTCGCACGGCCCCCTCGCCCCGCTCCACCCGCACCGCGTCGCGATCCCATCCCTCGATGACGAGAGTTCCGGACAGCGACGACAGCGCCAGGCGGGCGCCGCGCTCCACCGCCACCTCCCGTTGCGCCGTCACCGGACCGGGGAAGAGGAGAGCCAGGGCCAGGACCAGGCCCGCAGGGGGAGCCTTCCGGGAGACGCGGTGGAGAATGCTCACGCCGCCCCCCGTCCACCGGGCTCGAGGGCGGCGTCGCGCAGCCGGTCCACCTTGGCCCGGAGGAGTCGGGCCAACTGGCGATTGAGAGACCCGTTGGAGGGATCCTCGGCGAGGGCCGACCGGATGTTCGCCAGCGACTGATTGATCGCCCGCAGGTCTGTTTCGATGCCCCGGAGAACGGCCGGGTCGAGCGATGCCGCTCGTTCGCGGAGGAGCTGCTCGAGGTCGGCAATGATCGGATCCATTGATGCATCGAGGGCCGCGAGCGCGATGACCGGGGCCGGGGTGGAATCAGCCGGAGAATCGCCACCCGGTGAGGAGGGTCGGAGGGCGAACCAGACCAGGGATCCCGAGGTCACGGCCACCAGCGCCGCGGCAGCGGCAAGGCTCCGCAAGGACGCGGTGATCCGTCGGGGGCCGGCGACGTGGGCAAGCCCCAGGGGTGAGGTCCCGAGCCGCTCGGCGATGCCGGACCAGAGGTCGCCGGAAGGAGGGATACCCGGCAGCCCAGCCACCGCAGCCCGGACTTCGGCGAGTGCGGCGAGTGTGTCTCGGCACACAGGGCAGGTCTCGAGGTGCGCGGCGCAGGCCGTCCGCTCCGCGGGGGAGAGATCGCCATCGAGGTACTCCGACAGCCGGTCGGACCAGTGCAGCGAGTCGGTCATGTCACGCCTCCCAGGCAGGCACGCAAAGCCATCCGGGCACGATGCAGCTGCGACTTCGAGGTACCCGGTGAAATGCCCAGCATCGTTCCGATCTCCTCATGGCGGTAACCCTCCACATCATGCAGCAGAAGGACACGTCGGGCGCCTTCCGGGAGGGCGGCGATCCCTCGCTCCAGGTCCATGCGATGGTCCGGCGTGTCGGGAGGCGCCGAAGGCCGGTCCAGGTCCGTCTCATCGGTACTGAACCGCGCCCGGGCCTTTCCCATCGTCTTCCGATGCCCGAGGATCACCCGGATCGCCACCCGGTGGAGCCAGGTTCCGAAGGCGGAGTCGCCGCGGAAGGTCCCGAGCTTTTGCCACGCCCGGACAAACACATCCTGGGTCACCTCCGCCGCCTCCTCGGGTCCGACCCACCGAAAAACGAGCCCATGGATCCGGTCCACGTGCCGTCGATAGAGTTCCTCGAAGGCCTCCCGGTTGCCCGTGGCTGCCTGCGTCACCAGGCGTGCCTCCGGCAGGTCCCCGCCCCTCCAGGGCGCGGTCCGATCCCGATCAGGCGTCGTCGCCACGGCCAGTTCGGCCCGATTCATCGCACCGGTTCGATAGCGTTCGGGAGGAAAAGGTTGTCATCGGGTCCTCCAGGGGGCATGCGGGAGACTGGCGATCAGCCTCCGGTTCCATCATGATACCCTTATGATCCTTCTCCGCGGTGATTCCCACGGCTCCACGCTTCGCACGCCGAGATTCGGATTTTATTGTTGGGGGGTGATGGGGCCCCCATCCTGCCGAAGCTGCGGGCGCCGTGCTCTCCGCCGGTTCAATCGGGGAGGGGGTCACCGCAGAGGCCGCGGAGGTCGCTGAGGGTCTCCGCGGTGATTCCCACGGCTCCACGCTTCGCACGCCGAGATTCGGATTTTATGGTTGGGGGGTGATGGGGCCCCCATCC
>JBGSKF010000200.1:0-36981 GCA_041741375.1 Gemmatimonadales bacterium | reverse complement strand
TTACATGAAGACATCCACTGTTACCATTCGCCTCGATGCGAAGCTGCAACGGGACCTTGACCGCTTGAGTCGTCGACTCGGCCGGAGCCGCAGCGATTTGGTTCGCGATGCGGTGCGCCGACAAGTCGCGTTGCTCCGGTTCGAGGAGGCACGCCGCGAGTTGCTGCCGTTGGCGGAAGCCCAGGGAATCCTCACCGACGAGGATGTTTTTCGGATCGTTTCGTGAGGGTTTTTCTGGACACGAACGTGCTGGTCAGTGCCTTTACCGCCCGCGGACTCTGCGAGGATCTCTTTCGCTACCTCGTGGCCAGCCATGAGGTCATGACGGGTGAGGTCAACCTCCAGGAGTTGCGCCGGATCCTGAGCAGCAGGTTCCTGGCTTCCGAGGCGCAGGTCGAGCTCGTGGAGGGCCAGTTGCGTGATCAGATCGTCGTGCCGCGGCCGGGGGCCCCGAGTGTGATTGACATACGGGATCCGGACGATGGTTGGGTGTTGGCATCGGCAGAAGCTGGCGCTGCGGAGATGCTGGTCACTGGGGATCGCGATCTTCTGGCCGTGGCCGACCAGTCCAGGGTTCCAATTTACTCCCCGCGCACCGCGTGGGAGCGGTTGCGGCAGACCTGCAAAACCCTCGATGCGGACCTTCACCGGCACGACCCCTGACCTCTGGTGAATCTTCGGCTCCGCTGGGACCTGTAGGCCGCCGAGGCTCTATTGGAAGTGATCGGGAGGGTTCGGCACCGACCCGTGGCCGAACAACTTGACATCCCCAGGAAAACCGTTAGGTTCCATAACGGTACCATTATGGAGCTACGGCATGCCGACGCTGACCATCAAGGGGCTTCCCGACCTGATCTACGAACGCCTCAAGGCCCAAGCCGATGCCCATCGGCGCAGCCTCAACGGCGAAATCATCGTGTGCCTCGAACGCGCCGTCACGGCGACGCGATTCGATCCGGCCGCCTGGCTCGCCGCGGCCCGTGCCTTCCGCGAGAGCGTGGACATCGAGCCGCTGACCGATCGGGAGTTGCGAGCCGCGCGTCAGGCTGGCCGAGCGTGATCGTTGCGGACGTCAACCTCATCGCGTACTTGCTGCTCGGGGGGCCGGAACAGGCCTTGGCGCAGCGTGTCCTGGAGCGAGATCCGGTCTGGGCTGCGCCGCTGCTCTGGCGGAGTGAATTCCGCAATGTCCTTGCGGCGTTCATGCGCCAACGCGGCCTGAGTGTCGCCGACGCGTGGCGGGCGCATGGGCTGGCCGACCAGCTGCTCCATGGCCAGGAGTTCGCGGTACCCGGGGAACGGGTGCTTGCCCTGGTCGCGGCTTCCCCCTGTTCCGCGTATGATTGCGAGTATGTCGCGCTCGCCGAGGAACTGGCCGTGCCATTGGTCACCGAGGACCGTCAGGTCTTGCGCGCATTCCCCGATCGGGCGATGCGTCCGAAGGATTTTGTTGCGGGAGCGGCATAACAAGCACATGCTGCGGCGCTGGCTGGCAGTGCTCCGGCCGTCGACCGTATAACGGTGACCTCTCTGCGTTGATCAGGTGAAGACGTAATGTGGGAAGAGGCCTCGTGGCACTACGGGAGCGCTCCGGCGGCAAATTCCCCCGCGCTTAACTGCACTCGGCTTCCGCCAGCGGCCGGCCAGCGGTACGCGTGTTCCGACGGACTTACCGCCAGCTCCGAACCGGGGACACCCGGGCGCGCCGAGCCAGCAGCGCCGGATCCTTGAAGATATGGACCAGGAGGGCTCTCCCGCCTGTACCATCGAGTTCTGGGGCCTGCCCCACCACGGCGGGCAACGATCCCGGCAGGTCGGCGGCCGAATCGCCTCTACCGCCGTGATACCTGACGGACCCCAACCACGTCCAGACGCGTGGTTGGTGGTTCTGGATCGATTCGGAGCGGACCTCCCAAACGACGGCCTTGCGAAAACGGGACGCAGGGCTTTACTATGCCTCACAGATAGGATATTGGCCATAGTTCCCACGCTGTCCAGCAGGTATTTCGACCGCAAGGACCAGACTCGGTGTCGCTAGGTTGCAATCAACAGGCAACCGAAGGCTCCCAACAGACATTATAACTGATGATGAGCGCAAGCCCCATAATCACTCCGACTCAAGAATGTTGAAGACGACAGCAAGTCCGTTCTTGGGGCGCACCCCGACACACGTTGCCTATGCAACGCAATGGGGACGCATGCTTCATGGCCTGTCAGACGAGATCTTGGCTGACGGATCGCTGTCGCGGTTCGAGGGAAATGTCAATCTGATCTTCACATCACCGCCTTTCCCGCTGAATCGCAAAAAGCGGTATGGTAACGAGACTGGCGAGAACTATATCCGCTGGCTATGCAAGTTCGGTCCGTTGTTCAAGAAGATGTTGGCCCCCAACGGGTCCATTGTTATCGAGATGGGTAACTCATGGGAGGCAGGTCTCCCCGTTATGTCAACCCTGGCACTGCGTGCTCTACTTGCGTTTCAGTCTCACAACGGCCTGCATCTATGTCAAGAATTCGTTTGGCAGAACCCCGCCAAACTTCCTTCGCCCGCACAATGGGTCAACGTCGAGCGGATTCGTGTCAAGGATAGCTTCACCAAACTCTGGTGGATGTCGCCACACTACAAACCCAAAGCCGATAATACCCGAGTTCTGCAAGCGTATAGTCAGGCCATGAAAGACCTCCTGCAAAGGGGTGTTTACAACGCCGGCACACGCCCATCCGAGCATAACATCGGCGAAACATCTTTTCTCAAGAACAACGGCGGCGCAATCCCCTCGAATGTGTTGACTTTCGCTAATACGCTGAGCTCTGACTCCTACCACAAGTACTGCCGCCGCAACGGGCTTCAGGTGCATCCAGCACGCATGCCGATCGAACTCGCAACGTTCTTCATTAAGTTTCTTACGGAGCCCGGCGATATCGTTCTCGACCCTTTTGGAGGCAGTAACATAACCGGCGCTTCAGCTGAGAACCTTGCCCGCTATTGGATCAGCATAGAAGCGCAACAGGAGTACATCTTAGGCTCACGCGGCCGCTTCGGTGATCGCATCACAAGGGATTCCTTCCTGAATAGGAGAACACCCTCGCATGACTGAGACCTTTCAAGCTGAGTTGAGCGTTGGGCCGAGGGCCATCGATGCATATAGTCGCCTGAGTTACACTATGTGGTTTGCCTTGGCGGAATTCGTCGATAACTCGACGCAGTCGCGACTTAACTACAACAGCATTGTGGACGAGATATTGGAAAGCGAGGGTCGTCCTCTAACTGTCTCCATCCTACACGACAGACCAACTCACACGATCACTATTGAGGATAACTCCATTGGAATGACCCGGGATGATCTGATCGCCGCCCTGCGCATCGCCGCACCGACGCCCGACAGCAACGGCCGATCTAGATACGGCATGGGAATGAAGACCGCAGCCTGTTGGATTGGGGCCAAATGGACGGTAACGACATGTGAGTGGGGTAGCGGGGAAGAGTGGACGGCGACCGTTGACGTTGACTCCATCGCGAATGGCGATGCCCGAGTCCCGTTGACAATGCGTTCAGTCGATAAGAGCGAACACTACACACGCATCGTCATCAGCAGCTTGCGTCGTAGGATTCAGGCGAGATCAGAAGAAACAATCAAAACCTATCTGGGCTCCATGTATATGTTTGACCTGCGTCCGGACGGCACTGGACGGGTCGCAATGAAGCTCACATACAACGGCGAGGAAATTGCACCTCCACAGGAAAATGACTGGGATACCGACCCATCGGGTGCCCTGATGAGGCGCGACCTCCCCGACCTACCAATCGGCCCGAAACGCGTCAAGGGCTGGATAGGTGTTCTCCGCAAGGGCGGGCGCAAGTTCGGTGGCTTTTCTTTTTTTCAGAGTGGGAGGCAGATTCAGGGTTTCCCGAACGCCTGGAAACCCCGGGCAATCTTTGGAGGTGTGGATGACGAGGGCGCGAACAACCTCGTCACGCAGCGGCTGACCGGCGTGCTTGAACTTGACGGCTTCGTGGTTTCACACACGAAGGATGCCGTGCTCTTTGAGGGGGATGAAGAAGAGACGCTGGAGCGGTTTCTTGTTGAACAAACTAAGGCCTATGCGGATTACGCGAAGAGCCGCCGCGCTCCTGGACGACAGAAGTGGTCGAAGGAGCAGGTCCGGGATCTGGTTGCCGACCTCAAATCCGAGTTCACTAGTTCCGAGATGAAGGACGCCCTGACCACTGCTGCACTGCCTCCTCCAGAGACCATCACTGCCAACAACCAGCATCTGGTCCAGAGCCTTGCGCCAGAGGACGAGATCGGACGTCTCGACATCTTGCCGGACCTCACTGTAGTGATTTCTCTAAAAGAGACCAGTCCGTACGAGCCCTATGTCGTTTACGTTCCGGGTGCCCAGGCCCACATTCTACATGTGATCATCAACGGCCTCCACCCGTATTACCAAACGCTGCAGGCGAAGGACGCCATTAGCGAGTGCGTACAGCAATATATTTTTGACGCAGTTTCCGAGTTCAAAGCAAGTAAGTTGACTGCGCGGGTCAGCCCTGACAGTGTTCGCAACCTCAAGAATGGCTTGCTTCGTGCACGGGCCGAACAGATCGAGAACGCAGATGCGGAGGTGCGCGACTTGGCGACAGCCGCCCTGTTCGATCCGACCGAGAATCATGTTGACGGCTAGGGCGAGGTAGTACATTGCCGAAGCTGGCGCCGCGCGGCTGGCAGATCGATGCGCTCGATGAATGGGAACGGGCCTATCACCGGGGCATCATCAGCGTGGTCACCGGGGGCGGAAAGACCGTCTTCGCATTGTCGTGCATCGACCGCATCAAGCCGGTAGCGACCCTTATTATTGTACCGACCGCCGCACTGCTTGAGCAGTGGTGGGAGGAAGCCGCCAACTATTTCGACCTTGAGCTTGACGAAATAAACATTGTGACGGCCAGTCTGCGCTTCCGCATGGGGACGATCAATATCGTAGTTCTCAACACTGCTGCAAAACTCGCCAATAGTATGAAGGCACAGGAGTGTTTCCTCATCGTGGATGAATGCCACAGGGCCGCGTCAAATCACTTCCGTGTAGCCCTCCAGATCAAGAGCTTTGCTTCACTCGGACTTTCGGCTACGCCAGAACGGCCTTACGACGAAGGATTACGTGAAGTCCTAATCCCTGCCCTTGGACCGGTGATCTACAGCTACGACTATTCCGCCGCGCTGCGCGATCGCGTTATCGTGCCGTTCCACCTGAAGAACATTGTCTTTGAGCTCGAAGACGAGTGCCAGGCCAAATATGACACTCTCAGCAAAGCAATCGCCCGATCAATCACTAAGTATGGTGCCGAGGCAGAAGAGACGATCGCCCTCTACTTGAAGCGGGCGCGTGTACTGAACCTAAGTATGAACCGCATTCGACTGGCCCTCAAGCTTGTCGCGTCCAATCCCGGGAAACAGACGTTGGTCTTTCATGAAGACATCGATGCGTGTAACCTCATCCATGAGGTGCTGAAAAGCGAGATCGGCGCCCGCAGTGGCGTCTACCACTCCAAGATGAGACTACGGGATCGCGCGGCGATGCTCGGTCAGTATCGCCGCGGAGAGATAGATGTCCTTGTCACATGCCGGGCACTTGACGAAGGGTTCAACGTACCAGAAACCGAACTTGGCATCATCGCGGCAAGTACCGCTACCCGTCGGCAGCGCATTCAGCGCTTGGGTCGTGTGGTTCGGCCAGCCAAGGGCAAAACCGATGCGGTGATCTACACTCTCGTCGCAACTGGACCAGAAATTGACCGTCTGAAGGATGAGGAGAAGCGCCTTGAGGGTGTTGCGACAGTGAGTTGGAGCAAGGCATGAGAAGGCTCCGCACGGGAGCCTGCAATGACGACAACCTCTTTGACATTGTCGATCCGACTGGGTTCTTGGAAGTTGCATTTGAGGCCGAGGTCATCAAGGCACTCACCTGCCTTGAACAAGACTACTGGTGCAGCGTGTTTGCTGGTACGTTCATTCTAGAAGGGGAGCGCCGTAGCGCTGATCTCGCCTTGATTCAGAAAAATCTCTCTCATTGGTTCGTTGTTGAAGTAGAACTGGCCGGGCACTCTCTTGAGGATCACGTATTGCCGCAGGTTAGGTGCTTTAGGTATGGCGAACCGGAGCAAAGCTGTGTAACGAGCCTGGTTCGCGCGTTCAGTGCTATTACTCCTGATCAAGCAAGCGCGTTGCTGTCACATATTCCCCGGCATGTCTTGGTTGTCGGAAATCTTCCAAACCCGAAATGGACGACGGCCCTTCAGGCATTGGACGCGCAGTACCTCACTGTGTCGATCTTTAGAAATCGCAATGGGCGAACCGTCCACGAGGTAGATGGTCGACTCGTCGCGAGAACAGAGAGTCTTGGTTTTGCGCGGTACTCCGCCGTCGATGAGTGCATGCGCATACACCGAGGGTGCGGTTTGCCCGTCGGTCAGGTGCAGATCATCGATCAGTTCGGAAATCCGGCTATGTGGACAATCCGCGAACACCTTGGGGCGTTCTGGATCTCAAAGAGCCGAGGACCGACGCTGCTGCCTCACGGATGCTATGTGCAACTCACTCGAACTTGGGATGGTCGACTTGTGCTTCGGCCGTCGATCGTATAGCTGTGACCTGTGCGTTGATTAGGGAAACTCTGATCAATGGACGCGGCCACCACAGCTCATTATTCCTGCGAACGCGGGAATCCATTTCCCCCCAATCCCTCGTTGACATGGATCCCCGCCCCCCGCTTTCGCGGCGACAAGCTTCGCGGGGACACAAGTGATCACAGATTCCCTAAGCCGGCAGAGCCGGAACCAAAGAGGCGTGTCGAGTTTTCGCGTGAGTTCCCCCGGGGCTTTCGCCCCGGGCTCGGCGGCGGGAGGCCCTTCACACGGCCGGGGGGTCCTCTCTGCTTCCGGTGGCGTGAGCCACCTGCCCTGGCCGAGCAAGGGGCGTCAGCCCCGGGAAACACCATCCGCCTCGTCACGGCGTTCAGCGACGCGAACACTCCCGATACCTCAAAGTTGGATGCTTTCCCCAACGCCGTCAAACACACTGCCCGTAGGGGTTTCGGGCCGTCGCCCAAAAGATTGTTGCCATTTCGCTTTCAATCCTGTCCGTAAGGGACTAAACACTTGACCGGTCGGTTGCTGGGACCGGCGGCATGACAAGGGAATGCAGCCTGACGAGTCGATAATTCCGGCTTCGGTTCAATAGACGTGCGGCCAGCCGGGTGCCCGTCGTTCCGGCGGCCTACCGCCAGCTCCGAACCGGGGACACCCGGGCGCGCCGGGCCAGCAGCGCCTGATTCTTGAAGATGTTGACCAGGACGGTTCCCGCGGCAAATCCCCCCGCGTGGGCCCAGAAGGCCACCCCGCCACCGTCTCCCCCGATCCCCCCAAGTGAGGGCAACCCGCCGAGCACCTGGATCAGGAACCAGAACCCGAGCATGAGCCACGCCGGGAGGGCGCGGGTGAAGACAAAGAACCCGAGAAAGAAGAGGACGTGGACCCGCACCTTGGGATACAAGAGGATATAGGCCCCCATGATCCCGCTGATGGCTCCACTCGCCCCCACCATCGGAATGGTGCTGTCCGGATGCACCATCACCTGCCCTCCCGCCCCGATGAGCCCCGTCAGCAGGTAGAACACCAGAAAGCGAAGGTGGCCCATCGCGTCCTCGACGTTGTTGCCGAAGAGCCAGAGGAACCACATGTTGCCGATCACGTGGAGCCACCCGCCATGCAGGAACATCGAGGAAACGGGGGTGTACCAGACCGGCGCGGAGCCGAGCACACAACTCGCTCCGCCGCCGAGCGGGATCCGGGTGCCGGCGGGAACCTGGCCCAGGAGCTCGGCGGGGATGAGCCCGAGTTCGCAGACCGAGCCCGCGATGGCCGCCTGCTGTCCGGCTCCCTGCACCAGGAACCAGACCAGCAGGTTGGCCGCCACGAGGCCGACGGTGACGACCGGCGTCAGGAAGGTCGGGTTGTCGTCCCGGTAGGGAAACATGCAGGGAATAAAGTAGGGTGTAGGGAGTCGGGAGTAGGGTGTAGGGGGCCTACGTCCTAAGTCCTACGTCCTAGGCCCTACGTCCCAAGTCCTACGTCCTATGTCCTGGAAGTAGGCATATTCCTCCCATGTCCCGTTTCCCTGCCCCCGCCGCCCCGCGGGTCCCCGAGCTCCTGGCCCCCGCGGGCTCTCTCGACGCCGTCCGTGCCGCCGTGGCCAACGGAGCCGACGCCGTGTACCTCGGCGCCGAGCGGTTCAACGCCCGGGACGATGGCGCCCAGCTCACCTTGGAGGACCTCGCGACTGCCTGCCGGATCGCCCATGCGAGCGGCGCCCGGGTCTACCTCACCTTCAACATCCTCCTCAAGCAGCGGGAACTGGAGGACGCCCTCCTTCACCTGGGCGCCTGCATCGACTGCGGCATCGACGCCGCCATCGTCCAGGACCTGGGCGCCGTCCGCCTGATCCGCTCTCTCTACCCCACCCTCGAACTCCACGGCTCCACCCAGATGACGGTGCACGATCCCGCCGGCGCGCGCCTGGTGCGGGACCTCGGTGTGGACCGCGTGGTGCTGGCGCGGGAAAACACCGTGGAGGACATCGCCGCGATTCACGCCGCCGTGCCGGACCTCGGGCTCGAGAGCTTCATCCATGGCGCTCTCTGCATCGCCTACTCCGGGCAGTGCTACATGTCGGGGATGATCTCCGACCGAAGCGCCAACCGCGGCTCGTGCGCCCAGTCGTGCCGGAAGGACTACCTCCTGGCCGACGGCACCACCGGCGAGGAGCTCGACCGGGGGTATCTCATTTCGGCGCGGGACCTCGCAGCCCACGACCATCTGGCCGCGATCGCGGACGCCGGGGTCGGTTGCCTCAAGATCGAGGGCCGGAAGAAGAAACCGGAGTATGTGGCCACCGTCACCAGCACCTGGCGCACCTTCCTCGATCGCTTGGGCCAGGGAATCCGCACCCCACCTGCACCCGCCGAAGTGCAACCTCTGGTCCAGATCTTTTCGCGAGGATTCACCGGCGGGATGTACGGGGGACGGCAGGGGCGCGACTACGTGACCCGCACCCAACCCGACAACCGCGGCGCGGTACTCGGAGTGGTGACCCGGAGCGACGCCTCCGCGCTGGAAGTGCGGGTGAGCGATGCCATCGCCACGGGGGACGGACTCGGCTTCGAGCACCCCGATGGGCCGGCGGCTGGGAACTCCGGCTTCGCGGTGCGCCAAATCCGGACCCTTCGGTCGGAGGGAGACGGGATCGTGCAGTCGGTGATGCTCCCTCCCGGCGCCGACCCGGTCCCGCGGGGATGGATCGTGGTTCGGTCGGCCCAGGCCACTCTGCTCACCTCGGCCCGGGCAAGCTGGGAGACTCTGGCCGACCCCGCAGCGCCGCGCGCGCCGATGGATCTGACCGTGGAGGGCGCCGCCGAGGCACCCCTTACCGTTACTTTCCGCACCTCGTTCGGTGCGGTGACCGTGGCGAGCAGTGTCCCACTCGCCCCCGCCCAGAAGCGTTCCCTCGACGACACCCAGCTCGGCGAGCAGCTCGGCCGGCTCGGCGGCACGCCGTGGGTCCTGCGGTCCCTCGACCGGACCCGCCTCCCGGACGGTCTCTTCCTTCCGGTCAGCGTTCTCAACGACCTGCGCCAGGAAGCGGTGTCGCGGTTGCTGCCGGTCCGGGACTCCGCTCTGCACGATCGCCTCACCGAGCGCGCCGCTCGCCTCAGCCAGGCCGTGGTGCTCTCGTCACCCCGTGCCGTGATCGACACCCACCCGGAGCGAGGCCGCCTCGTGGTGGAGACCTGGCGCCTCGATGATGCCCGAATCGCCGCGGCTCACGGTGCGGATGAGATCTCGCTCGATCTTTTTCTCCGGCATCCGACGCCCCCGGTGAGCCACGTCCGGGCACTCGCGGGCGAACTCGCCGACCGCGGGGTCTCGCTCCGGCTCCGGACGCCCACCATCATCCGTCCCGCCGAGCGGCGCGTGGTGGACAAGTGGCTCGCCTTGGGGCTCCCCGTGACGAGTGGCCATCTCGGCCTCGTCGCCGAACTCGGGAGCCAGGGCCAGGATGTGGTGGCGGACTACGCGGCCAATGTGTTCAACGCCCACACCGCGGACCTGGTGTTCGGCCTGGGGGCGCGACGGATCGTGGTGTCGGTCGAACTCACCACGGAGGAGATCGCCGACGTGGTGGGGCCATGGGAAGGGCGTGGTTTCGAGGTGGTGGTCCATGGCCGCCCCGAGGGAATGACCCTGGAGCATTGCGTCCTGAGCGCGGCCTTCGACCGGGTCCCGGCCACCTGCCGCGACCTCTGCGTGCAGAAGCACTCTCACGTGGAGCTGACCGATCCGGCCGGGTACACCTTTCCGGTGGCCACCGATTCGGCCTGCCGCAACCGGCTGCTGCACTCCCGGCCGGTGGATGGCGCCGAGTTCCTCCCGGCCGTCTGGCGGGACGGCGTCCGGAGTTACCGGCTGCTGTTCAACGTGCCGGGAGATCCGGTCGAGACGGTGACGGAGTGGTATCGCGGGGCGCTGAACCGGTTGGCGGCGGGAGACGGGGTCGGCCCCGGACCGGGCCGGACCCTGGCCTCGGGATACACCCGGGGGCACTTCGCGCGGGCGGTGTAGGGACAAAGACTCCGGGAAGAGCTCTCGCGGAGGCGCGGAGCCGCGGAGGAAGTCAGGGCCCGTTCAGGGACGCGAAAGGGCACCGGATTTCCCTTCGCGTGACATGTGGTACACATGTATTCATGTTATACACATGTCGAAGATGATTCAGGTTCGGCACGTGCCGGAACAGTTGCACCGCCGGCTCAAGGCCCGGGCGGCCGGGGCCGGGATGTCGTTGTCGGATTTCCTGCGGCTTGAGCTGGAACGGGTGGTGGAGCAGCTCACACCGTCGGAACTCGCGGAACGACTCCGCGCGCTGGGGCCGGTGGTCACTCCGGAGTCGGGAGCCGAGGCGGTGCGGGCCGAGCGCGACGCGCGGTGATCATACTCGACGGGGTTCTCGACCCCGCACGGGGTTCTCGCGCACTTCAGGTGCTGCACGCCTTCCCCCTGACCCGGTACGTCCACACTCCGATGCTCTCGCGGATCTGGGCGCTGCGGAGCAACCTCACCGCATATGACGCCACGTATGTGGCCCTCGCCGAGGCGCTGGGCGGGTGCCTGCTGACGCGCGACCGGAAGCTCGCAGCGACCCCGGGGCACACGGCGCAGATCGAGTTGATCTGACCCTTACAACAAATGTAGTATGTACATGTAAACATTGACTCTATACATGCATCGTTTACATTGAGTGCATGACACCCCCCCCCGCTCGCGTCCGCGAACCGGTCCAGGTCTACCTGGATTCCGACGAAAAGCTCCTTCTGGAGGAGGTGGCGCGGACGGCCGGCATTCCCCAGGCCGAGGTTCTGCGACGGGGCCTTCGGCGAGTGGCGGGGGAGATATTGGCAACCTGCGGTCCCGGCGCCTCTCTGGACCAGATCATCGGAGTGCTTGGGCGGGGATCCGATTCAGCCGACCTTCCCTCCGACCTGGCGCGGAATCACGATGCGTACCTCTACCCGCCGGAACCCTGCCCCGACCCGCGCGGCGATTGACACCGGCGCGCTGCTGGCCCTGGCCAATCCCCGGGATCAGTATCACGACGAGGCTGTGTCGATCGCGCGCCACTTCCTTGAGCGGGGCGGCCGGTGGACCGGCACGGTGTTGGTCCTGGCCGAGCTCCACGGGCACCTGCTCCGGTGGCGCGGCCCCGTTGTGGCTCGGGAGGTTGTGGTAGCGGTCCGGCGGGATCCGGCATACGCATGGCTCCCGGTGGACACCGAACTTCTCGACACGGCGATGGAGGAGTGGCTCGCCCGGTTCGCGGACCAGCGAGTCTCCCTCACCGACGCGGTGACCTTTGCGGTGATGCGGCGGGAAAAGCTCCAACTGGCGTTTGCCTTCGACCGCGACTTCCAGACCGCGGGGTTCGGTCTGCTGACGGACGAGCCTTCAACTCCCTGAAAGAGCACGCTCCGAGGAACGCTCGAACCTCCATATCCCTTCGTGCCTTCGTGTCTTCGTGTGAGGATCCCGGTACCATCCGGATCGCCTCTTCCTTCACACTTCCTCCTTCACACTTCGAACGTCAATGGTGACCCGGTGCCAGGCGTTGTTGGCGTACCCCTTGGCGTTCCACGTCTCCCTCACACTGGCCGGCTGGCATCGTCCCGCCTGGTCCCAGGCTCGGACCACCAGCTCGTGTCTGCCCGGCGGGAGCGTGACCGTGGCGTGCCAGAGGCGCCAGGTCCACCGGTCGTCCGATTCCACGATCGGGGCCGGAGTCCAGGTGGCCCCGCCATCGACCGAGAGGTCCACCCGGGCGGGGGACTCGGCCCCGGGCCCGATCGCCCAGCCGGTTACGGGAACAGCTCCGGCTCGAACTCCGGTGCCCTCGACCGGCGAGGTGATCACCGAGTTGAGTGCCACCTCCTCCAGCACCTCACCGGCGGTGACATCGCGGGGATCGTCGGGGTTGACCGTGCGCCGCAACCTGTACGCCCTGGTCTGGAAGTAGTTGGGAGACGGGTCCTCGCGCAGCACGATCCGGCCAAGCCACTTCACGCTCCGGGCCCCGATCCATCCCGGCACGACGAGACGTACCGGAAAGCCGTGGGCCGCCGGGAGGGGCATCCCGTCGAGTTCCCAGGCCACGAGGACGTCGGGATCCCGCGCCTTCTCGATCCCGATCGAGGCTCCGAATCCGAACGGGGGTTCATCCCCTCGGCGCACCGCATCGAGTCCGATCGCCTCCACGTGACGCGCTGTCGAGTCCACCCCGCAATGCTCGAGGAGGGCGGCGAGGGACACTCCGCGCCAGCCACTGGTTCCCACGGGCTCGAGTTCCCAGGGGAGTTCCCCGGGCAGGGGGGCCACCGAGAGGAGTTCGCGGCGGCGGAACCCGGCGCAGACCATGGTCGCCACCACCTCCCGGGCTGGGAAGCGGGTGCGAAGATCCTCCAGCGACAGCGACACCGGGCGGCGCACCTGGCCGGTGACCTCGAGGCGCCAGGTTGCGGGATCGATCACCGGTGGAGGGGCATGGCTCCGGGTGAAGAGGTGATCGACGGGGGTGCGAAAGAAGGTTTCCACTGCCTCTGGGGACACCCCACCGTTGTCGCCTTCGGGATCGAGCGCGCGAAAGGCGGGAGCCTTGGATGTCCGGATGTGCATGCGGGCAACGTAGGCGACTGCGAGGCGGCGAACAACGATCCCGTGTCAGCTTGCTGACGAGGGGCGCGGTTCTGTGCGAGAGGAGGGATTGCTCCCCTGGTCGGACATGACCTGCACGATCGATTCGGACGCGGGGATCGTGGCGATGTGGGCGGGATCGGGCTGGAGGGTGCGCATCACCACCTCGAGGAGGCGTTCCGTGGTGAACGGCTTGGCGAGGAAGGTGAAGGACCGGTCGTCCTCGGGGTGGAGTCCCTCGGGGCTGTACCCCGAGATGAGCAGAGTACGGATGAAGGGCCACCGGGTGACCACAGTGCGGGCGAGATCGATTCCGCTCGTGCCCGGCATCACCACATCGGTGATGAGGAGGTCGAACAGTTCCGGTCCGTGCGACTCCAGGTGCCGGAGAGCGGTGGCGGCGCTGTCGGCCGTGACCACGGTCATTCCCTGCCTGGCGAGGGTCCGGGCCACCGATTCGCGCACCATTTCGTCGTCGTCGGCCAGGAGCACATGCACCCCTTCCAGTGACCCCACCACCGGATCCGAGGGTGTCGTTGCTGCGGGAGCCGGATTCCCCGTTCCCCCGGGAATCAGGAACTCGAAGACCGTTCCCCCCCCGGGGTTGGGCGAGACCGCGACGGATCCTCCATGCTGCTGGGCGATCCCCTGTACCGTCGCCAGGCCAAGTCCGGTTCCCCGACCCCGTGACTTGGAGGTGAAGAAGGGTTCGAAGATGTGGGGGAGGATTTCCTCGGGAATCCCGTCGCCCCTATCGGCGATGCGAATGCCGACCTGATCCACGCCCTCGCCCTCCGCTGCGGGGTAACGCACCACGGACACCACCAGCTCGCCTCCGTTCGGCATGGCATCCCGGGCATTGAGCCCCAGGTTCATCACGACCTGGTCGATGCCGCCAGGGTCGGCCTCGACCCAGGCCGGGGAATCGAGAAGCTCAACCCGCAGAGTCACCGAGGAGGGGAGGGCTCTCCGGAGGAGGGTTTCGATCCCGGCCACGGAGGTGTTGAGGTCAAGCGGTTTGCGGGTGAGAGCCTGCTTCCGGCTGTACGTCAGCAGTTGCTGGGTCAGGGCGGATGCCTTCCCGCCGGCCTCGCCCACCATCTGCACCGCCTGACGTACCTCGGGGGTGAGGTCCCGCTGCGCCAGCAGATCGTCACTGATCCCAAGGATCACGGTCAGCAGGCTGTTGAAGTCGTGCGCCACCCCTGCCGCCAGGCGGCCGACGGCCTCGACCCGGGCCGCCTGAGCCAGGTCGGCCTCCAGTCGTCGCTGGTGGGCTTCGGCGGCCAGGCGGCCCCGCAGGTCGCGTACGGTGGCCACGAGCACCATGCCGCCTTCGGGAGCACGAAAGAACGACGCGGACACCTCGACCGGAACCTGTTCTCCACATCGAGTGAGGCAGGAGAACTCGGTGGATCGGGCACCTCCCACCTCCGCAGCTCCGAGGGCGAAGGTCTTGAGCCTCTCCATCTCGTGGGGGTGGATCGCCTCGGCCGTCATCGAGCAGAGTTCCCCGCGATCATACCCGAGGAGGCGGCAGGCTCTTGGATTGGCGTCGAGAATCCCCAGATCATCGAGACGGACCAGAATGATCGGATCGATCGAGGCCTCGAACACGCTCCGGAAGCGGCGTTCCTGATGACGCAGCATCGACTCCCGGTCCCGGTGCGACTCATCGAGGCGGCTGGCCGTGTCCACCAGATGTTCCTCGATCTGCCGGGTCCTCCGAAGAGACTCGCCGAAGTCGAGCATCGCTCCCACGAAGGGCAACCCGAAGACCGCCAACTTGAGAAGGTGCGCGGCGAGAAAGGGACCGTCGAATTCCGCCCGGGTCCCGAACGCCAGGAGCACCTGGCCGATGAGGAACGGGACGAGGCTGACGTAGATGCCGACCCCGAGGCAGGACCGCCGCCACCAGGAATCGTTGTGGCGCGGAAGGGCAACCAGGAGAGCCGCGGCCATGAGGGCAGGCACCAGGTCGAGCGGGCGCGTCACGGTCGCGTCCGGGAAGGTCACCGTCGCCCCGAAAGAGCGCGAGGTCAGGTAGGCCGCAACGGCGAGCACGAGGCCCAAGGTCACCACCGCCGGCACTGCCCATCGCCAACCCCGATGGCACGTTCTCCCCGCCTGCATGCAGAGGCCACCGTACGCCAGAAGGACCAGGCTGAGGGTTCGACTGGCACTCCAATTGACGGCGCACCACTGGTCAGGATTCCGGGCGGCGGGGAGAAAGCCGGCGGACTGGATGGCATGCACGCCGTCGCCCAGGCCGGCGAGGAGGAGGCCCGTGGCCACGACCATGGCGGCTGCTTCCCCGTCCCGCGAGAAGCGGAGCGTGACGGTGACGAAGGTCCCGAGGGCAAAGAGAAGGGTGGTCCACTCGCTGATCAAGTGGATCGTGGCGCCCTGGGCCGGAGGGACTCGGCTGACCGGCCCCCCGACAGCGAGGTCGAGAAGGAGGTAGAAGGTCAGCGCCGCGACCGACCCGGCGACCAGGTACTGGGGAATGCGGGACGCCGGGAACCCCGTCCTCCCCACCGCAGCCGCATTCTCAGGAGGGGATGTCATCGACCCTGGATGCGTGAGCAGGCCCCATCCCGTCATTCACAAGCGAACCCGAGAAGTTGAAGTTTCTCCCGGAGCACATCCCGGGTGAAGGGCTTCATGATGTATTCGTTGGCCCCGGCGGCCAGCGCTCGTTCCATCTGGCCGAACTCCGTTTCCGTGGTGACCATGACCACGGGGACCTTGTCCCACTGCGCCTCCTTGCGAACGGCCTGAAGAAACTCGTAGCCATTCATCTCCGGCATGTTCCAATCGACCAGGAAGAGATCGAGTGCCGGGAGACCGGGGAGCTGCTCCAGGGCCTCCCGGCCGTTCCCGGCCGAGGCGACCTCGAAGCCGAGTTCCTTGAGCGTGTTTCCGATGATACCCCGGATGGCCCGGGAATCATCGACGATCATGGCGTGTCCCGTCATGTGTTCCTCCACGTTCCTGCGAGCGTCAGAGCATTGTCCCCGATCATGAGTCTCTCCGGAGGCCAAGGTGGGCGTGAAATTCCGAGGCGATCTTTTCGGGCTCATGGCTGTTGTAGAGCACCAGGTTGTGGAGGTGCTCCAGCGCTTCGGCACCCACTACGGACTGGAACCGGATGGCACCACCCTGCGCAGTCTCGCGGACCACGGTGCCGGACAGGGTGACGTCGCTCTCCCCGCCATCGAGGACCAGGCGCACCGTACATGCGGCGCCCTGGGGCAGGCATCCCCGCGTACGCAGCAGGACACCGAGGAGGCTGAGATTGTCACACTCGGCCTCCTGCGGGTCACCTCCCCCCAGGGTGACCAACGCGTTGATGTGGCCGTGCACCCGGCTCACTTCTCGCCGATGATCCTCAGACATGATTCTCCTCCGGCGTTCTTCGCATCAGACGGACCACGAGGGGATCCCCCTCCCAGTCGAAGGCCACTGCGGAGAGGAGCGTGCTTCCCGGAATCCGCGTGGTGTATTCCGTCCCCGCCACCACCGTGGGGAGGGAAAGGGTCGAGGGCCCCGGGAGGAGCGCCTTGACGTTCCCTCCGGTCATGTTGGCCAGTTCTCCGAGGGCATCCAGAACATCCGCCTCTGCCAGGGTGTCGGAGGGTGCGCCGAACATCACGCCAGCCGCGTGGGATGCGGTCCGCGCCGAGCATTCGATGAGCACCGCTCCTTCCCACGCACCGGTCACGTGCACACAGCCGGCGAGAAGTCGCGCCGGGGGATCGGGAATCCCTTCCTGACGGAGGAGGGTCACTCCCAGGACGGAGTCCCAGACCATCTCGGTCACCTGTCTCAGCTCATCTTCCAGAAATTGCAAGTCGCCCTCCCGCGGCTGTCGGCCGGTAGCACCCGGCGCGATCGAGTTGGACACGTTCAAACCCCACATCGAGGTTGAGGGTGGTCTCCGCGCCGCCGAGGAACAGGTACCCCCACGGTGGCAAAATGCGCGCCATGCCGGAGATGATCTGTTTCTTCGTGCTGACGTCGAAGTAAATCAACACGTTACGAAGGAAGATGATGTCCGTTTCCGGCATGGGTCCCCATCGCTCGATGAGGTTGAGTTCGCGAAACTCGCACATGCTGGAGAGCACGGGCTTGACCTGCCAGTGCATCCCGGTCTTGTCGAAGTACTTGATAAGGAGGGAGGCGGGAAGGCCGCGGTTCATTTCGATCTGACCGTATTGCCCCCGGGCGCTGCGCTCCACCATCTCCCGAGAAATATC
Organism: Gemmatimonadales bacterium; assembly: GCA_041741375.1. Classification (GTDB taxonomy): domain Bacteria; phylum Gemmatimonadota; class Gemmatimonadetes; order Gemmatimonadales; family GWC2-71-9; genus OFTM291. The sequence continues at coordinate 19,431 of JBGSKF010000200.1, read as the reverse complement.
GGTTCCGAGAATGCTGATATCCCAGTCTCGAAGCGACGGGAAATGCTCCCGGATCGTCATGGCGATCGTGTACGGTTCCTGGCCACTCGAGCAGGCGGCACACCAGATCCGAATCCGGCGTTCCGCCTGGCGCCGGGCGATGATCTCGGGGAGAACATGGGCCTTCAGAGCTTCAAAGGGGTGCACGTCCCGAAACCAGCTGGTTTCGTTGGTGGTCATGGCTTCGATGATGTCGCGTTCGAGGACAAGATCCTGGCGGCCCCGCATCGTGGCGATCATGGCATCGATGGAGGGGCAGCCGCGGGCCCGGGCCAGGGGTCCGAGTCGCGATTCCACGAGGTACTCCTTTCCGTCCTCCAGCACGATGGCGGCGCGGCGGCGCACCATTTCGCGAACCCACACAAACGTCTCGGGGTTAATGGGCATGGAGTGGCCTGACGGTTCCGGACGGGGCCATGGAGAGGCCTTCGGAAGGGAGAGGAGTGGAGGCAACCGCCAGGGCGAGTTGGGCCGCGATGGTGTCGAGGGGTACCACGGCATCGGCAAGGCCGGCGCGGACGACGGCTCCGGGCATTCCCCAGACGACGGAGGACGGTTCATCCTGAACGATGATCCGTCCTCCGGCCTTCCGGATCTCCCCGGCTCCTCTCAATCCGTCCTGACCCATCCCCGTCAGGATGAGGCCCAGAGCACCGGCCCCGTAGATCGACGCAGCGGCGGCGAAGAGCGGATCCACCGAAGGGCGGCAGGAATTCTCCTGGGGAGTCGAGGCGAGAGTGAGGAGGACCCGCTTTCCCTCCCGCCGGGGCACCATGTGGAAATCTCCGGGCGCGATCCAGATGTGCCCCGGCTCGACCACACACCCCTCCGTCGCCTCGGCCACGTGCAGGGGGCAGATCGCATCGAGGCGCTCCGCCATGAGCCGGGTGAACATGGGCGGCATGTGCTGGACCACGAGGATGGGAACCGGGAAGCGGGCGTCGATTTGCGGCAGCAGGGTGGCCAGGGCGTTGGGGCCACCGGTGGACACTCCGATCACGAGCGCGTCCACCGGGCGGGGGGACCGTGGCAGACGCGCGGCCGGACGGCGAACGGGAGGGGGTGCATTCGCGGTGAGGACCGCCGGGATGGAGGGTCCGGGGCTTCGGGGGACGACCGGGGTTCTCCGGCCGGGGTGCCGGCAGAAGGCGAGGATCTTGGGAACGAGCTGCTCGCGCACCCGCTCGCGAGCCAGGTCGGCGCTCCCGAGGCTCGTGGGCTTGGTGACGTAATCGGTGGCGCCGCGGGTGAGGGCGTCGATGGTGGTGGCGGCCCCGCGTTCCGTCAATGTGCTGAACATGATGACAGGAAGAGTGGGCCAGTGCTTCCGGATCTCCACCAGGGCGCCCAGACCATCGAGTTCGGGCATCTCGACGTCGAGGATCACGAGGTCGGGGTGGAGTTGGGCCACCTTCTGGAGGGCGATGACCCCGTTGGGAGCGGTGGACACCACCTCGAGCCGCGGATCGATCTCGATCACACCGCTGACCAGGCGCCGGATCACGGCGGAGTCATCCACGATGAGGATGCGGATCGGAGGGTGCCCCCCCCGGCCCTCTCCTGGTGTGGTCGCCGCCGGGGGCGGGCGGAAGGGGGCGTTATGTGGCACAGGCCGCCGGCACCGTTTCCAGGGTGAGCACGCGGTCCACGTCGAGGACATGGAGGAGGGCGTCCGGGAGCTTGTGCACCCCCAGCACGAGGTTTCGGGCCCCACCGGTCAGGGTGTCCGGTGGGGGCTCGAAGGTATCCTCTGCGGCTTCGATGACGTCGCCGATGTCGTCCACCATCAGAGACACGGCGCCATCGGCGGTTCGAATGACCACGTTCATGGCGCGGTTCCCCTCGGGACGGGGCGGCAATCCGAGAATGGTCCGGAGATCGATGGCGGTCACGATCTGTCCCCGGAGATTCATGAGTCCGGAAATGGAGTCCGCGGCGAGGGGAACAGGGGTGGTTTCCTGTTCCCGCAGCACTTCCTGAACCTGAACCACGCTGATGCCCAGGAAGAGGGTGTCCACGTGGAAGGTGCAGAGCTGGGATGGAGGGGCCATGGTCAGACTCCCGCTTCGGCGAGCGCCGGGGTTGAGTATTCAGGGTCGGGCTGGACGACCTCGTGGGACGCGATCACCGCCTCGAGATCCAGCAGGTCGGTCACCCGGCCCTGGAGCACGACGGATTGCATGGGAAGGGTGGAATCCGCGACCTCGGGGGGGAGAGTTTCCTCGATGATGTCGAGGATTTTCCCGACGACGATGCCGACCGGCTTGCCCTGGCGTGCGTACACCACGACCGGCAAGGGGCCCGCCACCGGGCTCGTCGCCTCATGCCCCAGGACATCGGCCAACTGGATGAGGGGCATGATGGCTCCGCGATACTGGACGACGCGTTCATGCCCGGCCCATTCCACCGCGTCGGCGGGAAACTCCTCGAGCCGGGAGATCTCGGAGAGCGGCACCGCCATCCGGTGATGGTCCCCCAGGTGGAAGATGAGGAGGCGGGTCGCCGCGCGGCGGGTCTGGTCCTGGGTATCCTCCTCCTCGACTTCGCGGCGGGCGCCCTGGCCGGTGGCGAGAACCGCCGCCTTGTGGGCCAGGCTCGGCACGTCGAGAATGAGGGCCACGCAGCCATCGCCCATGATGGTGGCGCCGGCGAAGAGGGTGGCGTTCTTCAGGAGCTTGCTGAGCGGTTTGACGACGATTTCCTCGGTGTCGGTGATGTCATCCACGATGAGACCAAAGGGTCGTCCGTCGGCGTGGAGCACGACGATGCTGATCGCGTCCCGCGATCCACCGGCGGTCCAGTGCCTGCGGGGTCCTCCGAGCGCCTGGGCCAGGTCCACGAGCGGGAGGAGATCCCCCCGCAGCCGAAAGACCGGCGCGTCGTGGACCAGTTCGACCCCCGGCCCGGCGCCAGCGGGATCCACGCGGACGAGTTCCAGGAGATTCACCTGCGGAATGGCGTAGCGTATTCCGCGGCTCGACACGGTGAGGGCGGGGATGATGGCGAGGGTGAGTGGGATCTTCATGCGGAGGGTGGTTCCCTGTCCCATCACGCTCTGCAGATCGACCGTGCCGCCGATCCGCTCGATGTTGGTGCGCACCACATCCATGCCAACCCCGCGACCCGACACCGCCGTGACCTCGGCCGCGGTGGAGAACCCCGGGGCGAAGACCAGGTCGAAGACTTCCCGTTCACCGAGGCGGGCCGCCACTTCGGCAGTGATGATTCCCTTCTGGACGGCCTTGGCCTTGATCCGTTCCGGGTCGATGCCGCGACCATCATCGGAGACTTCAATGTTGACCTGTCCCCCCTCGTGATAGGCGCGGAGGAGGAGACGACCCTCGGCGGGCTTCCCCGCGGCGACGCGCTCCTCCGGTCCCTCGAGTCCATGGTCCATCGAGTTGCGGACCACGTGAGTGAGGGGGTCGGTGATCGCCTCGATGATGGTCTTGTCGAGTTCGGTCTCGCGGCCATCCATCTCGATCCGGGCTTGCTTGTGGCACTGCACCGCCAGATCCCGCACCACGCGGGGGAACTTGCTCCACACATTGCCGATGGGCTGCATGCGGGTCTTCATCACCCCTTCCTGCAGCTCCGTGGTGATCAGGTTGAGCCGCTGGGCCGTGGCGGTGAGACCGGCGTCGGCCTTGAGAGAGGTATGGCGCACGACCTGGTTCCGGGCGAGGACGAGCTCCCCCACGAGGTTCATGAGCCGGTCGAGCAGTCCCACGTCCACCCGGATGTTGCTCCGGGCCACGGGGTCGGACCGGCGCTCCCGCGCGACAACCGGCGCATCCGGCGGTGCGCTCGAGCCGGGGGGAATCCCGGCGGGCTCCGGATCCGCGGTCTCGGGGGCGGCCGCGACGGCCCCGAATTCTTCCGGGGTTGGGACCGAGGCGGGAGACTCCGCGGAATGGTGCCCATTCCCGTTCCCCTTCCCGTTGCCCTCCTTGCCCGTCTGGAGGGTCTGGAAGAGGGAGATCAGGGCCCCCCATTCTTCCGTGCCGTCCTTTCCGGTGTCCCGGACGTGGTCCAGAATGAGGCGGATCGCGTCGACGAGTTGCAGGAGGGCGCTGGTGATCGCCGGTGTGAGCACCAGTCGGCCGTCCCGCAGCTCGCTGAGGAGGCTTTCCCCGGCGTGGGCCACGTCGCCCAGCCGGGAAAACCCGAGGAATCCGCTGGCACCCTTGATGGAATGGATGCAGCGAAAGATCCGGCTCAACAGCTCGACGTCGGCGGGCCGTCGCTCGAGGGCCACCAGGTCCCGGTCCATCTGGTCGAGCCCCTCGACCGACTCCACGAGGAACTCCTGTACGATTTCATCGACATCCTGCATGATGCACTCCTGATCGCCAAGGTAAGGGGCGTGTCGTCCGGATTCAGGTTCGGAACCGGGCCACGAGCTCTTCGAGTGTGGTGGTGGTATGGCGGAGGTTTTCCGCGGCCTTCGTGGCCTCCCGGGCTCCATCGGTGGTGGCCACGGCAGCCTGGGCGACGCTGGTGATCGTGGAGGCGATTTCCCCCGTCCCCTTCGCGGCTTCGGTCACGTTCCTCCCGATCTCGGCCGTGGTCGCGGTTTGTTCCTCCACGGCGCTCGCGATGGTCGTCTGGAGGTCGCTGATCTGGGTGATGATTCCGCTGATTTCGCCAATGGCGGTCACCGCCCCGCTGGTATCGAGTTGAATCGCCTCGATCTTGCCGCTGATCTCTTCCGTGGCCTTGGCGGTGGCCTTGGCCAGTTCCTTGACCTCGTTGGCCACCACGGCGAACCCCCTCCCCGCCTCTCCCGCCCGCGCCGCTTCAATCGTCGCGTTGAGCGCCAGCAGATTGGTCTGCTCCGCGATGGAGGTGATGACCTTGATGACCTGCCCGATCTCCGCGCTGGATTCGCCGAGCTTCCCCACGGTTTGGTTAGTGGCCTCGGCGACGGCCACGGCCCGGGTCGCCACGCGCGCGGCGGCGGTGGCATTGGTCGCAATTTCCTTGATGCTCGCTGTCATCTCCTCGGCACCGGCCGCCACCGTTTGGACGTTCGCGGACACCTCCTCGGAGGCCACCGAGACCACCTCCGCCTGGGTGGAGGTTTCCCCCGCTCGTCCCCGGATCTCCCGCCCGATGCGCTCGATGTCTCCGGTCGCCGCCGACATGGTGTGGACGCTCTGCTTGATGGCTCCGAGACTCTGGCGAAACTGGATCAGGAGCCGGTCCAGGCCGTCGGCCATTCGTCCGATCGGGTCGGTGCCTCGAAAGGGGATGTCGCGGGTGAGGTCTCCGTCAGCCGCCGCGGTCACCACCTCGAGGAGGGACTGCACTTTTTGGTTCAGAGTCTCGGATTCCGCCTGCTCCCGTTCACGGGCCTCCCGCACCTCCCGCTCCATCCGGACCCGGCTCGTCACATCGATCGAGTGCTTCACCACCTTGACCGGCGTGCCAGCCGCATCCAGGATGGGTGAATACGATCCCTCGATCCAGATCTCCCTCCCGTCCTTTCCGATCCGGGAGAATTCCCCTTTTCGGTGCTCTCCCCTGTTCAGCGCGGCCCAGAACTCCCGGTATTCCCGACCTTGCTGGTCGGGCGGTACGAAAACGCTGTGGTGGCGGCCGATGACCTCGGTGGCGGAATACCCCATCGCCGAGAGGAAGTTCGCGTTGGCGTGGAGTATCGTTCCATCCATCCGGAACTCAATCACCGCCATCGCGGCGTCGATCGCGCTCATCCGCGCCTTCCATTCCGCCTCGGCCATTCGTCCGTCCCGCGTGGTGAACCACCGCCGAGGTTCGTGCCGGGGCGTGCCCCCGCGGGGGTGGCCTCGCCACCCGGCGGCGGCGTCCGGAGCAATCGTCATTGCGTTCTCCCTCATGGGTGAGCCCTCGGTCACCGGCCCGGGCGACAGGGGGAGGCCGAAGTGATCCTGGCAGAGTATCGGAGTGTCCCGTGGCGGTCTTGAATCCCCGGGGCCACCTCAACCCGGAACGGGGACGGGTGCGGACCGGCGATGCCGGGGGGACCGTGGTTCCGGGGAGGGGTCCTCTCGGGTCCTGTCTGCGCCGGAGGTTCCGACCTGGAAGTGGGCCACCAGCATCCCCAACTCATCCGCGTGGCCGGTCAGGGCTCGGGAAGCCTGGAAGGTGCGGGCGGCTCCCGCGGTCGTGCGCTCGGCTCCGGTGGCCACCCGGTCCATGATGGCCTTGATGCGGGAGCTTCCCTGGGCCACATCCACCACCTGAGCCCCGATCGCGCCTGCCGTGCCTCGCTGGCGGCCGGCGGAATCGGTGATGCCCGACTGGATGTCGTTGATGCGGCGAATCACTTCGTCGATCCGGGCGATCGACTGCACTGAATCGCCGCTGTCCGACTGCAGGGTGGCAATCTTGCCGCCGATCTCGTCGGTGGCCCGGGCGGTACCCCTCGCAAGATCCTTCACTTCGTTGGCCACGACCGCGAAGCCCTTGCCGGCGTCGCCGGCGCGCGCCGCCTCGATGGTGGCGTTGAGAGCGAGCAGATTGGTCTGGCTCGCGATCTCGGTGATGGTCCGCACCACATCACCGATTTCTCCGGACGAGCGGCTGAGGCGACGCATCGTCTCGTCGGCTTCCTCCAGGGCCTGAATGGCGGACTGCCCCACCGTGGAGGCCTCGACCGCATGGGTGGCGACCTGTTGGAGCGAGGCCGTCAGGTTCTCGACACTTCCGCTCACGGTGGTGACGGCGGTATCCACCCCCGTCACCACCTCGGCCGCCTCCCCGACCTGGCGGCGGGCTTCCCGCGCCTCCAGGTCGAGGCTTTCCGCCACTTCGGCCATTTCGGTGGCGGCTCCCGCGAGGGCGGCCACTTGTCCATTGATGGCGCCGATGCGCTGGCGGAGGTCGGCGAGAAGGTCACCCAGAGCCTGGCCCAGCCGGGCCACCGTCGGTTCGGTGAGTGGGGGGAGAGGGCGGGTCAGATCCCCCGCCACCGCGGCGTGCACCACCTCGAGAACCCGTGTCACCTCCGATTGCAGAGTCTCGTGCTGTTCCCGCTCCCGGTCCGCTCGCAAGGACAGTTCTGCCTGGTGCCGCTCGGTCGCGAGACGCTGGGCTCCCACCTCCGACCAATCAACCCGCTCGCACTCCAGCGCCTCGCGCATCCCCGCGAGGGTTCGGCCCAGGGCGTCGGTGAGGAGAGCGATCTCGTCGCGCGCCGTTGCCTGGCTGGTGCTCATGAGGGGGTTCAGGTTACCGTCGGCCATCTCCCGGGCCACCCGGACCACATCCGCGATCGCCCGTCCGATGCGCCGCGCCTGACGCCGGGTGATCCACCACCCGAGGAGAGCGAGCCCGAACGTGACTCCCACCAGAATCAGAACTACCTCACGCTGGGTGGCCCGGCTGCGGTCGGACGAGAGCATCAGCGCCAGGCTACCCACCTGCCGACCGGCGCCCTCGATGGATTTTTCGACCACGAGAAGGCCCCGGGACACTCCCGCTCCGATGCTGTCCGCGGTGAGAGTCTCAGGAACCGCGGTCAGGACGCCTCCTTCGGCGTCGCGCACAAGAGCCGCGGCGAAGTCCGGGTCTTCGGCAACGCCGGTCAGGAGCTGCTGGAGGGACGACAGGTCGCCGAATTCGACAGAGGGCGCGCTGGTGCGGGCCAGAAGTTCCGCCAGGGCCTCTCCCTTCTGTTCCAACCCTCCTCCCGCCACGCGACGCAGCTCCCAAGGCACGAAAACCAGGGTGAACGCGGCGAGCGCCATGCCGATCCCAAGCGACGTCAGAACAAGTCTGCGTTCCAACGTGAGTCCGGAGAGCGTTTCCCCGAGTCGCTTCCTCATGTCTCCTCCTATTGGATGACCGTGGCGGTGGCGAGGAGGGCCGCCGGCAGATCCATTCCCTCCACCTTGGCGGCGCGCAGGTTCACCACCAGACGGGCCGAGGCTCCGCTGCCACGCACCCCCAGGGCCACACCCCGGTCCACCATGGTCGCCTCATGGGCCAGGGTGGGAATCTTGCGACCCCGGCTCACCTGGGTGAGGGACGCAATGATTGAGAGCGCGGAGCGGTGAACGAAGAGAGCCGTGGCTCCCTCCTTTTCAAGGGTGGCCATCAGTTGCGCCACACTTGTAAAGGGGATGGCGATGGCGGTGGCCTTCCCTCCTGGTCCCGCCGCGGCCAGGAGGAGGGCAAGGGCCTCGGCGTCGGCCCGTCCGTCCGCCGCATGTACTACTGCGATCCGGAGCGCGCCGCCGCCGCGAGTGGCCGAGGCGCGGTCGTAGCTGAGGCCCTTGAGGAGAATCTCCGCCTCGGGCCCCCCCATCGCCTCCTGGGCCATTCCGGTGCCCGGGATTCCGACAGCCAGCGTCACCCCCAAGGCGACCAGCACACCCCCGCGCCAGAGCCGGGGAGAACCTGTCCACAACATCGGTGCCTCCCCGTGGTCAGAAGCTGGTGGTCACGCCAAGTGAGAATGCGTCATTCGACTGCGACGGCAGGGCGCGTCCCTCCGTTTGGCCGACATACCCGATCCTGACCCAGGTCATGCGCCGCACCCGGGCCAGCACGCCCAGGGCGAATTGGGTTCGGCGGTGGGTCTGTCCTGAGAGGGTCTCTTCCCGCGCGGTGCTCGCCCGACCCACCAGTTCCACGGCGCGCCCAGAGGCGCCGTGTGACCAGAGGGTAACCGAGGGCTCCACGGTGAGTCCCAGGCGGTCGATTCCGGACACGGGCGCGTCGTCGAGGTCTTCGCGAGACCAGTACAGGTAGCTTCGCAGATTGATCCGGTGTGACTGAACGGAGATGTCGCCGCCCAACGCCCGGACATCGGCGCCATATCGCATCACATCATCGACAGCCCGGGAGGGATCTTCCCCGTCTCTCATCGTGCCGATCATGGCGCTGCCGCCGAGGGAGAGGCGCACCCGGCTCCCGGTGACAAATCCCACCCGCCCGGTCACCGTCCGATTGGCGTCTCCATCCTGTCCCGTTCCCGCGACGTTGGGCATGAGGTCGAATCCGGGCACCCCATTTCCCAGAGACGCAACCCAGTTGAGTCCCGTCCCCTCACCGAGCTGGGTTTCGCCCTCGGCCATGATACCCACCTCATTGACATGGGCGGGGATGGCCTCGGCAGCGGCCGGCGAGACGAGGCTGAACCGGTTGAGGGCGCTGAACCACTCATTGTTGTGGATGCCAAAGGGCGTCCAGAACCGGCCGGCGATGAGACGGAAGGCCGAGCGGCGACCCGGTTCGGCCGGAACCACATCCCAGGTGACCTTCGCTTCCGTAATCACGGGATCCAACGCATTGCCCACGAAATGGATCTCGACCAACCCCGACACATTCTCAAAGGGCTCTCCTCCGACGAACAAGGCGGCATCAGACCGGAATCCCCCTTGAGCCTTGCCACGCCGCCCCGGCCCGGGGACAAGTATCTGCGGGGTGGCCCCCGGGTCGGTGCCCAGATCGGTGCCAGACTCGGTGTAGCTGAGAGACACATAGCCGTGGAAGCGAAAGAAACTGGCCGGATCGGTGTACTCGCCGCTCGGTGTGTGCCGCCGAATGCCCTGCAGGGTGGAATCCTGGCCACCCTGGCCGACCAGGTGCCCCGCGCTGAAGAGCCCGAGGAAGAGTACGGCACTTGCACGCACGAACATGTCCAGCCTCCGAGGTTCTGGTATGGGGACGCTCGCCTCCGACTCACCCTGCCCAAGCGTGACTATCGGCGGACGGAGGGAGTTTCGTGAGTTCGTCCCGGGGGGGGGCTCCGGAGGCACAAGCCACGTCCTTCAGCGCGCGGAATTCCGCGGCGAGGGCGCCTACTCGAAGCTTGTCGAAAAGTCGGGCCGATCAAGGAGAAAGTGGGAGGAAGCCGCACGATCCGGGTGACCGGGAGGTACAGGCGTACGGGGGAGGAACATCCGGACAGCGGTCCCGATTCCCGGCGTGCTCTCAATGGTCACACCGCCCCCGTGTTCACGCAGGACGTTGTAGAGAATGGCGAGGCCGAGTCCGGAGCCTTCGCTCGTCTTGGTGGTGACGAACGGCTCACAGACGCGGGGGAGGAGGTCCGGAGCGATCCCTCGTCCAGTGTCGCGCACTTCGATCCAGGCGAATCCGTGACCGCCGGTCGCGGAGATGGGCACTCCCGCGACGTCGGCGCGCCCGGTCTGGAACTGCAGGGTCCCCCCCTCGGGCATCGCCTCGGTGGCGTTGACAGCGAGGTGGAGCAGGACCTCGCGAATCTGAACCGGGTCAGCCAGGACGCGGTCCCCCCGATGCTGGTACCGCGTGAGCAGTCGAACGGTGGCGGGGATTCCAGCCCGTACCGAGGGCAGCACGTTCTCCACCAGGAGCCGCACCTCGACGGGTTCCACCCGGCCGGGCCGGGGGTAGGCCATGCGCAGGGCCCGACCGAGAAGATCAAGGGTCCGGTCGATCTCCGTGGCGGCGTCCTGGAGCCGAGCGCGAATGACGCCGGGGTCCACGGCGGCATCGAGGGAATCCAGTCGGCCCCGGATCAGGCGCAGAGCCCGGACACAGGGGAGGGCGATGGCGGCCGTCGCGGTGGTGACGGCGGCCATCTTGGCGGCCTCGTGAGTGGCCGGATCGGACGGAGTCGCTAGGGGGACGGGCTCCCCGGATGGAGTGGCGGCGGCGGGCCCGCCTCCCTCAGCGAGGAGCGGAAGCGGGAAAGGCGGCATCAATGTAGGCCTGCCTGGTTCCCACGTCCCGGGTCGTCGCGTTGGGGTTGAAGGCGAGGGTGGACGAGTCCTGGGTGGAGGTCAGGGCATCCGGAGGGAGGATCGTGCGTCCCCCGACCGCCTGATCGAACAGATCGGCGACACGACCGACGCGGGATTCGACGTCCACCAGAAGCTGGACCACCCCGTGGAGTTGCTGGGTGGTGATGTCCTGAAACTGGAGATGGGCAAAGAGCTCATTGACCTGGCCGCGCAAGGTGGCATAGCGATCCGCGTTGGCGCCTTCCCCCCGCTCCAGGTCATCCAACAATCCCAGGGTGCGGTCCAATCCGTCCATGAGCTGCATTGTGGCGGACTCCGTCGTCGAGGTCACTTCCTGGAGACGACTGGCCGAGTCCTGAATCTGGTCCAGGGCGTTGGCCTGGATCATTTCGCGGGTGAGACGGATCCCGTCGAGCGCGCTCGCGATCTCATTGTATGTCTTGAGCAGCAGCCCGGGCAGCTCGGCAAGTTGCGGCCGGGTGCGGAGCGCCACGGCGAGGGCACGGAGTCCCTGCGGTCCGCTCTCCTCCATTTCCTGGGACTGGACCGCCGTGATGAGGGCGCCGAGCAGTTCCAGCGTCTCGGGGAGATCCGGGGTCAGGTCGGCGGCGGTGGACCGTGGCATGGGAGCATTCTCCGGGGTCAGGCGATCGAGTCAGAGGAAACGACCAGGTCGATCTTCTCTTTGAGCGCCTGGGGGGTGAACGGCTTCAACAGATAGTTGGACACCCCGGCCTGGACCGCCTGGACGATGTCCTCCTGCGCCCCGCGGGTCGTGACCATGAGGATCGGCAGTCCCTGGGTGACGGGATTGGCCCGGAGTGCCTGGACCAGTTCCAGACCCCCCATGACCGGCATGTTCCAGTCGGTCACCACGAGTTGGATGCCTCCCTCCCCCACCTTGGAGAGGGCCTCCTGTCCGTCACCGGCCTCGACAATGTCTCCAAAGCCGATGTTCCGGAGCGAGTTCACCACGATCCTCCGCATGGTGGCGGAGTCATCGACGACCAGGCATTTCATGCGTATTACTCCTGGGGATGGGAGCGGAGATCCCGGAGGACCCCCTCGGTGGTGGCGTCAAGGACCTCGGGCTGGTCGTGTCCCCCCTGGGCGAGGCGTCCGAGGATCTCCTTCAGGCGCTCCGGCGGAATGGTTCCCGACGGAATCTCCTCGGCGCCGGCCAACTCCCGGACTTCCGGAGAGAGGTCGGCCTGATCCACGGCGGAGGGGGCGGGCCGGGGAGTCCCCGTGGCGGAAGCGCGATCCGGGCCCGTCTGGCGGGCACCCTGGGCCGCTCCCGTTCCCAGGTGGCCGGCTCCCGGCCGAATTCGCCCATCGGGCGGGATGCTGTCCAGCGTCATCAGTCGATCTCCTTGTTGCCTGTGAGTATCGGTCGGTGGATCGGAGACTTGAGTTTCCTGCGCACTTCCCCGGAACCGCGACCCCTCACGCGATTCGATCAAGCCGGTACCGAACCCCCGAGTGGGTGGGGCCGAGCGATGCCATCTCGCCCCGGATCGCATCGCGCGCGGCCCGGAACTCTCCCAGCAGCGCCTCGATCTCACCGAGAGTATCCCGAATCAACCGGGCCGCAGCATCCTTCCGGGCCCCGAGCCGGGCTGTGAGGAGAAGGTTCTGCAGTTCCGATTCTCCACCGCCGGGTCCGGAGTCTCCTTCGGCCGAGACGAGGGGGATCGAGTGCAAAAAGTGGTCCGCGGCGGAGACGGCCTCGGGCAGATCATCCAGGTCACCACGCATCCAGCGGGTCCGAATGTCGGCCAGGTTCCGCCGGAAGGCGAGGAGGGACTCTTCCCAGACCGCGAGGTCCCGAAGGGGACGATCCCCACGCCGCAGGGTCACATCACCCCCAGGTTCCGGTGGCCGGGGAGTCGGTGGGCACCTTTCCCCGCTCGTCCTCGTGGACCGCCGTGGCCCAGGCGGATTGGAGATCGGACACCATGTCCGCGATTCGGGTCAGGCGGTCCCCGTCCTGCGGGGAGAGAATGGAGGGGAGTTCTCCGAGAATCCAGGCATAGATGGAAGCGAGTCGGTCCGCCATGTCGCCCCCCTGGTCCCGATCGAGGGAGCCGAGGAGCTCGGCCACGATATCGGACGCCTTGCCCAACCTCACGACTCTCGCCTCGATGTCCCCCGCCTCGAGAGCCCGCAGTCCCAATCGCAGGTTGCCTTCGAGGTGCCGGTACAGGAGAAGGAGACGGGCTCCCGCGGACATCGAGAGGACGTCCAGTTCCTGGTAACGGGTCGTCCCCGGTGCCGTCATCAGCTCGCTCCTCCGAGGCTCGGGAGCTGCGCCTGAAGGAAGGTGCTCTGGGATTGCAGGCGCCCAATCGTGGCTTCCATGCGGGAAAACTGTCTCAGAAGCGACTCCTCACGCCGGTCAAGCCGGGATTGCAGGCGCTCCACCCGTGCTTCCTGAGCAGTGCGCAGGCCATCCAGCGCGCTTGTCTTGATGTCGAGGGTTCCCGTTCCCGAGCGGAGCAGGTCGTCGAGCGCGGTTTCGAAGTCCGCTGCGGCGGTACTGTCGGCAAAGAGGGTCTTGACGTCGGTGAACCCGTTCTGCAGGGCACCATCGAGGACGGCGGTGTCCACTGACAGGGTTCCCGATCGTGTCAGCGAGAACCCGAACTGGGTGGCGCCCGCCGTCTGTCCCCCTGTTCCCGTGAGAACCCCGAGCAGATGACGACTGAACTCACTGCGGCTGGCGCGGAGAGTGGCGTCAGTCCGGAGTGCACCACTCACCTGCTGCTGGGCATGAAAGTCCACGACGGCATTGTAGGCCTGGACGAAGGTGGAGGCCGCGGCCGTCGCTTCACCCACGAAGCGGGTCACGGAGACGGTCGCGACCGTCCCCGGCTCGGCGGTTTCGAGGGAGAGCGTGAGTCCCTCGATGGCGTCCGTCACGGAATTGCTCGTCCGGGTCAACGCCACCCCGTCGATGGAAAACTGGGCATCGGATCCCGCCGTCAGGATCGCGCCTGGATCGAGAAGGCCCAAGGTTCCGAGGACGGTTCCGGTTGTGTCCGCCAAGGCGATGCCCGCCGCCCCTGGCGTGGCGCTGGTGAGGATCAGGCGCGCATCACCCGCCCCGACCGTCAGGATCGATGCCGTAACTCCGCTGGGCGTGGCTCCGGTGTTGAGAGTGTTGATCCGGTCCCGAAGGGCGGCCAGCGAGTCGTCGGTGGTCACCGTGACCGTCTGGCCGTTGACGGTGAAATCCCCGGCCATGCCGAGTGCAGTGGTGCTATCCGCCTGGGCAAGGCTCCCGCGCTTTTCGGCGGCGGCGAGGGTGGTGATCTCGACCTGGAAGGTCCCTGGGGTCGCCGTACTGCCGGCACTGGCACTGAGAAGGGGACGCCCTCCTGAGGCCTGGCCGGTCACGGTGGTACTCAAGGCGTCGAAGGCGGACCCATCCCGGAGGGCGGTGAGGGCGTCTCGCAACGCTACCAGGAGACTGCGGTAGGTGCCGAGAGCACTCTCGCGCACGCCGGCGGCCGAGATCGCCGCGCGGGCCCTTTCGACCGGGCGGCTTTCGACCTGGATGACCGCGTCGACCAGGTCGCGAAAGTTGAATCCACTGGCCAGGCCCGAAAACGACGAGATGGGATCCATAGGGACACCGTGGTGAGAGCCCTACGCGACCCGGGGCGTGTTTTGACCACCCCGGGACGCGCGGCTCGGGTTACCGAAGGAGACTCAGGACCGTCTGCGGTGCCTGGTTCGCCTGGGCCAGCATGGCCGTGCCGGCCTGCTGGAGGATCTGGAACTTGGTGAACGCGACGGTTTCGAGGGCGATGTCCGCGTCCCGGATCGTCGATTCCGCGGCCTGCACGTTTTCCACCAGAGTGGAGACGTTGGCGCGGGCGAACTCGAGACGGCTCTGGGCGGCGCCGAGGGTTCCGACCACCGTGTTGGCGCTGTCGATGGCCGCATCGATCCGGGTCAGCGCGGTCTGGGCATTCGCGGCACTGGTGACGTCGAGACCCGCCAGATTGAGCCCGGTGGCAGCCGTACTCAGGTCCACGGTGCCGAGGCTGATGAGGTCGTTTCCGGCGAAGTCACCGCTGGAACTGACCATGAACTTGCCCGTCCCGCCGGCCACCACCACGTTCCCGACGGCCGTGTCGGCCACGAAGCCAGCGCCCGTGGTGATCTTGACTCCATGGGCCGAGAAATCGAGGACCTGCGCCCCGGCGACATTGCTGATGGTCTGGGCCACACCGTTGGCGGTCATGGTCAGATTCCCCGCCGAGGGCGAGGTGATGGCGAAGGTACCGACCTTGGCGCCGCTGATGGCAATCGAGTTCACGCCGGCCACGGCCAGGACGGTGCTGGACGCAGGATTCGTATCCACCGAGCTGCCGAAGGTGCCGTCGACCAGGGCGGCTCCCTGGAACTTGGTGGTGCTCGCGATCCGGCCCACTTCCGCGATCAGCTCCTGGAACTCGGCATCGAGCTTGTCACGCTCGCCGCCGATGTTGTCCGAGTTCGCCTGCGAGGCGAGCTCCTTCATCCGGTCCAGGATCCCGCCGATGGTGCTCACCGCGCCGTCGGCGATCTGGAGCATCGCGGAGGCCTGGGAGGCGTTCCGGGACGCCTGCAGGAGGCTTCGGCTTTCGGCGCGGAGCTTGTTCGCGATCGCGAGACCGGCCGCGTCGTCGCCGGAGCGGTTGATCCGGAAGCCCGATGAGAGCCGCTGGATGGACTTCTCGAGTCCCGACGTGGAGACATCGAGGTGACGGTTCGCGTTCAGTGCCGCGACGTTCGTGTTGATACGCATGGTTCTTTCACTCCCTGATGATGTGTGACGGAGCGTCCCTGCTCCTGTGGATTGCGGTAGAGAAGAACCCCGCCGCTGTGAGAGTTATCGGGTCCGGGACGGGGAACTTGAGGAGGTCGTCAGGAGGCCCGGGGGAACCGGGTGGTGGAACCCCCAGGGGGAGCGTTCCAGAATGCACTGTCGTGCCGTCCTCTCCACCGGATCGAGGAGGAGAGGTGCCTGAAGATTGGCGGTGGCCGGGGCTCCCTTCGAGGCGGGGAGCGTGACGATGGCGAAGAGAAGATCCGTTGCGCCGGCCTTCACGGTCCGACGGTCGAAGTCGGGGACGAGACGGTCCGTGGGAGTGAGGAGAAATGCAAGAGCGGGCTCCTCGACCGACTGCAACCAATGGAGACCAGAGGGGGCCGCGGCCAGGAGACCAAACGTGCGGAGATCCGGAAAGCCCGGCAGACCAAGGGGAAAGTCGTAGCACGATTCGAGCGGGATGGCGATCGGACCGAAGAGCCGCGTTGGCACGTTCAGTGCGTGAGACGGGTCGGGCGACTCGGCGAGTTGGGGGGTCATAGACGGTCAGCCAGGGAGGTGGTGAGCACACGATTGGCGGCGAGGAGTGCCGCCTGTATTGTGGTCTGCAGGCCGACCATGCGGATCGTGGCCTCCTCCAGGGACACGTCCTGAAGGTCGCTGCGCTGGAGAAGGACCGTGGCGCTCGTGGACTCATGGCTGAAGGCCATGGAGTCGAGTTGCCGGGTCCGGGCCCCGATATCGGCGACGAAGCCCTGAGTGCGGTCGAAGGCCGTGTCGATGCCCCCGATCGCCGTCATGACAGCCGTTTGGTCGTTCGCGTTCAGGGCATCCCGCAGGGCGATGAGGCCGGCCACCGTGCCGGATGAGACGAAAAGTTCCTCTCCATGGTGCGGGAGGGGAACCAGCACCCCGGCACCGATTTCGGCCTGGCGAGTGGTGGTGTCGCCCACATACACGCCACCGGCCTGCATGGGCGGGGTCCCGGTGGCGGTGCCGGCGAACAGGAACTCGTTGCCCACCCGGGTGTTTCCCAGGGCGACGACCTGTTCGAGGAGACGATCCACCTCGAGGGCCGTGATCGAGCGGCTTTCGCCCGTGGCGCTGGCGGTGCCCTGGGCCACGGCAAGTTCCCGGGCCCGCCCCAGGATATCGGTGACCTGGTCGAGGACGGCCTCCTCGGTGTCGAGGCGGGTTCGTACCGAGCCGATGGTGCGCTCGTACTGGTCGATGGCCCGGAGGTCGCGGTCAGTCCGGAGAATCTGGGCGGTGGCGACGGGATCATCCGAGGCACGCAGGATCCGCTTTCCGGAGCTGGTGCTTTCGCGAGCCTGATCAAGTTGGGCCAGGCCGATTTGGAGGTCCCGCAGGACCCTCTGTTGGAGGTTGGCGGTGGAGATGCGCATGCGGTCTACCCTCAGGTGGTTGTCCCGGGGGTATCGGATCACGGGGCCCCAGCCTTGAGCGAGGTCTCCCATCACGGAAGGTGCGAAGCATGGCCACGATCATGTGTGTGGATGACGAGCCGTCGGTCGGCGTGGTACTCGAACACGCCTTGACCCGCCTCGGTCATCAAGCGGTGTTCGCGATGAGCGCGGAGGACGCGTTGCGGGAAGCGGATCACCGCCCCATCGATCTGGTCCTCGCGGACTACCAGATGCCGCGGATGACGGGGTTGGAGCTGGCGAGCGCCCTGGAACAAGCGGGGCACCACATCCCCACGATCATCATGACCGCCTTCTCCAGCATCGACCACGCGGTGGTCTCGATCCGCAGCGGTGCCGTGGACTACATCACCAAACCGATCAACGCCGCCCGACTCGAATCCGCCATCACACACGCCCTGAGCTTCCGGGAACTGGAGCAGGAAAACGAGCGGATCCGCGCGGAGTTGAACGCACTGAAGGTCGGCCGGGTCATCATCGGGCAGAGTGCCGTCATGCGCCGCCTGATGGAGCAGGTGGCGACCGTGGCCCCCACCAAGGCCGCCGTTCTCCTCGAGGGGGAATCGGGAACCGGCAAGGAGGTGCTTGCCCGCGCTCTGCACGATCTCGGCAACCGGGCCAAGGGTCCCTTCGTCACGGTGAACTGCGCCGCGATGCCCGAGGGGCTCATCGAAAGCGTTCTGTTCGGCCACGAGAAGGGGGCCTTCACCGGCGCCGTCGGACGGGTCCAAGGCGCCTTCGAACGAGCCCACGGGGGCACGCTCCTTCTGGATGAAATTTCGGAGATGCGTCTCGATCTCCAAGCCAAGCTGCTCCGGGCGATCCAGGAGCAGGAATTCGAGCGCGTCGGGGGATCACAAAGCGTCAAGGTGGACGTCCGCCTGGTGGCCACCACGAATCGATGCCTGCGTTCCGAGGTCGAGGAGGGGCGCTTCCGGGCGGACCTGTTCTACCGGCTGAACGTGGTGCCACTCCGGTCCCCTCCCCTGCGGGAGCGGACCGACGACATTCCGTTGCTGGTCAACCACTTTCTCCGCCTCGCGGCCTCGGAACTGTCTGTGGGCGTTCCGGACATTTCTCCCGAGGCGTTGCAGTGCCTCCAGGAGCACTCCTGGCCCGGGAATGTCCGGGAATTGAGCCACGCGGTGGAACGCGCGGTCATCTTTGCGGGTGGCCGGTGCATCACTCCGGTGGCCTTCTCCGATCTGCGGGGCGGGGCACCCGCTCCCATGTTATCTCCCGCGCCGGAGGGGACGGGCCTGGCCCTAAGTCCCCGGACCCCCCCGCCCGTTTCCTCGGACACGCTGGACCTGGCCCAGCTCGAGCGGGAGGCCATCACCCGGGCGCTGGAGGTGACTGGAGGGCATCGGATCAAGGCAGCCAAGCTTCTGGGAGTCAGCGAAAGGACGCTGCGCAACAAACTCAACACACCGAAGACCCCCGCCGCCTGAAGATCGGTGAGGGACCGGAAGGCAAGATCCGCCGGTTCGGGCGGCAGCTTCTTCCGGCCTGGGCGGGTCCCGTCCCCCCGCACCCTCTCGTGGCACCACCCATCTAACCACCTATCGGTTCATCAGTTACAGGGCGCGACAGTGGCCCTACCTTCTGTGGTATACGCCTTGCCTTTCTGACGGCACTCACTTCTGGAGCCGTCGCATGATCAAGGCACTGTTTGGAACCGGCACGGCACCCTGGCGTCTTCGCGGCGGGCTGGCCGAGTTGTCCGCCACCCATACGGCGATCGCGACGCGTCTGGCGGATGGCAGCCGGGCGAGTTCCGCATCCTCCTTCGCCGATGCGCTGGGCGAGGCCACGGGTGCGGCGATCGGCGAGCAGGAGTTGCTGACGAACATGGCCTCCCTGGCCGACACCCAGCTGCGGTTCGAGGCCACGGCCCGTCTTCTCCAGCGCGCCTACGCCGACCTCCGGGTCACGATGCGCAATGGCTGACCCGCTCGGTCCTCTCGTTCCCCGTCCCCTTCGCGGGCTCCTGGGTCCCCTCGCCACCAGTGCGAGCGGCATGGCCCGTCAGCAGGAGTTCATGAGCATCATCGCGGAGAACATCGCCAACGCCAACACCATGCGCACAGCTGAGGGCGGTCCCTACCGCCGCCAACTCGCGGTGGCTCGGCGGGACGAGGCCACCGGCAAGGTCACGATCGACCGGGTGGCCGACACCGGGGAGGGCCGGCTGGTCTATGACCCCGGACACCCGGACGCGGACGCCCAAGGATACGTACGTCATCCCAACGTGGACATGGCCACGGAGATGGTCGACCTGGTCATGGCCCGGCGACTGCACGAGGCGAACGCCACTGCCTTTCAGGCCGCCAAGGCGATGTTGCGCCGGGCGCTGGAGATCTGAGCATGGACATCGGGCCGGCCGCGCGCTTTCCCCTGGCCGGCG
>JBGSKF010000199.1:0-9836 GCA_041741375.1 Gemmatimonadales bacterium | reverse complement strand
GGCGATCCGGTTTGCTGCGGGTGCGCCGGTTGAGGCGCACCCACAGGCAAGCGGCGCACCCACAGGGTCATCACCAAATGATGGCCCCCACCGCCTACCGCCCACCGACTGCGTTTCCACCTGGTGCTCGGGCGACGCTGGCGCGTCGCCCCTGTTCCCTACTCCCTACTCCCTACTCCCTGCTGTTCAGAATGACCAGTTGACGATCGGGAAGACCGGGAAAGCCCCGTCCTGCTTGATGATGTTCACGATGCCGATCTGCAGTCCATTCATGCGACGCGCATAGTTCACGAGGCCGATCTGGACGCCCTTCATGTTCTGCGAGGTGTTCACGAATGCGAGCTGGAGACCGCTCCCCTCGTCGTTCCCGTTGTAGAACCCCTGCTGGAACCCCTCGAACTTCCCCTCCACCAGGTTCACCGCGCCATACTGCCAGCCGGTGAAGTTGGCATCGTTGAGGCTCACCACGCCAATCTGGACACCCTTGGACGTCCCCCGGGTCGTATGGTTGACCAGGCCGAGGTCGAGGCCGTGGACCCGGGTATTGCGGCCATAGAGGAAATTGATCCGGACCCCGCCCACCGCGTCGGTTTCCGGAAAGAGCTGAGCCGGAGTGAGGAGGCTCAGTTGGACGGCCCGCTCCCGTTGTGCATGTAGAGGAGTGGTCGTGGCCAGGAATGCGACACCGAGGAGGGCGAGCCGCAGGACGAGGGGCTTCATGAGAGCTCCGGTTCAGGGGTCCGGAACAATATGGAGGGAACCTCGCCGACGGCAACTGTCAAAAAGTTGACACCTGGTAGAGAGGACAAAGGACAGAGGACATAGGGAGGACAGAGGACGGAGGACAGAGGACATAGGCCCCGAACCCCAGGCATGGCATGGCCAAGGAGGAACGACCCAAACTGATTCCTGTGTCCGCTAGGTCCTCTGTCCTATGTCCTACCTTACCGCCTACCGCCTACCGCCTACGCTCACCGACATCGCTCCCGGCCCCATCAACGCCACCACCAGGAGGCCGCCGATGTAGAGCAGGTTCACCTCGTAGCCCGGCATTCCGAAGATGGGACCGTTCTCCCCCATGCCGGTCACATGGATGAAACTGAATCCGTTCGGCATGTGGACGGTGAACATCGCCACCAGGTTGATGACGATGAGGGGGATCGATGCCAGGCTCGCCCAGACGCCGAGCAGGAGGGCCAGGCCGCCGAGTACCTCGACCCCTCCGGTGACGTAGCTCATCACTCCCGGCATCGGAACGCCAATCCCCTGCAACATCCCCTGGAACTGCTGGTTCCCTGCGGCGGTGAAGACCTTGGGCCACCCGTGGATCAGGAAGCCGATGGCGAGAACGAGCCGGATGGGGACGGGGGCCCACGCGATGCGAGAGTCGGACATGATCACTTCTCCAGTGAAGGGGGAGGAAGATTTCCCAAGGAAACTCTGATCACTTGACCGGATCACCACGGCTCGTCATTCCCGCGCACGCGGGAATCCATTTTCCTCCTCAAGTCCTCGTTTACATGGATCCCCGCTTCCGCGGGGATGACGATCAATCAGAGATTCCCTAAACTTCTCCAAGCGTCAGTCCTCTTTGCTGGCCCGGCTTGCGAGAGCAAGCAGCTCCCGCTGCGACACCCCGCGCTCCAGCATCTCGATGGCCTTCTGCATCTGGGTGTCGGTCGGGATCGAACGCCGGAACATGAGGGAGTCCCCGAAGGCGAGACTCGCCACCCGTTGCGTGATGAGGTTGTCGATCATCGGCTGGACGGCGTCGAACTCGGACCGGGTCACCGGGATGCTGTCCCGGACGAACCGGTTGAACAGTTCATCGCGCCAGGCGGGTTGGACGGTGAAGTCGTAACCCACCTTCCCCTTCTGCTTGAGCGCCACATCGTAGATGGCGAGGACCACCTGTTGCGACTTCGGGGCCACGGCACGAAGGAACTTCTGCTCGACCGTCGTGGCGGTGTCCTGCCGAACGATCAGGTCCGGGGTGACGCCCCCACCCCCGTAGATGACACGACCCGCATCCGAGGTGAAGACCGGCCGCGACCTCCGGCTCGAATCGCTCTCCTCCGAATCGGGGGCGTACTCGACGAACCGTCCATCGGCGAGCTGCTTGTGCTCTCCCTGGATCGACCGGCCGCTCGGCGTGTACCACTTGCCGGTGGTGAGCTTGATGGCCCAACCGTCCTGCAGCGGGAAGAGGGTCTGCACCAGGCCCTTGCCGAAGGACGGCGTACCGATAACGAGAGCCCGATCATGATCCTGGAGCGAGCCGGCCACGATCTCGGAGGCCGACGCGGAGCCCCCGTCCACCAGAACCACCAGGGAAAGGGAATCGACTACCGACGGGCGCTGTGCCACCTGAATCTGCGGCGGCTGACCCCGGTGCTGGACCCGGGCAATCTCCTGCCCCGGCTTGAGGAAGAGGTCCCCGATCTCCAGCGCCTGTTCCAGGTCGCCCCCGGGATTGCCGCGGACATCGAGGATGAACGACTCGACGCCCTGCTGCCGCAAGGTCCGGATCGAGGTCAGGACATCCTGTGCCGCCGACGTGTTGAAGCGCTGCAGGGGGATGTAGCCGATCTTCGGCGTGACCCGGAGGGCGAAGGGAACGGCGGGAACCCGGATGACCGCCCGGGTGATCTCGGTCCGGATCGGTTCCGCCACCCCCTCGCGGGCAAACGTCACCTTCACCTTGGTGCCCGCCGGTCCGGTCAGCCGGTTCGACACCTCCTCCAGCGCCAGGCCCGACACCGGGACACTGTCCACCAGCACGATCCGGTCGCCCGACAACACGCCCGCGGCCTCGCCCGGGGTGTTGGGGAACACCTTGGCCACGGTGATCCGCCCGTTCTGGTCCTCGATCTGCATCCCGACGCCGCCGTAGTTGTTCCCCATCGTGTTCCGTTGGAACGAGGCGAGCTGGGCGGGGGAGTAAAGTTCGGCGTAGGGGTCCTTGAGGCCGTCCACCAGCCCGCGGGCCGCGCGCTCGTAGATCTCGGCCTCGGAGAGGGAATCGACCGCGCTGGTTCGGACATGCTCCAGGACCTGGACAAAGAGACGCTCGCCCTCGGCGGTGGTGCGCGGAGAAGAGGGTGCCGGCCGCTGGAGCATGAACGCCCCGGCCATCAGTGGCAGCAGGGCCAGGGCCCCCATCGTTGTCCAGGTCTTGCGCGTCATCAAACGTCTCCCAGGTGTGGCCATCGGCCGGTTCATCTCTCCCTACGGAATCTCCCTCTCCCGGGATTCTGTGTCCCGTGCCCGACTCTGCTTCCTACACGTCGGGCGGAACACGTTCCTCCCCCTCAGGGAGAGACGTTCCCGGGCGCTCCGGAGATCTCCTCAGGAAAGGTAACCGGGGGAAGGCTGGATGTGGCGAAGGGCGATGTTGGGGGCGACCGGGCGTTCAACACCGTAGAAAAGCCGAAGAACTGGAGTTAGGTCTTGCGTTGTGTACCGCAGTCCCGATGCACAACGCAGGCCCTGCCCCCAGCGGTGACCCAAGCGGTGTCTTCCAGGGGACCAACCTCCTGTACTCTATGAGAAGCGATGCCCCGGGGATTCCCAATGGGCACAAAAGGAAGGCGAACCCCCGAGTTGCTCTCCTCAGGGGAGAGACGCTCGGAGCGGCCGTCAGGATCCCCATGGTGAAAAGTAGGCCGAGGGGGGAGGAGGCCTGAAGGCTCGGCTGGGCGCTTCAGCGAGTACCAACCCGAATACAAGCCAGACAGAGTCCCACTCCGGTTCCCTCGGTGGCCCACGGAACCAATAAGTTACAACCTCATTGTTGGATCCATGGTGGATCCGCACTGACAACTGCTTGACAGCCGGGGGGGGTAGTAGTTTGATGTTCCATGGGGATACGCCGAAGTGTGGAGCAGCGACTGATGCGCTTGGGGCTGGGCGTCCTCCTCTGGATTCCAGCCTGTTCCTCTCCATTCCCAGTGCAACGCCAAGACTCCGTGGATTCCACCGCTGTCGCGGCGCTCGGAAAGCTCTTGTTTAGTGAGCGGGTCCTGTCGAAGGATAGTACGATCAGTTGCAAGACATGTCATGAGCCGCTTTTCGCGTTTGCCGAAACCCTTGTCGTGAGCCAGGGTATTGGCGTCGATGCCCGGCGCCGCAACGCGCCCAGCCTGCTGAACATTGATCTCCAGCCGCATTTCGCATGGGATGGACGGGCGAGGAGTCTCAAAGATCATGTCAGGCACGCCTTCACCGAGACGGGTGACATGGGGATTGATGTTGGGATGCTGGTGGACCGAGTGGTGTCCAAGGAGGGACTTCAGCGGGCCTTCACCAAAGCCTACGGCAGACGGTTGGATACCGACGGGGTGCTTGATGCACTCGTCACATATCAGCAGAACCTTCGAGAGTCGGATTCTCGATTCGATCGCTATTACCTTGGGGGAGACACAACTGCATTCAATCCTGCGGAGCGGCGAGGTTGGACGCTGTTCCGCTCTCTGGGGTGCAGCGGCTGTCATGTTCCTGTACAGCCAGAGGCTGGAGGACTCGGCCGTGCGGTCTTCACTGACTACCGCTTTCATAATCTCGGGGTTGGCTATGCGGTAGGCCGCTTTCGAGATGAGGGGAGGTTCGAGGTGACCGGCCTTGTGCATGACTTGGGATCCTTCAAGACGCCGAGCCTCCGCAACGTCGCTTTGACGGCACCCTATATGCATGACGGATCCCTCAGAACGCTGGAAGAGGTTGTTGACTTCTACGCCAGGGGGGGGATTCCCAATCCACAGTTGGATCGAGCCATCGTGAGACGAGCGATTGCACGCTCGGAGCGTGATGATCTCATCAGTTTTCTCGGAACACTGACAACGCTGACAGATCTGGGGGCGATGTAGGGGCACTGGTGTTGGAATACGTGGAACTGGCACGGGGTACGGACTCGGTTCAGCACGAATGGCAAGAATGGGGATACTGCTCCGTCGGACGACCGGCATTTATGGATGACCAACACGGTGAGGATTTCATGACATTTTCTTGTCGTTCGAGGGGGCGATCTCCCCGGGGAGCATTATCAGTTGGACGATCATTGATTTTCGTGGCCCTGCTGATCGGCCCGCCTGATCGAGGAGTTGCCCAAAGCGGAAGGTGCAACATGTGTCGTCTCCGGTTCGATACGGCATTCGTTATTCGGGCAAACGTTGACAGCATGTTCCTGGAGTATCCGTCATCAGTCGTGCTCGATGCCGGTGGTAACTTGGTGCTTACCAGCCCGCGGTTACGGGTCCCCGTGGTCTATGATCGCCGTGGCCGGTACCTTCGTGAACTTGGCCGACATGGTGGGGGGCCGGGGGAGTTTGAGCGTGTATCCCTGTTAAGCGCTGGGCCTGGAGGAGACATCTATGTCATGGACGCAGGGCTGGCGCGCGTGACCGTGGTTGGACCGGAGGGGGTGGGGGGGATCTCCGGAGTACCTGGTCTGCTGCCTCCGGGGGCGATGGCGGTTCTACAGGACGGCTCGGTGGTGCTCAATGCTTTCGCAATGACCGATTCGGGGGGTGCCCTGCCATTTGTGCGCCTCACACTCGAACGCGGCACGATGGTGCGGTTCGGCGATCCCGTCAACGATTTCGATCTCCGGCGAAGGGGCTTCCTGCGTTCTGTGCTTGCCTCCAGCCGCGACGGAGGATTCTGGGCAGTCGAATACTTGACCGGGGTTCTACGGAAGTACGGGCCTGACCTCAAGCGAACCTTCATGCGCGATCCGCCGTCCTGGTTCCCGGAGGGACAGGTTAACCGGCCTCCCAGCATTGGCCAGAACGGCGTGCCGCCAACCACCTTTACGCGTGCTGCCGTCGAGGACTCCGCTGGCCGGTTATGGATCGTGACCACCGTTCCGAGCCGGAATTGGCGCCGATTCGCAGGGGAATCCACTCGGGGAATTGACGCCGGCCGCCAGCCTTCGCAGGTATCCCGATTGGTCGCGTCACGAATCGAAGTCGTGAACGCAAAGACCGGAGAACTCATCCATAGTGAGGTCGTGCCGATGATGGTCGTGCATGCCCTTGGCGGAGGCCGGTTTCTATCCTATGCCGACGAAGGGGACATCCCGTCGGTCGCTGTACTGGAGGTGCAGCTTTCAGGCCGTAATGGCAAATAACCCTTGAAGAAAGAGGAGTTATCATGAACCCGAAATCTCGTCGGCTCATTCGGTGGATCCACATTCTGGGGCTGAGCGCCTTGCTCGCCGGTCTCGAAGGGTGGGCTGCCGCTCCCGCCGCCGCCGGGACCCTGGAAGGTCTCGATATGGTCGATCAGTGCATGGTCTGCAACTATCCGTCGCAGGACACCCCACTGGCCGGCTATCACGATGACTTCGTCAGCATCATCAACGTCCACATCGGTGGCAACGTCCACTACATCCCGGTGTGGGGCCAGTGTGGGTTGTATCACGCACCTTACCTGTTCTAGCCGGTTCGGGTTGGTTCCGATCCCTGGTCGTCGAATCCCGGCCTCGGGCGGCGTGTCCACCCCCCTTGCACGATTGGCACTGCGTATGGTGCCGGTCGCAGGGGGGGAAGACTCTTGCCCGGAGAAGCCATGGTAGGTTGGTGTAGATCTGGTGGGGGTCTGAACCCACGAATTACCCGCGGGGAACAAGCACCTCCTCGAAGAACCGGAGCGCCCGCGGATCCTCAGACTGGCCCAGCCAGAAGATCGCCTTCCGGCGGAGACCCGGGTCGGGGTTGGTCCGCGCCACCTGCAGCAGGATCGGGACGCCGGTGTCCTTCGGAAGCTGGGAAAGGGCGAAGACCGCGTGCTCGCGGACCTCGCGGTCGCCGCTGGTGTCATCCACGATCTCGGCGAGGCCCGCCGTCGCCGCCTCCCCGGCGGCCTGTGCCACCCAGAACACCGCGCCGGTCCGGGTTTTCCGGGGGAGCCGCTCGGTCTTCGCGATCCGGAGCATGGTGGGCCATACCGTCACGCTGTCGGCAATGGCCGCGGGGAACACCAGGTCGTCGCCGCCGGGATCCCCCCGTTCCGCCAGCGCCAGGAGGGTCATCGCGGCCTCGGCGGCCGGAACCATCCCCAGATCCGTGGCCCCGGTCTCGGTCCGCCAGCGGCCCCCGACGCGGGTCCGGGCGCTGATGACCCGGCCCTCACTCATCCGCAGGGAAACCCGCACCGGCCCATCGTCACAGGTGGACTCCCACTCGTCGTCACCGCGCCGCAGGTTCACGCTGTTTCCACGGCCGCAGACCCCTTCCCGCGCCGCGTAGCTCAGCCGGACCGTTCCACTCGACACCCTTGCGATCCGATCCTGCAGCGACTGCGCGGCGAGCAGAGCGGGGAGCGCCAGGAAGGCCACCGCGCCTGTCAGTGTGAGTGTGCCTCGCATCAGGGCCTCCGGGTCGGGGCTGCGAGAAGGTTGGCGAGCACCTCGGCCACGCGCGGGTCGTCGGATTGGGCGAGCCAGAAGATCGCCTTTTTCTTGAGTTCGGCATCGGGTTCGGTGCGCACGATGGCGATGAGCTCGTCCACCGCGGCGGGCCCATCCTGCTGCGACAGCACGAAGATCAGGTGTTCCTTGAGTTCCCGGTCGGGCATGCTGCTGTACAGACCCTTGAGGTCGGCTGTGGTCAGCGCATCGGACTGCCCCGCCCAGAAAAGAGCCTGCTTCCGGATCTCCGTCGGCTGCCGGGTGTCCTTCGCCACCTCCACCAGCCACCGGCCCGATTCGGCACTCTCCATCTGGGAGACGGAGAAGAGGATGCGGTTCTTGAGCTCCCGATCGGTCGCGCGACCGAACAACTCCCGCAGGAAGGCCGCATTCTCGGCGCTTCCCTGCTGGCCCAACCAGAACACAGCGTTGGACCGCAGCTCATCGGGAACATCGGTGCGGCCGGCGTAGGTCCGCAGGGCCTGGGAGGCGGTGGGCCCCTCGTGCTGCGACAGGGCAAAGATCGCCTTCTCCTGAAGCTCCCTGTCGGTGCTCGTGGCCAGGATGTCGCGCAGGGCGGACACCGCTTCGGGGCCCGTAACCTGGGAGAGCCAGAACACGGCCTGGTGGCGGACTTCCGGATCGGGATCGGTCTTGGCCAGTTGCACGAGCAGGCCACTCGTTTCCGCCGTCTCATGCTGCGACAGCATGAATACCGCCCGGCGCCGGAGGCAGGCGCTCTCCGGATCCTGGCGTTCCAGCACCCGCTTGAGGAGGGGCACGGCCCGATCGGCGTCCATCTGGAGCACGGCGTTGAGCGCCGCGGACTGCACCCCGTTATCCCGCAAAAACGGCAATAATTCGCGCAGGCTCACCGCGAAGTAGAACTCCGCATCGCCGCTCATCGAATCGGCGCTGAAGGAATTGACCCCGATCACCCGCCCGCATGGATCGAGCAGCGGCCCGCCCGAATTGCCGCGCGCAATCGGCGCGGTGTGGAGGATAGTGTCGAACTGCCGCGACGGGCGCTCCCCCGACACGAACCCGCGCGATTTGACCGGCGGTTGGGCGCGGAAGATGTCGCCCATGTTCAGCCCCTGGGCCAGATCGACATTCATCGGATAGCCGACCGCCGACACCTCGCCCAGATTGCCGCTGACCCCGCCCGCCAGCGCGAGTGGGGGCAGCTTCAATCCGCTGCTGGCAATCTCCAGCAGCGCCAGATCATTGCGCGGAGATACCGCTACCACGCGGGCAAATGCGCCGCCTGCGCCCTCGGACGGCACGATCCCGATGCGCAAGGTATCATCCAGCAGTGCTTCCCTGACGACATGGGCGTTAGTGACGATCTGCGTGGCGCTAACGGCAAAGCCGCTGCCGTGGCTGACCGGCGCAGGCTCACCACCGTCTTCCCCGATCACGACAACGCGCACCACCCCGCGCGCGGCGGCATCGACATCGCCGGGATCGGCGGCGGCGGGGCCTGCGAAGGCGATCAGGAGCAGGGCGAGAGCGCGAAAAAGGCTGATCATGGGCGCTGCTATAGCCATTTTTTCGCCCCATGCGACATTGAACGCAAAGGCGGGGGGTGCGCAGGCGGGGCTTGTGTGGCAAATGTTTCACGTGAAACCAACAAGCCCCCTTTGCGATGATGATCGCTGGCGAATCGCGCTCGCCAAAGACCGGCGGTTTGACGGCGCGTTTGTGACTGGCGTGCATTCGACCGGGATCTATTGCCGCCCATCCTGCCCGGCGCGCGCGCCTTTGCGCAAGAATGTGCGGTTTTACCCGACGCCAGCGGATGCCGTGGCCGTGGGTCTAAGACCCTGTAAACGCTGTTCTCCTGACACGCAGAGCGCCGAGGAGGCCTGCGTTCTGGCCGCGATTGCTGCGATCCGCGAACAGGGCGCGATGACGCTGGAGGCGCTCAGCGATTTGACTGGATATGCGCCCACCCACTTTCAACGCCTGTTCAAACGGAACGTCGGATTATCGCCCGCTGCTTTCGCCAAGGCGTGCCGCGAGGAGCGGGTTCGGGAGGCTTTGAGTGGTGGGCTAGGCGTGACCGAGGCGCTGGCTAGCGCGGGCTACGGGGGGTCTAAACAGTTCTACGCAGAGACGAAAGGCAGGCTGGGCATGGCGCCGAGTGACTGGAGCAAGGGCGGCGCGGGCCGGGTGGTGCATTGGGCGGTGTTGGCGACTTCGCTCGGCCCGATGCTGGTGGCGGCCACCGACAAGGGCGTGTGCTGCTTGGCGTTTGGGGAGGGCGAGACGGAACTGCGCGCCCGCTTCCCCCGCGCCGAATTGGTCGCGGCAGGCGAGGATTTCCGCGAGCTGTTTGCGGCTGTTGTGGCGGCGGTTGAGCAACCGGGGCCGGGAAGCGCCGCGATCCCGCTCGACGTGAAGGGCACCGCGTTTCAGCAACGCG
>JBGSKF010000198.1:0-2497 GCA_041741375.1 Gemmatimonadales bacterium | reverse complement strand
GAAGACCGCGGAGCCGGCGTGCCACCCCCCCGACTGATACCAGTATCCGACCGACCGACCGCCGTGATGGGTGGTGAGCTGGTTGAGCGACACCGGTGCCCCGGTGTCCAACAGGAGCTCGGTGGTGGCGCTGTCCCGCTGAACGTGGATCTCGTCCCTGACCGCCCAGACCGGGTTCCCGCACAGGGCGCCACCCTCCTTCCGCGCCGCCCGCTTCAACGATGCGTAGGCGTTGACAAGGTAGCGGGTCGAGTGGCTCGCCATCGGACGGTTGCCATCCTCGGCGCCCTCGATGATCAGGTCGCGGATCTCGCCTGGGGTCAAGCTGGGGTCGAACGACTTGAGCAGTCCCGCGATCCCCGTCACCAGGGGTGCCGCGAACGACGTGCCCAGCGTCACCGTGGCAATCGTCCCGTCGGCGGTGGGGACGGCCACGTTCACCGCCGGAGCATAGACGTCAATCAAGTCCCCGTGGTTCGATCCAGCGAAGGAACCTTCTGTAAAATTCGTGCCACCCCACCGGTCGCGAGGGGTGGACTGCCGGCTGCCACCCACGACCAGGATGTTCCCGGGCAGGCTGTCGCGAAGGGTCGGCCACACCGAAAACCAGGCATCCACGTTCTCATTCCCCGCAGGAACGACGATCAGAGGCAGGGTCGCGCCTGCGGTACGCAGGACACGGAGACTCTTCTGCATCGCCACAAGGACGTCCGCGCTGTTTGCGGGGCCCCAGCCTGACCCGAGGGACAGATTGACGATGGTGAAACCATCTCGTCCCGCCTCGAGGATCGCCTTGGCCTGATCTTCCCAACGGACCTCTGACACCCCGAAGTCAACGAGGCGGATCGCCCCCTTCCAGACCACTCCGGCCATGCCGATCCCGTTGCCGCCGGGGCTGGCGATGATTCCCGCCGCCGCGGTTCCATGCCGGCTCGTCAAGCCCGGATCCCGGCCGTAGGGAGGGAGCGGACTGACCACGTTGGAGTCCACCTCCGTCCGGTCGAACAACATGTCCAGAACGGCGATCCTGGTGGCACCATCCCCGACGCTGCACCCCCACGCGAGGGGAGCGGCGATCTCCTCGTACGCCCAGTTATCCCCCGCCGAGAAATCGGGGTTGAAGTTCCACGCACTCCGTTCCCACCCCGTCCCGTCCACCGGACGGATCCCCTGCACCGTCCCACCCTGCAGGCTCCGGGAGGCATATTCCACCTTCGGCTGTGCCCGGAGCACTGCGGCCAAGCTGTCCAACTGTGGGACCGAAGGGTTCCCGGGGACGCGAATGTAGTAGAATCCTCCCTCATAGGGGGCGGGAAGTCGCATCCCCCCCACCACCTCCCCTCCGACCAGGGCGAGCGCCGCGGCCAGCTCCCCCACCGTCGCGTCGGACGAAAAGTCAACAGTAAGCACGCGCTTCTGCGTTCCGCGCACTTCGAAGTACGAGGAATCGTGCGCGAACCAGGCCGGTTTGAAGTCCGGCCGCACCAGGGTCACCACAAACCCCTCGTTCCCCACCACTTCAAAAGTGACCGCCACCACGGTCACCGAGTCGCTCACCTGGAACAGGAGGGTGTCCGCCCCCGTCGAATCCCCCGGCGCCAGCGAGCCCGCCCCCCCCACCAGCCACACCGACCGCCCGCCGGACAGCGTGCTGTCCATGTTCAGGGGCACCACCTCGGCCGTCGGCACCTCCAGCGGCTCCAGATCCACGATCCCCGAGTCCCGCACCTCCACCCGCAACGGCAGCAGCACCGCGCTCGCCGAGCGGTTCCGGAGCCGGAACGGAATGGACACCGTATCCCCCGACCGGCTCATCGACCCCGACGCGATCAACTCCACCTGCATCCCGCACGCGGTGTCCGGGTAGACTCCCTCCACCCCCGTGGAGCCACTGAGGGTGAACCGCACCTTCCGGCAGCCGCCGGGATCCTGCTGGCTCAGGAGGAACTGAGGCGTCCTTTCGGCGCGAGGCGGGCGCACCTCCCCCGGCTCGGTCAGAAAACCGCACGCCACCACCACCGTACCCGACACCAGGACAGCAAGACCAGTCATGATCCACCTCCGGAACGGAACCCACGATTGTACCGCGGGCATTGGAACCCTCCCTTGGATGAGAGTGTCACGGACACGGGCCGGGTGTCAACAGAATGTCGGCCCAAAAAAGCAGTGTACATCCGTGGTGAGACGTATCGTTTCATAAGTTAAACACTACCCCTGAACTGTCAAGAACTTGTCTTTGGACATGGGAGACACCGGACAAGGCGACGAGTACGGGCAGGGAGTGCGCGCTTCGGGGGAGGTGGTGGTCGGCGAGGTGATGGACTGGCTGCGGGAAACCCTACGACGGGAAGTTCTCCTGCGCAGTCCAGGCGGGATGACTCGGGACCAGGAAAGATCCATGAATGGATTCCGGCGTTCGCCGGAATGACGATCCTGATCAATCAGTCCTTCAGGACCCGTCGCCGCAGGCGCCGAGCCCGGGCTTCAGCCCGGGAAC
>JBGSKF010000197.1:0-19063 GCA_041741375.1 Gemmatimonadales bacterium | reverse complement strand
GTACTCCCGCGCCAACCGGCCGGGCGAGCTCTTCCTGCAGCGGGCCGCCGCGGGGGGCCGAGGCGGCGCAGCTCACGACATCGCCCACGGAGGCCTGGCTCGCCTACGATTGGATCGAGCCCGAGATCGTGACCATCCCGGCGTCGGACGGGGTGGCGGTTCCGGCCCGGATCTACCGTCCCTCCGACGTGGGAGCGCCCGGGAACGGGGCCGCGGTGATTTTTGTGCACGGCGCGGGATACTTGCACAATGTGCACCGCTGGTGGTCGAGCTACTACCGGGAGTACATGTTCCACCACCTGCTCGCGTCCCGCGGGTATGTGGTGCTGGACATCGATTATCGCGGGTCGGCGGGGTATGGTCGGGCGTGGCGCACGGCGATCTACCGTCACATGGGCGGCCGCGACCTGCAGGACCAGGTGGATGGGTCGCGGTACCTCCAGCGTGAGTTCGGGATCCCGGCCGACCGGGTGGGGATCTACGGCGGAAGCTATGGCGGCTTCATCACCCTGATGGCGCTCTTCACCGAGTCTTCCTCCTTCGGGGCCGGGGCGGCGCTTCGGTCGGTGACCGACTGGGCCCACTACAACCATCCGTACACCGCCAACATCCTGAACGAGCCGCAGGCCGATTCCACCGCGTATCGCCGGTCGTCCCCCATCTGGTTCGCCGAGGGGCTGGAGGACCCCTTGCTGATGGCCCATGGGATGGTGGATGTGAACGTGCACTTCCAGGACATCGTGCGTCTGACCCAGCGGCTCATCGAGTTGGGGAAGACGGACTGGGAACTGGCGGTGTACCCGGTCGAGGACCATGGGTTCGTGCGTCCCGATTCCTGGACGGATGAGTACCGCCGGATCCTCGATCTTTTCGATCGTCACCTGCTCCCCCGGTAGGGCGGCGATGCCCGAGTCCCCGGCGGATCGTTTTCTCCGTGACCTGGGGGCCCTGGTGCCGGGGTCTCACGTGGCCCTGGTCGCGGTCTCGGGCGGGCCCGATTCGCTCGCCCTGCTCGAACTGCTGGCCGGGACCCGCGATCTCCACCGGTGGGAACTGACCGTGGGACATGTGGATCATGGGATCTCCCCGGAGAGCGGCCGGGTCGCGGATCGGGTCCGGGCCACGGCCTCCCGTCACCAGCTCCCGCTGCGGGTCGGCCGTCTGGGCCTGGGTGCGGGTACGACCGAGACCGAGGCTCGACGGGCCCGGTATGCCTGGCTCTGGAGGGAGGCGGACGCCCTGACCGATCCTCCCGGATCCGCGCTCCTCCTTACGGCCCACCACGCGGGGGATCAGGCCGAAACCGTCCTGATGCGATTTCTGGCCGGGTCGGGGCTGGCCGGCCTCGCGGGGATCTCCCCCCGGCGGGGCCGGTTGATCCGGCCTCTGCTGGGCTGGACCCCGGCCGAACTGGCGGACCTGGTGGCCGCCTCGGGTGAGGAACCGTGGGACGACCCGGCCAACCGGTCTCCCGAACATGTTCGATCCTGGATCCGCCACGAGGTTCTCCCCGGGGTTCGCCGCCGGATTCCGCGGGTGGATCAGAACCTGCTCCGGGTCCAGGCCGCCGCGTCCGTGGACCGGGCGGCATGGCAGGAGGTTCTGGCGCAGCTTCCCGGCCTGGGCCTGAGGGAAGAGGGAAGGAGCATTTCCGTTGCTGTGAAGGCGCTGAGGGGGTATGATTCCTCTCTTGCTCTCGGCGTCCTTCAGGCGCTGGGGACCCGCGTCCGGCGACCGATCGGACTGAGGCGTGCCCGAATGGTCCTGGCCTTGGCGCACCGGGGGCAGAGCGGGCGGCGGGTGGATCTGGGGGGGGGATGGAGCGGGGTGCTCGACTTCGGTCGCCTCTGGATCCGTTGTCCGGCGGACATCGGGGAGGGGGAAGGTGGGGGCGGTCCGGTGACAGTGGCCCCCGGAACAGTGGTTCATGGGCGGCGGACTTTCCGTTGCACCCCGGACACGGCGCCCACCACCCTGCCGCGGGACGGGCCCACGACATGGGTGATCCCCTCCGAGTCGTTGCAGGTGCGGGTGTGGGCTCCGGGCGACCGGATTCGTCTCCTTGGTATGACGGGGCGGAAACGGGTGGTCCGGTGTCTGCAGGAGGCCAGGGTTCCGCTCCACGACCGGAAGGACTGGCCCCTGGTCGTGGACGCCGCAGGCCGGGTAGTGTGGCTGGCCGGTGTATGTCGCAGTGACGTGTTGTGTCCCGCTCCCGGAACGGAGGCTTGGCGAATTGATGTTGGCATCGCCTGAGGTATTGCAGCGGACCGGAGGTCGCAGTGTCGGTTCGATCGTGTACGACGAAGAAACCATCGCCCGCCGGGTGCGGGAACTGGGAGACGAGATCACCACGTCTTACCCCGATGGGGATCTGCTCGTTCTCGGTCTCCTCAAGGGGAGCTTCATCTTCCTGGGCGACCTGGTGCGTCAGATTCGTCGACCGCTGCAGATCGACTTTCTGGTGGCGAGCAGCTACGGATCCAACACCGTGTCGAGCGGGGAGGTCCGGCTGGTCTACGACCCCGAAACCCGGTTGGAGGGGAAGCACATTCTGGTGGTGGAGGACATCATCGACACCGGAAACACGCTCCGGCATCTGCTGGGTCTCCTGGCCAGCCGGTCGCCGCGGAGCCTGGCGGTGTGCGCCCTGCTGCACAAGCACCTGATTCCGGAGCCGTCGGCGGCGATCCGGTTCGTGGGCTTCGACGCCCCCTCGGCATTTCTGGTCGGGTACGGACTCGACCATGCCGAGAATTATCGGCATCTTCCCTTCATTGCGGATCTGGATTAGATGGCACAACGTCCCCCCCCGACTCCCCCGACCGGCGGCTGGTCCGGCCGCAGCAAGAACCTCGCGCTCTGGGTGCTGGTGGCCCTGATTGCGATGGTCGTCTTCCGCATGATGGGGAGTGATCGGACGTCGACTCAGGAACTCTCCTTCACGGAGTTCGAGGCCCAGCTCCAGAGCGGCAATGTGGCCAGCGTCGAGATCTTCGACGGCAAGAACGTGAAGGGGGAGTTCCGGACCCCCGTGACCCGGCAGAATCAGTCGCTCCAGAACTTCACCGTCCTGTTGCCGATCGCCGACAGCGAAGAGTTGCTGGCGCAGATCAAGGCCTCCGGCGCGAGCATCTCGGCCAAGGAGCAGAAGAGCGGGTTCCTGGTGATCCTCATGAGCGCCCTTCCCTGGGTCATCATCCTCGGGATCTGGCTGCTCCTGTTCCGCCAGCTTCAGGCCGGGGGAAACCGGGCCTTCAGCTTCGGAAAGTCGAAGGCCAAGCTGCTGACCGGCGACACGCCGAAGGTGACCTTTGCCGACGTGGCGGGGGCCGACGAGGCGAAGGTGGAACTCCAGGAGGTCATCGAGTTCCTCAAGGATCCGCAGAAGTTCACTCGGCTCGGGGGGCGTCTTCCGAAGGGCGTGCTGCTGGTCGGACCTCCCGGCACCGGCAAGACCCTGCTGGCGCGGGCCGTGGCCGGAGAGGCGGGCCGGCCGTTCTTCTCGATGTCGGGATCCGACTTCGTCGAAATGTTCGTGGGCGTCGGGGCGAGCCGGGTGCGCGATCTCTTCGAACAGGGAAAGGCCCACGCCCCCTGCATCATCTTCATCGACGAGATCGATGCGGTGGGCCGGCACCGGGGCGCGGGGCTGGGCGGAGGGCACGACGAGCGGGAACAGACCTTGAACCAGCTCCTGGTCGAGATGGACGGTTTCGAGTCGAACGACGGGGTGATCCTGCTCGCGGCCACGAACCGGCCCGATGTGCTCGACCCCGCCCTCCTCCGGCCGGGACGGTTCGACCGCCAGGTCGTGGTGGACACGCCCGATGTGCGCGGGCGGGAAGGGATTCTGCGGGTGCATACCCGGAAGATTCCCCTGGCGTCCGACGTGGTGCTCGGCACCATCGCCAAGGGCACTCCGGGCCTGGCCGGCGCCGATCTGGCGAACCTGGTCAACGAGGCGGCCGTTCTCGCCGCCCGGCGCAACAAGTCGCTGGTCGACATGCAGGACTTCGAGGATGCCAAGGACAAGGTGATGCTGGGCGTGGAACGCCGCAGTCTCCTGCTCACCGATGATGAGCGACGCCTGACCGCCTATCACGAGGCGGGACACGCTGTGGTGGCCCTCAAGACCGCGGGATCGGATCCGGTGCACAAGGTGACGATCATCCCGCGGGGACGGGCCCTGGGGCTCACCGCGTCCCTTCCCGAGGTGGATCGCCACAACTACACCAAGGAGTGGCTGATCGGGAGTCTGGCGATGTTCTACGGGGGACGGGTGGCGGAGGAGATCGTCTTCGGCCCGGAGAAGGTGACCACCGGGGCGGGCAATGACATCGAGCGCGCCACGGCGCTGGCCCGGCGGATGGTGACCCAGTTCGGCATGAGTGACAAGGTGGGGGCGATGGCGATCGGGGACCGGGAGCAGGAGATCTTCCTGGGGCGGGAGTTCGGGCATCGCCGGGAAGTGTCCGAACAGACCGCGCAGATGGTCGATGGAGAGGTCAAGCGTCTCCTCGACGAGGCCTATGCCGAGGCACGCGCCCTGATCACCGGACATCGGGATCTGCTGGAACGGATCGCCCAGGCGCTGCTGGAACGGGAGACGATCGATCGCGACGACCTCGACCTTCTGGTTCGGAACCAGACATTGCCGCCGCGCCCCCTCCCGCCGGAACCGCTCCCGCCGTGGAAGCCCACGGCCGACGCCAAAGCACCGGCCCGCGCTCCTCTCCTCGGAGCGCCTCCCGCTGAACCCGCGGGCGCGTGAAGGTCGCCCTTCTCGACACCGCAGCCTCCTCGATAACACACGCTCTCCTGTCTCACGGATGGGAGAGCGTTCGTGCACGGGAGGCCGCCGGGGGAGCGGAGACCATCGCCCTCCATGCCACCGGGGTGTCTCCTGACATCTTTCCCGCTCTGGTTCAGGTGGCCGGCCGGCTCGGCCTGGAGATCGTGACCGGCGATGAGTGGGTGGTGCTGCTCGGGGCCCGCAGCCGGCTCGCCGTGTTTGCCCGGCCCTGGTCCCTCCCGGAGGATCTGGCGGAGTTTGCCGTTGCCGCGGCCACCGCGCTCCCGGCGGACTCTCCTCCGGCATGGCAGGCGGGGCGAACCAGCCTCGCGCTCGACTTACCGATCTGGATCGGAATCCTCAACGTGACCCCCGATAGCTTCAGTGACGGGGGGGAGGCTGTGACTCTCGCGGATGCCGAACGGAAGGCGGCCGCGTTGGTGGAGTCGGGAGCCACGATGATTGACATCGGGGGGCAGAGCACCCGGCCGGGGGCTGTGGCGATCGAGGCCTCCGAGGAGTGTGCTCGGGTCCTCCCGGTGGTGCGCGCCCTGCGGTGCCGCTGGCCTGACCTTCCCTTGTCCGTGGACACGGGATCCGCCCGGGTGGCGGCGGCCGCCTTCGATGCGGGGGCCGACGTGATCAATGACGTGAGCGGTGGCCGGCTCGATTCCGGGATGGCGCCCCTGGTGGCGGCGAGAGCCGCCGGTGTGATCGTGATGCACTCCCGGGGCTCGATCGCCACGATGGCGGGGTATGACCATGCCCGGTATTCCCATGTCGTGGCGGAGGTGGTGAGCGAGCTCCGGGAGGGGGTGAACCGGTTTCGCGACGCCGGTGTTCCGGGGGAAAGAATCGCGGTGGATCCCGGGTTCGGTTTTGCGAAGACCCCCGAACAGAGCCTCACCCTGTTGCGGGATCTGGGGGCCCTGAGGGGTCTGGGCCATCCCCTCTGCGTGGGTGTCTCGCGCAAGCGGTTTCTGGGAGTCGCCACGGGACGAGAGGTCCGGGACCGGGACCGGGCCACCGCGGCCGCGTGCGCATTGGCGTGGGAACGGGGAGCGCGCCTCTTCCGGGTCCACGATGTGGCGGCGGTGCGGGATGCCGTCGAAGTGGCAAGGTCAATGACCAATGACCAGTGATCAATGATCAATGATCAATGATCACTGGTCATTGGTCATTGGTCATTGTTCATTGTCCGAAAGTGGTCATCCCGTCTAAATTTGAAGGTTATGGCTTACGAGGATCTTGGGGCACGGGTGCGGGGAATTCGCGAGCGGATTGTCCGGCACCAGGAGAAGGGAGGCTGGCGCCACCCGGTACGGATTGTGGCCGTCACCAAGACCCACGGGCCGGAGGCGGTGCTCGCCGCCCGGGACGCCGGGATTGGAGCCGTGGGGGAAAACCGGGTCCAGGAGGCCGTGGCCAAGCAGGACGTGCTGGGGGATATCGGGGTCGAATGGCACCTGATTGGCCACCTGCAGCGCAACAAGGTGCGGAAAGCCCTCGGCCGGTTTGCCCTCATCCACTCCGTGGATCGGATGGAACTGGTGGAGGAGATTTCCCGGCGGATGGGGGCCGGGCCGACCGGAGCCTCGCAATCCGTGCTGGTGGAGGTCAACTGCGCTCAGGCCGCCGGTCGCTCCGGGTGTCGTCCGGAGGAGGCCGCGGAGCTGGTGCGGGCGATTGGCGCCTCTCCCGGGATCACCGTGACCGGCCTCATGGGAATGGCTCCGTTCACGGAGGACCCGACGGAACAGCGTCGCGCCTTTCGGCTCCTGCGTGATCTGCGCGACAGGTTGGTTGC
Source organism: Gemmatimonadales bacterium (assembly GCA_041741375.1). Classification (GTDB taxonomy): domain Bacteria; phylum Gemmatimonadota; class Gemmatimonadetes; order Gemmatimonadales; family GWC2-71-9; genus OFTM291. Next base: position 12,461 of record JBGSKF010000197.1, on the reverse strand, counting down.
GGAGGGAGCGACCCTCCCCGAGTTGTCGATGGGGATGTCGGGCGATTATCTCATCGCGGTTGAGGAGGGCGCCACTCTGGTGCGTTTGGGAACCCTGCTGTTTGGAGACCGGATCTGATGTCGGACGATGCCTTTCACCTGACACCTCATGACGTGCGCGCCCAGGAGTTCCAGCGGACCATGCGCGGGTTCGACCCGGTGCAGGTCGAGAGCTTCAAGGATCGCCTGGCCGACGAGGTGGAGCGCCTGATCCGGGAGCGCGCGCTGCTCGAGGAACGACTCCGGGGGATGGTGGAGCAGTTGCGGGCGTTCCGGGACCGGGAGCGCGCCATGAACGACGCCTTGATCGCCGCACAGCAGCTTCGGGATGACATCCAGGCCCAGGCGGGGCGAGAGGCGGAGGTCCTGGTGCGGGAAGCGGAGGCCGAGGCCCGGGCGATCCAGGAGAAGGCGCTGCAGGAGGCCGCCCTGGTGCGCCGGAGTACCGAGGGGGCGAAACGGCAATTCTCCGTCTACCTGGCCGGTTTTCGCGCGCTGCTGCACCGGCAGCTCACCGAACTCGAAGGCTTGGAGGACGGGGTGCAGGCGGCCCAGGAGGCCAATGGGGACGCGCCCGAGGCATCGGGTGGAGCGGAGTCCGCGTGAACCAGGTCTCCGCGCCCCTGCTGGAACGGCGTGACCAGGCCGTGAGCTGGGTGCGCGACCAGACCGGGTGCGTTCCGGAGGTGGCCCTTGTCCTGGGAACCGGTCTGGGGGGTGTGGCCGAGGAGATGGCGGTGTCGTCCGCGATACCGTATGCCTCCATCCCCGGTTTTCCGGTCAGCACGGTGGAGAGCCACGCCGGACAGATGCTCCTCGGGGAGTGGGCGGGTCGCCGGATCGTGGCGCTCCAGGGCCGGTGGCACCGCTACGAGGGGCACGACCCGGCGGAGGTGGCCTTCCCGGTTCGCGTCGTCGGGGCGCTGGGGGCCTCCACCCTCATCGTCAGCAACGCGTGTGGCGGGTTGCGCCCCGAGTGGAACGCGGGTGATCTGATGCTGATCAGCGACCATTTGAATCTGATGATGGAATCTCCCCTGGTCGGTTCCCACTCCCCCGCGTTGGGACCCCGGTTTCCCGACCTGAGCGAGGCCTACGACGCGGATCTCCGGGCCCTGGGGCGCCGGGTGGCGACGCGGGTGGGGCGCCGGGTCCACGAAGGGGTGTATGCCGCCGTGACCGGTCCCAACCTCGAGACGGCGGCAGAGTACCGGATGCTCCGTTCCCTGGGGGCCGATGCGGTCGGCATGTCGACCGTACCCGAGGTGATTGCGGCGCGGCAGCAGGGGATGCGGGTTCTCGGGTTGTCGGTGATCACCGATCGGTGTCTTCCCGATGCCCTCGTTCCCGTGGAGCTGGAGGAGATCATCGCGGTGGCGGCCGCGGCGGAACCGCACCTGGTGGCTCTTCTGCGCGGGATTTTGGAGGGGATGGATCCATGACCTGGCCTCGGCTTCCCGACGGGTCCGCCGACCAGTTCGAGCGGGATCTCCTCGACCAGTGGACGGCGGAGGATCTCTTTGCCCGGACCCGGGAGGATCGGGCAGGTGGCACACCGTTTGTTTTCTACGAGGGCCCCCCCACCGCCAATGGTCGTCCGGGCATTCATCACGTGTTTTCCCGTACCATCAAGGATGCGGTGTGCCGTTTCCGGACCATGCAGGGCCGGTCGGTCACCCGGATCGCGGGGTGGGACACGCACGGACTGCCGGTCGAGATCGAGGTGGAGAAGCGGTTGTCGTTGTCGGGCAAGAAGGACATCGAGGCGTTCGGCATCGCCGAGTTCAACGCCCTCTGCCGGGAGAGCGTGTTCACCTACCAGACCGAATGGGTGGCGCTCTCGAACCGGATCGCCTACTGGCTCGACTATGAGCACCCGTACGTGACTTGCACCCCGGAATACATCGAGACGGTGTGGTGGCTGCTCCATCGATTGCACGAGCGGGGATTGCTGGTCCGCGGGCATCGGGTGTTGCCGTATTGTCCCCGGTGCGGAACCGTGCTGTCGAGCCATGAGCTGGCGCTCGGGTACCAGGAGGTGCGGGACAAGTCGGTCTACGTGACGATGCCGGTCGAGGGACCGGAGGGATGGGAACTGGTGGTCTGGACCACGACTCCCTGGACCTTGCCGTCCAACGTGGCGGTGGCGGTGCATCCGACGCTGGAGTACGGGATCTACCGGGTGGCGGGTGGCGGGGACGGGGAGCGTCTCCTGATTGCGGCCGTGGATCGGGCGGGCGCCATTCGGGTGGGAGGACGGCCTCTCTCCGAGGCACCCCTGGTGGGGCGCGTCCCGGGACGGGAACTGGTGGGGCGACGATACACCCGGCCACTCGATGTGGTGCCGCTTCCGGCGGAGGGGCGGCACTCGGAGGTGATCGCGGCCGACTTCGTGACGGCGGAGGACGGATCCGGGCTCGTGCACCTGGCCCCGGCCTTCGGCGCCGACGATCATGCGGCGGGACAGGAGCACGGACTCGCCATGCTCCGTCCGGTGGCCGCGGACGGGACCTTTACCGGCACCACCTGGCCGGAGCTCGAGGGGTGTCTCGTCACCGCCGAGGCCACGACGGAGCTCCTGTTGCGCCGCCTCAAGACCGACGGGCGGCACCTGGCAACCGAGCAGGTGGTGCACAGCTATCCCCATTGCTGGCGGTGCCGGAGCAAGCTGATCTACCTGGCCCGGGACTCCTGGTTCGTGCGGACGAGTGCCGTGCGGGACCGGATGTTGGCGCTCAACGGGGGGGTGTCCTGGCATCCTCCCGAGGTGGGTGCCCGGCGTTTCGGGGATTGGCTCACCAACAATGTGGACTGGGCCCTGAGCCGCAACCGGTATTGGGGCACGCCGCTCCCGGTGTGGGTGTGCGACCGGAATCCGGACCATGTGGACGTCATCGGGAGCTACGCGGACCTGGCCGAGCGGGTGGGTCCGCTCCCCCCCGATTTTGATCCGCATCGCCCCGGGATCGATGCCTTCACCTGGGACTGCCCCTGTGGAGGGACCCGGCGCCGAACCCCGGAGGTTATCGACACCTGGTTCGACAGCGGTGCCATGCCGTACGCCCAGTGGCACTATCCGTTTGAGAACCGAGAGGAGTTCACCACCCATTTCCCCGCCGACTTCATCTGCGAAGGAGTGGACCAGACCCGGGGGTGGTTCTACTCGCTGCTGGCCATCGGCGCCGCCGCCTTCGATGACAGCCCGTACCGGAACGTGATCGTCAACGAGCTGATTCTGGATGCGGACGGGCAGAAGATGTCGAAGAGCCGGGGCAACGTGGTGGATCCCTGGGAGGTGGTGGGGCACCATGGGGCGGATGCGGTGCGGCTCTACCTGCTGACCTCGAGCCAGGTCTGGCTTCCCAAGCGGTTTGACCGACGGGGGATTCCCGAGTTTGCCGGGGGGGTGCTGAACACGCTGCGTCACACCTACGCGTTCTTTGCGCTGTACGCCGGGAACTGGCGGCCCGGAGCGGAGGAGGTCACCCGCCAACCCATCGACCGCTGGCTGCTGGGAGCACTGGATGCCTGCGTGCGAGAGGTGTCCTCGGCCTGGGAGCAGTATGACATGACGGCCGGGGCCAAACGTCTCGGAGAGTTCATCGTGGATGATCTCTCCAACTGGTACGTCCGTCTCAATCGGTCGCGGTTCTGGGCCCCGGACGCCGAGGCCGATCCTGCGGCGGTGTCGACCCTGTATACGGCCCTGGTCACGGTGACCCGTCTCCTGGCTCCCGTCTGTCCCTTCGTCAGCGATTGGATCCACCGGAGCCTGGTCGGTCACTCGGTCCACCGGGCGGATTTTCCCTCCCCGGCGCCGGTGGCCGATCCGGCCCTCGGGGCGGCGATGACATCGATCCGGATGTTGGCCTCCCTCGGTCGGTCGGCTCGGGAAGCGGGGGGGCTCCCCGTGCGCCAGCCCTTGGGCACGATGCGCGTCGCGGTGCCTGCGCGGGTGCGCGGTCCGGCCTTCGACGGGTTGCTGGAACTGCTGCGGACCGAGGTGAATGTGCGTCGTCTGGAAGTGGCCGAGACCGACACCGACCTGGTCCGGCTGCGGGCGCGCCCCAATTTCCGGGCGCTGGGAAAGAGATTCGGCCGGGAAACACCCCTCGTCGCGGCGCGGGTGGCCGCGCTGGTCGGCGAGCCGCTGCGGACGCTCGAGTCCGGCGGGGTTCTCTCGCTCCCGTCGGAGTCGGAGGGGGCCCCGTGGGTGATCGAACCGGGCGATGTGGTCATCGAGCGGGAAGTCGCGACGGAGTGGCTGGTCCAGTCGAGCGGGGAACATGTGGTGGCTGTGGATCCCGTGGTGACGGAGGATCTGCGCTCCGAGGGGCTCGCCCGGGAAGTGCTGAGCCGCGTGCAGCGTCTCCGGAAGGAGGCGTCCTTCGACTATGACGCCCGCATCCACCTCGCGATCGAGGCCGATGCTCCCGTCCTCGAGGCGGTCCGAACGCACCAGGCCCTGGTGTGTCGCGAGGCCCTCGTCCGGAAGTTACATTTCAACACGGTGCTTGACCCGGCGGAGGCCGAGGACCGGACGCCCCTGAACGATCACTGTGTGCACTTGTCGGTGACCCGGTGCCCCCACCCGGTCCCCATTCCTGATCCGCCCACGATGGAATCATCATGAACAAGAAACAACTCGCGCACCTCGGCCAGCGGCTGCTCGACGAACGCGCCCGCGTGATGAAGGAACTCGGCTACTATGGGGAATCCTTCAGCAATACGCTGCAAGGCTCGGATGGCGACCTGTCGAGCTACTCGTTTCACATGGCCGACCAGGGCACCGATACCATGGAGCGGGAGAAACAGTTCCTCTTCGCGTCACAGGAGGGACGCTACCTGTGGCACGTGAATCAGGCTCTCCGGCGCTTCTACAACGATCCCGAGAGTTTCGGGAAGTGCCACCAGTGCGGCGAGGCGATCAGCTTCGACCGTTTGGACGCCCTGCCTCACGCGCGACTCTGCATCACCTGCAAGGAGCAGGAGGAAGATGCCAAGCGCCGATAGGAACCTCCGCTACGCCGGTGTGGCCGCGCTGGTGCTGGTGGTGGACCTGGTGACCAAGCTCGCCGTCGAGGCCTCGTTCCCCCGGGGCCGGGTGCTGCCGTTGCTGGGGGACACCCTCCAGTTCCGCCTGGTGTACAATCCCGGGGCCGCGTTCGGCCTCCATCTGGGCCCCTGGTCCCGGTGGATCTTCCTCGGGATTGCCCTCGTGGCGCTGGTCATCCTCACCCGGATGGCGTGGAGCAGCGCTCCCGGCGATCGTCTCCGCCAGGTGGCGCTGGGCCTGGTGGCGGGGGGAGCGGCGGGAAACCTGGTGGACCGGATCCGGAGCACATCGGGGGTGGTGGATTTCATCGACGTGGGGGTGGGAACCCTGCGGTGGCCCACGTTCAACGTGGCCGACATCGGAGTGAGTCTTGGCGCCATCGCCCTGGCCGCGTCGCTCTGGGCCGAGGATGCCCGACACCGCTCGGCCGAACCCGGTTCCTCCCGCTGACCGACGATCCCGGATTCGCCTTCACCGTGCTCGCCGACCGGACCGAGCGACTCGACCGGTTTCTTGCCGATCAGCTGGCCCTGTCCCGGACAGTGGCCGCCCGTCTGGTGGCCGCCGGGGCGGCCCGGGTCAACGAGGCTCCGGCCCGCGCGTCCCTCGTGCTGCAGCGAGGCGATCGGGTGCACGTCACGACCGGTCCCCCGGTCCGCGAGGGGATGCGCCCACTCGCTCCCTGTGACATGGCTCTCACCTTCGTGTACGAGGACGAGTACCTGGCGGTGGTGGACAAACCCGCCGGGCTGGTCGTCCATCCGGCACCGGGCCACTGGGAGGACACGCTTGTCAACGCCCTGGTCGCCCGGGGCACGACCCTCTCCGGGGGACCTGCCGGGAGGCCCGGCATCGTCCACCGGCTCGATCGCGACACCTCGGGGCTCCTGGTCGTGGCCAAGACCGACCTGGCGCACCGGCGGCTGGCGCACGCCATCGCGGCGCGCCGGGTTCACCGGACCTATGCCGCACTGGCCTGGGGGCATCTGGACCGCGAGCCCGTGCTCATCGAGGCACCCCTGGCGCGGAGTGTCACCGACCGCAAGCGCATGGCGGTCCATCCCGAGGGCCGGCCGGCCCGAACCGAGGCCCGGACCGTGGCCCGGTTCGGGGTGGCGGACCTGCTCCAGGTGGTGCTGGTGACGGGGCGGACGCACCAGATCCGGGTCCACCTCGCCCACATCGGTCACCCGGTGGTGGGAGATCCGGTGTACCATGGAGGCGGGAGTCGGAGGGTGAGCGGCTCGGACCGAATCGAGGCCGAACGACTGGATCGGAGTGCTCCCCGCCAGGCCCTCCACGCGGCGGAACTCCGGTTCCGGCATCCGATCCACGGCGAACCGCTGGTGCTTCGGAGCGAATGGCCCGTGGACCTCCTTCCCGCCTTGCGGGTGGCCGCAGGGGACCGGGTCCGGATTGCCGACCACGCGGCGCTCCACTACCTTCGATTCTTTGGTGAGGTTCCGGCGTGACCGGGTCGCGTCTCCTGGAATGGCGGGTGGGATCCCGCCGGTTCGGTACCCCGGTGTCCGGCGTGCTGGAGATATTGGAGGCCCGTGTCGCCACCCGCATTCCGGGTGCCCCGTCGGAGATTCTCGGGCTGGTCAACGTCCGGGGGACGATCATCACGGTGGTTGACGGCCGGACGCTCTTCGGCGAGGCTCGGGCCGGAGATCCGTCGGCCATTCTGGTCATCGAGCTGGAGGGGCGTGCGATCGGGGTGGCGGTGAGCGAAGTGCTCGATCTTCGGGACGCGGATCAGGCGGACGTGGGGGGCGTGGAGGTACCGGATCTCGCGGCCCATGTGGGTCCGCTTTTCGCCCCGGACGGTGTCGGCCGGGCCTTGTGACATCGGGTGCCCCCCGAGGCACCTCACGATCCCCTCGCACGGAGGCAGCACGTGGGCCAGACCGTATTGGTATGTGACGACGCGATCTTCATGCGCACCATGATCACCGACATTCTCACCCAGGCCGGGTACGAAGTGGTCGGGGAGGCCGAGAGCGGGGCCCAGGCTGTGGAACGGTACCGGGAACTCCGCCCGAACATGGTGACCATGGACATCGTCATGCCCGACATGGGGGGCATCGACGCAGTGCGGGAAATCGTCAAGATCGATCCCGACGCCAAGATTCTCATGTGCAGCGCGATGGGGCAACAGGCCCTGGTGGTAGAGGCGATCCAGGCGGGGGCCAAGGACTTCGTGGTCAAGCCGTTCCAGCCCTCGCGCGTGCTCGAGGCCGTCCAGCGCCTCCTCAGCTGACCGGCGCCGGGTGGATCTCGACAAGTACGTCGCTCTCTTTCGGGCGGACAGCCGCGAGCACTTGGCCCAGTGCAACGCGCTGCTCTTGGAGTGGGAGCGAGCCCCCACGGCCTCCGCTCCCCTCGACGGTCTGTTCCGGTCCATTCACACCATCAAGGGGATGGCCGCCACCATGGGCTACACCCGGCTTGCCGACCTGAGCCACGCCCTGGAGAGCCTCCTCGCCACCATCCGCGACAACGAGAGAACGGCCGATCCGGAGATCGTCGATCTCTGCTTCCAGGCCGTGGATCTCCTGGAGGCGGGCATCGATCCCGCCGCCGAGGGCCGGGACGCAGAGTTGCCGGTGGACGAGGTGCTTGCCGGGCTTCGGCGGGCCGCGAGTCCCGAGACGACCGGCGAGGGAGAAACCGGGGAGGTGGACGTCCACCGCACCGGGGAGTTCGCCATTCCGGTTGGCTTCGGAGCCCCCGCCGGGCGTCCGATCCGCGTCACCCTCCGGCATGATGGGGAGATGCTCGGGGCCCGGGCCGCCCTGGTGCTCCTCAAGGCGGAGCTTCTCGGGAAGGTGTCGGCAGTGTTCCCTCCCCGAGAGGCGATCCAGAGCCCGGCCTTCGGCGGCGACCTGTCCTTCCGGCTGGCCACCGCCGCCTCGGACGAGCGGATTCGCGAGGCGATCCGGGAGGCCGGTGACGTGCTCTCGGTCATCGTGGGGGATCGTCCCACACCGGCCACGCGAATGGCGGGCCGCCAGGTTCGAGTGACTCTCCAGCGTCTGGACGATCTCCTCAACCAAGTCAGTGAATTGGTCGTGGCCACCAACCAGCTCGCCGAAATCGCGGTGACCGCTCCGGGATCCCCCCTGGAGACCCTGTCGGGGCGTATCGGTCGCCTGGTGTCCCAGGCCCAGACCAGTGTGACCGAGGCCCGGCTGGCTCCGGTGGCGGAGGTGTTCGACCGGTTCCCCCGGCCGATCCGGGACCTCGCGCGTCAATTGGAAAAGCGGGTGGCCTTTGTGATCGAGGGGGGAGACATCGAGCTTGACCGGTCCCTCCTCGATGACATCGGCGACCCGCTCCTCCACCTGCTTCGGAACGCGGTGGATCACGGTCTCGAGACTCCCGAGGAGCGGGTGCGCTCGGGGAAGACGCCCGAGGGGAGGATCCTGCTGCGCGCGACCCGGGAGCACAATTCGGTGCTCATTCTGGTTCGGGACGACGGACGGGGCATCGACCGGGAGGCCGTGGTGGACAAGGCCCGCCGGGAGAGATTCCTGGGGTCCACCTCCACCCTCGATTCGGACGAGGATCTTCTGGCACTGCTCGGGCGGCCCGGATTCAGCACGAGCCGGGAGGTGACCGGGGTGTCCGGTCGCGGAGTCGGGATCGATGTGGTCCTGACCCGTTTCCGGCAGCTCGGTGGCCGGGTGTCCCTCCATACGAAGCCCGGGGCCGGGACGACGTTCGAGCTCCGTCTCCCGCTGACGCTGGCCATCGTGCAGGCGCTGATCGTGCAGGTGGGCCCGGAGCGGTATGCCGTGCCCCTCGCGCATATTGTCGAGACGGGGCACGTGAAGGAGATTCCTGCCCGGGCATCCGGGGGGACCATTTCCTACCGCGGGGCGACCCTTCCGGCCGTGGTCCTGCGGGGGGTGACCGGAGCCCCGGGGCCGGGCCGGGCCGGACGGAGAGCTCCGGTCGTGGTGGTGGACCAGGGACATCGGCGAATCGGCGTCGTGGTGGATACATTAGTAAGTCGGCAACATATCGTGGTCGAACCGGTTGACGCCCCGCGCGGCATGCCGCGATGGATCAACGGCGCCGCCATTCTGGGGGACGGCGTACCCATCCTGGTGCTCGATCCCATGGTCCTGGTCTGAGGGGAGGTTGCATGGACGCCTTGCAGCAGCTTGGTGAAATCGAGCGGGACGCCCTCCGGGAGGTGGCCAACATCGGAGCGGGTCACGCCGCCACCGCCCTGTCGCAGATGACGGGGCGCACCATCATGATCGATGTGCCGGAGGTGAACATCCGGCGCCTCGAGGAGGTGGCGAACCTGGTCGGGCCCCCGGACACGGTCGTCGCGGGGATCCTCATGCACATGATGGGCGACCTGACCGGCCGGACCATGGTGGTCATCCCGGAGCCGTCGGCGCGGGTGCTCTGCGACATCCTCCTCCGGCGGGGCACCGGGTCGACCACCACCTTCGGGGAGATGGAAATCTCCTCCCTCAAGGAGACGGGGAACATCCTGAGTTCAGCCTATCTCAACGCGCTCAGCGATTTCATGAGCATGATGCTGGTCCCCTCGGTTCCGAGTTTCGTGCTCGACTTCGCCGGGGCGGTCCTGACCACAACCTATGTGAGCTTCGGACAGGAGAGGGACATCGTCTTCTGCGTGGACACCGCGTTTCGGGTGGAGGGGAGCCAGGAGAGCCTCCGAGGCGAGTTTCTCCTGCTGCCCGACTTTCCCTCCCTGCGCGCGATCCTTGAGTCGATCGCCCGCGATTGATCATGATCGGATCCGGGACCGGTGCGCGGGAGGTCGAGGCGCTCCGGGCGCTGGCGCGGCGCATCGACCCCGCTGATCCCGGCGCCCACAACAACCTCGGATACCTCTATCATCACCGCCAGCTGATCCCCGAGGCGATCGCGGCGTTCCGTCATGCGCTCGAACTCGATCCCCGGATGGAGACGGCGCGGCGCAACCTGGACCAGGTGCTGAGGGAATCGGGCGAATACGATCGGGTGATTCCGGCCCTTCGGGAGCGGCTGCGCCACCAGCCCATGGACGCGGAACTTCGGCTGGAACTGGGGCGGGCCCTGCTGGGCCTGGGACACCTGGACGAGGCCGCGGAGCAATTTGAGGAACTGCGACGTCTCCGGCCCCGGGACGCGACGGCCCTGGTGCAACTCGGGCTTGTGGCCCAGGCCCGTCAACGGCCCGAGGAGGCCGCCGTGTGGTTCGAGCGCTCCTGTGAGGCGGATGCGGCGAGCTCGGTGGCGCGGGTGTACCTGGGCGAGGCACGGTATCACCTCGGCCTGAGCGAGCTGGCCCTGGAGGCGCTGACCGAAGCGACTCGGCTCGCGCCCACCAACGCGGAGGCCCACTACCTCCTGGGGTTCGTCTACGGGGATCTGGGTCGTCAGGAGGCGGCACGGGCCTCGACGCGGAAGGCCATCGAGCTCAACCCGGGGCTGGCCACGGCGCAGAGCAACCTGCGGTTGGAATCCTCACAGGCCCAGGCGCCACACGCTTCCGAGCGGGGAGGCTCCGCCTCGCCGGCTGTTCCCGCGAACGCTCCGGGCGCCGAGGCGCACGGACGGCTGGCCCTTGCGTTCCGGCAGCGGGGGTACCTCGCGGAGGCCCTGCGGGAGTACCGGCTCGCGCTCGAAACGGGGGAGGACCACAGTACCACCCTCCAGGGAATGGCCGAGGTTCACCTGCTCCGCCGCGACTACAAATCGGCGCTCGACCTGTTCGAGTCTCTGCGGGCGGTCCAGCCCGGCAACAGCGCCGTCTGCAATGCGCATGGTGTCTGCCTCCATCTGGCGGGTCGTGTCGAGGAAGCCCGGTCGGTGTTCCGCCGCGCGGTCGACATCGATCCTTCCAACGCGCTGGCCTGGAACAATGTGGGCGTGGCCCTCGGCGCCGAGAACGATTCCCGCGAGGCGGAGCGCGCCTTCGGAGCGGCCCTGCGCGCGCGGCCCGATCTGACCCCGGCCCGGCTGAACCTGGCGATGCTTCAGCTGCACCACCGGCGCTACCAGGCCGCGGCCGAGATCTACCGCATGGTGCTTGCCGAGCATGCGGACCATCCCGGAGCGTGGAATGGAATCGGCCTGGTGCTGATGGAACTGAAACGCTTCACCGACGCCCGCAACGCCTTCGGCCGGGCGGTGGAACTCGCTCCCGATCTGGCGGTGGCGCGCTACAACCTCGGATTTGCGCTCAGTCACCTGGGGGAGTTCGATGCGGCGCTGCGGGAGACGCGCCGGGCCCTGGAGCTCGACCCCCTGTACGTTCCGCAGAAACTCTCTCTGACTCTTCAGCTGCAGCACGAGGAGTCGGCCTTCGAGGTGGCGCCCCACCTGTCCGGACGGGAGGGAGCCGAGCAGGTGGCCGGGTTCTCCTTCGACGCCGGGGTTCTGGACGGCGTGTTCGACCGCTTGGTGGAGGCCCCCTCGTCGGTTCCGGATCCCGAAGAGGGGGACCCCTTCCAGTTGGCCGCGGACTATCTCGCCAAGGGGTTGCTGGATGCGGCGACCGCGGAGATCAACCGCGCCGTCCAGCGCGGGGCGAGCGCGGCGGCGGCCGCCGGGGTCCTGGCGGAGGTCTTTGCGCGGCGCGGACTCTATGGGGAGGCTCTGGAGCGGTATCGCATCGCCCGGGACGCCGACCCGGACAGCGCCAAGTTGCGATTGGGAGAGGCGGGAGCTCTCCTGGCTCTGGGGCGGGCCGAGGAGGCGCTGCAGGCGGTGCACGCGGTGGTGGAGGCGTTGCCGGGCAATGTGGATGCCCGCATCATCCGGGCCCGGGTTCGGTTGGTGACCGACGATCTGGCGGGAGCCGCCGCCGACGTCGAGGCGGCGATCACGGCCGCTCCGGGGCGGGCCGACCTGCTTGTCCTGAAGGGAACGATCGCGCGGCGCCAGCAGGATCACGGCGGGGCGATGGAGGCGTTCCGGGCCGCGCTCGACCTGGACAGCGGCCTGGTGCAGGCCTGGTACGAGCTGGGGGCGGCCTGCGAGTCCGCTGGCAACCCCGGTGAGGCCAGGATCGCGTGGGACCGCGCTCTCCGCTTGCTGCCGACGCATCAGGACACGGTGCTCTCCCTCGCCCACCTCCTCCGGCGCGGCGGGCGGCCCGGGGAAGCGGTCAACCTGCTGGTGGACTTTCTGGTGGCCGAGCCACTGTCGGTGGAGGCCCTGGTGGCTCTGGGGCGATCCCTGCTCGCGGACCGGCGGCCGGACATGGCCCGGCGGGCCTTGCAGCGCGCCCTGGACCTGGATCCGGAGCAGGTCGTGGCCTCTTTCCACCTGGGCGTGGCCGAATCGCGACTCCGGCACTTTGGGGCGGCGGTGGAGGCCTGGGACCGCGTGC
>JBGSKF010000196.1:0-2247 GCA_041741375.1 Gemmatimonadales bacterium | reverse complement strand
CCGGACGGGTTCGTGGCGGTGTGCGGGGTGCCGGTCGGGGCGCGGGTCCGGGTGCACGCCGGTTCCGTGGCAGCTCCGCCGGTGCATGCGGAGGTGATGGAGTCCCCGGTGCCGGTGCGCGTGGCATACCGGCCGGTTCCGGCGACTCGCCGGGCAGCCGCTCCGGCGGGAGTGCTGCAGGGACGGGTGATCGACTCGGCGGGGACCGGGCTGCCGGATGTGCAGGTGATTGTTGTGGATGCGGGACGCCTGGCCACCACCGACAGCGGGGGGCGGTACCGGGTCACCGGAGTGCCCGAAGGCCGGTTCGAAGTGGTCTTCCGCCGGCTCGGCTACCAGCCGACCCACACCTTCCGGGCCTTCCGACAGGACACGAGCCGGGTCGACATGCGGCTCCAGGCCGAGGCGTTCGTGCTCCCGGAGGTGGAGACCCGGGTGCGAGGTCCGTTGGAGGTGCCGGTGAAGCTCCGGGAGTGGGCCCGGCGGAGGGAATACAACGTGGGGGGGAAGTTCTGGGACGATTCCCTGCTGAGGACGAAGGAGTACCAGCGGCTGCCTGAACTGCTACAGTTGGTCCCGGGGGCGAAGATAATCAGTGGGCGGGGCGGACGCTTCCTCGCCTCGGCAAGGGGTGGTTCCCGGGCGGACATGCTACCCGAATATGCCGGACCCTGCTACGTCGAAGTGTACCTCGACGGTGCGCGTTTATCATCCGTAGGGGTGCCTGTCAATCTCGATGACCTTCCGGTTAACCACATCGCGGCGATGGAGTACTATCGGTCCGCTGCCCAGATCCCGGTTGAGTTCAACGCCACGGGTTCAGCCTGCGGGGTACTGGTGATTTGGACCCGGTAGGGGATAGTGGGGCCCGGTCCTGTTTCGTGCATTTGTGAATAATTTCACAAGCAACGGAGGTGACCCCGGAGAACGCGACCCAGGACACGGAGCGCGTGTTTCTCGACATGGATGGACAGGATGGACAGGATGTGGTTGCGCGGAGGGGAAACGATCCAGCAAATCCCTCGTGGTCAGCATGCCACGCCGGAATTTGTGAACCCTCACGTCTCGCCTGCCTCTCCACATCCCTACTCCCCACTCCCTACTCCCTATCTCCCCCCCCCCCCCGACCCACCCTTCCCGCCGGGCGATGGCGAGGAGTTTTCGGGTTCGGTTGACGCCGTACTTCCGGAACATGTGGCGCAGGTGGAAGTCCACGCTTCCCTCGGCGGCCAGACCGAGCCGTTCGGCTGCCTCGGCGCGGGTGAGGTGCTGGTCGAGGAGGCGGAGCACCTTCAGTTCCGTCGGGGTTGGTTCGGGAAGGTCGTCAGGCCTGGCCATCGTGCTTCCTTTCGTGGCGCGGGGATGCCGCTCCACCTCGCTTCGGCCCTGCTGACATCTTCTCCTCCGCTCCTGAACTGATACGCATTTGATCTCTGACCCTGAGGGCGACAGCGGGGTCCGCTGTCCCGTCTCGTCTTTCCGGGGATAGGGGTGTGTCAATCTGGGGAGCTTCCTTGAATTTTCCCTGAACAACGTCGTAGTCCCGAAATCTGCTCAGTTCAGACTTCGTGCTATGTGACATGAATGCAAGAACTTACAACGGGGCACCGGGGAAACTCGTGGTTGCGGCAGGTGAGGAATTTGCTGCTGCCTGGGGGAGATGACGGAGGGGAGTGAAACCGGTGTTTCCGGCACCCTACAGGAAACCTGTAGCTTGCGCGATTTTGCACCGATCGCGAGCTTGGCTGAGACCGATGCAGCGGTGATCCCGATGAGAGAGCCGGAAAGCAGATCCAGAAAGCAGATGCGGAGAGGATCGGAATGAACGGGAAGATTGTGGAGCACTTTAGGGGTGGACTGCCGCCACACGGCCGTAACGTCGATCTGGTGGACGGGCCTGTGGCGTCGAAGAGGGTGGTAAGGCGATAAGGAGATAGCGAGATGAACGTGGTGACCACGTTGCTGAAGGAAGGTGCTGGAGCAGTTTCCAGGAATGCTCTCCTGACGCGGAGTTTTCGCCGTGGCAAGTACGCGTTGCCGTACTGGAAGGCGTTCCTTACGCTACACGCATTTCTCGGTACTTTGAGCGCGTGTCACAATGAGGACTGGGTCTACGCGGATTCGTGTGGGTGACCCAAGGGGATATTCTGACGGACCAGCCTTATAATTCCGGCGCTTTCCGTTCCTGGCACGCGTCCGAATCGTGTTTCGTGGCCCTCAGAGGAGAACCGGATGAAATCTCCCCGC
>JBGSKF010000195.1:0-4592 GCA_041741375.1 Gemmatimonadales bacterium | reverse complement strand
CCCGGCACCGGCGTGGATGCCTGGCCCGAGGCGCTCCGTCCCGCCCGGATCGGGGCCGTCGTGGACCGGTCGGTGGAGCGCGGGGGCGCCATGGCCGCCGTGGAGCGGAATCATCCGGTGTTCGAACTCTTCCGGGGACCGGAGACGGGGGACTTCTCCTCCGCACGTTTCTTCCGGTACCGCCGGCTCGACCCCGTGGACGGGGCCGAGGTCCTCGCCCGCTTCGACGACGGCGCCCCGGCCCTGGTGGAACGAACCGTGGGCCGTGGCAGGGTGCTCGCGTTCGCCTCTCCAGCCGACAACACCTGGAACGACCTCCCCGTGCAACCGGTCTTCCTCCCGTTCGTCCATGAGATGATGGTGTACGTGGCGGGGTACCGCGAAACGCCGCCGTGGCATCAGGTCGGCGAGGTGGCCGCGGTGGTCGCGGGCGACTCGGGACGCGCCGTGTTCGTCAACGGGCCTGGTGGAACGCGGGATCGGGTGACCACCGGGGCCGATCTCCTCCGGTTCGAGGACGCGGGGTTCTACCGGGTCGTGGAGCCGGGGGTCGGGGGCCGCGAGGTGCTGAGCTTTGCCGCCAACGTGGACATGGCGGAATCCGAGATGACTCCCCTGGATCCCGAGGAGTTGGCGATCGCGATCGGCGGGGCCGCCGGCCTCCCGGGAGGCCCGGAGGACGCGCCGATCGGGACCCTTGCCAGCGGAGCCGAGCAGGAGCGGCGCCAGCGGATCTGGTGGTACCTTCTGGTGGGGGTGGCGTTGCTGGCCGTCACCGAAACCGTGGTGGGCAACCGGCTTTCCGGGATCATCCGGCGGGCCCCGGCAGGATCCTGAAGGAGGGCACCATGCAGAGCAGCGAGGACCGGACAACACTCCTGGACATCATCGCCACGGTGCGGCGCCGGTGGCGGCTCCGCCTCGCGCTGCGGGGCCTTCTCCTGGTGACCGGG
Organism: Gemmatimonadales bacterium; assembly: GCA_041741375.1. Taxonomy (GTDB): domain Bacteria; phylum Gemmatimonadota; class Gemmatimonadetes; order Gemmatimonadales; family GWC2-71-9; genus OFTM291. Next base: position 3,639 of record JBGSKF010000195.1, on the reverse strand, counting down.
GCCCTCATCCTCACGGTGATCCTCGCCGGTCTCGGCCTGAACCAGGCCCACTTCACCCCGGGTGCGATCCTGACGGTGCGCATCGTGGTCTGGGTGGGGCTCCTCGCCCTGATGATCCATGCGATCGCCCTTCCCCTTCTCCGGCAGGTGTCCGACGCCCAGGTGGCGCTCTACGTCGAGGAGAATGAGCCAGGCCTGGAGGCGTTGCTGGTCAGTGCGGTCGAAGGGGCGAACGGCCAATCGCTCGCCCCCCGGCTGATGGACCGGCTCGTGGCCCGGGCCGTGGAGCGGGCCCGCGCCTTCGACACCGGGCTCCCCGCAGATGCCACCGGCATCCGGCGATTTGGCGGTGCCCTGGCTGTGGCCGTGGCCGGGGCCGTCGCCCTCTTTCTCGCAGGGCCGACGCTGGTCCGGCAAGCGGCGGAGGTGATCTTTGTTCCCTGGTCCGAGGCAGCGGCGGAGGCCCCCTTCGCGGTGCTGGTGGAACCGGGTGACGTGTCGGTTCCGAAAGGGGGCGACCTCGACGTGCGGGCCCACCTGCGGGGCTTCACCTCGGAACGGGTGACCCTCCTCTTCCGTCCCACCGACCGGCAGGACTGGGATCGCGTCGGCATGGACGCCTCGGACACTCTGGGGCAGTTCGGGTTTCGGCTCTTCGATCTCCAGGAACCAATGGAGTATCTCGTGGAGGCCGGAGGGGTGAGCAGTCCCGTCTTCACCATCAGCGTGACCGACCTTCCGTACGTCAGCAACATCGACCTGGAGCTGGTCTACCCCACCTACACCGGCCTCGGCACCGAACGGATCGAGCACGGGGGCGACATCGCTGCTCCGCTCGGCACCCGGGTCACGGTGTTTGCCACCACCACCATGCCGGTCACCGAGGGGCGGATCCTCATCGATGCCCGGGACACCATTCCGATGACCCCGGCCGATTCGGGGATGTTGGCGGGCAGCATCGAGGTCACGGGAACAGCCCACTACCGGCTGGAGCTGCGCGCGGCGTCCGGTGCCTGGGTGCGGGCCTCTCTCGAATACCGCATCGATCCGCTCGACGATCACGGGCCCACCGTGTCGTTCAAGGCGCCCGGCCGCGACATCCGGGTGACGGCGGTGGAGGAGGTCTTTGCCGAAGCAGTGGCCCGGGATGATTACGCCATCCGCTCCCTCGACCTGGTCTACACCGTGAACGGGGGCGAGGAACAACGGGTCACCCTGCACCCCGGCACCGCGCCGCGGCGTCCCGAGGTGAGCGGCGGGCACACCTTCTTCCTCGAGGAGTTCGAGCTGGAACCGGGAGACCTCGTCTCCTACTGGGCCCAGGCGGTGGAGGAGGGACCGCGGGGCGCCGGACGGACCGTCACCAGCGACATCTACTTCATGCAGATCCGCCCCTTCGGACTCGACTATCGTCAGGCCGAACAGCAGGGGGGACAGCAGGCGGGTGGACAGGACTCCCCCGACGGGTTCTCGGAGCGGCAGAAGCAGATCGTGGCCGGCACCTTCAAGGTGCAGCGGGATCGGGACACGGCGGGAGAGCGGCAACTGAACGAGGACCTGGCCACCCTGGCTCTTTCCCAGGGGCGCCTCCGGGAGCAGGTGACCAACCTGGCCCGCCGCCTCGCCGACCGGAATGCTCTCACGCGGGATTCCACCTTCGGTGTGGTGCAGGCGGAGCTGGAGGCGGCCCTGCCGATGATGCAGGAGGCGGAGGAGCGGCTGGGAACCCGGAAGCCGGACGAGGCGCTGCCGCCGGAGCAGAAGGCGTTGCAGCATCTGCAGCGGGCGGAGGCGGCGTTCCGCGAGGTCCAGGTGAGCCAGGGTGGGGGAGGTGGAGGCGGGGGAGGCGGGGGAGCCGCCAACGCCGAGGAACTGGCCGACCTGTTCGAATTGGAGACGGACAAGTTGCGGAATCAGTATGAGACGGTGGAACGGGGCGAACGGCAACAGCAGCAGGCTCAGGAGGACGAAGCCGCCGAACGGCTCCGCCAGTTGGCCGCCCGCCAGCAGCAGGAGAACGAGCGGCTCCAGCAGGCGGCCCGTGCCATGCAGAACCGGCAGGGGCAGCAGGCCGGGGGAGGGGGCGGGGGAGGAGGGAGCTCAGCCGCCGGGGGAGGGAGCGCGTCCCGGGAGTCGCAGCGGCAGCTGGCCGAGCAGACCGAGGAGCTGGCCCGGCAGCTGGAAAAGCTGGCGAGGGAACAGCGGTCGGATGAGTTGAATCAATCGGCGCGGCAGCTCCAGGAGGCGGCCCAGGCGATGCGGCGAGCCGCCGCGGGCGGGGGCGACGGAGGAGAGGCCGCGGGCGAACGCGCCCTGGAGCGGATCCGCGAGGCGACACGGCGGCTGGAGAACGGTCGCACCTCCCGTATCCAACAGGAGATGCAGAACGCGACGCAGCAGGTGGACCGCCTCCTTGACCGGCAGCAGGAGATCGCACGGGACGTGAAGCGGATGACCGAGCAGGGTGGCGGGGATCCGCGGCAGGCCGCCCAGCTCATGGAGCGGAAGGACTCGCTCGCCTCGGCGATCAACGCCTTGGAGGGCACCCTCGATCGCCTGGGTCGCGACGCCCGCCGAGACCAGGGGGACGCGGCACGCCGGGTTGCCGAAGCGGCCGGCGCCGTGCGGGACAACCGGATCGCGGACAAGGTAAGGTTTTCGAAGGGGCTCCTGCGGGGGGCGTCCGCCGAATACGCCAACTCGTTCGAGAATCAGATCGCCTCGAACCTCGAGGAGGTGCGCGACAAGCTCGGTGAAGCGGCAGGCTCCGTTTCCGAATCGGACGAACGTCGCCTCGGACGCGCTCTCGATCGCACTGGTGACGTGCGCCGCGCCCTCGAATCGCTGCAGGACCGGACCAGGGCACAGCAGGGCGAGGGGCAGGGTCGCGAGGGGCAGCCGGGGCAAGGTCAACAAGGTCAGGAGGGGCAACAGGGCCAAGGCCAGCAAGGGCAGCAAGGCCAGGGTCAGGGGCAGCAAGGGCAACAAGGTCAGGGCCAGGGGCAGGGTCAGCAAGGACAACAAGGCCAGGGGCAAGCCACGGGAGGGGCGCCCGGCGGAGAGACCGCGGGCGGCAACGGGGCTCGGTTTGGCGGTGGAGAGGGCGCCCGGGGGGGGGCCCTCACGCCGGAGGAGGCTCGGCAGCTGGGACGGGAGTTCCGGGCTCAGCGTCTCGCGGTGGATTCGGTCCGGCGGAGTCTCGCGGCGGAGGGGGTCGATGCCGGGGAACTCGACCGGGTTCTTGCGGGGCTACGAGCGCTGGAGTCCCCCGATGCCTACCGGGATATCGAGGCGGTGGAGCGGCTGCAGAGGACAGCTCTGGAAGCCCTCAAGAACTTCGAGTTCACCCTCCGGCGTCAGGTGTATGGAGACGCGGTCGGGCCGGTCGCGGGAGGAACCGACAAGGTCCCGGCCGGATTCCGTGACGCGGTGGCGGAGTATTACCGGTCCTTGGCGCGGAAGGAGAAGCCGGCTCCGGCGACGCCACCGAACCGCTGAGGCGATCCGGTTTGCTGCGGGTGCGCCGGTTGAGGCGCACCCACAGGCAAGCGGCGCACCCACAGGGTCATCACCAAATGATGGCCCCCACCGCCTACCGCCCACCGACTGCGTTTCCACCTGGTGCTCGGGCGACGCTGG
>JBGSKF010000194.1:0-22905 GCA_041741375.1 Gemmatimonadales bacterium | reverse complement strand
GGCCGCCGCCGCTCCCGCCGCCGTCACCGCGGAGGTGGGGCCGGTGGTCGGCGCTGCCACCGTGGAAGGCACGGCGCCGGTCGAAGCGGCTGGCCGCTGGCACTGCACCGACTGGCAGGCACTGGACCGGCTCTGCCGCCGGATCGCGATTCTGGGGCACGTGCTGCCCGACCAGGTGCTCCGGCGCTACGAACGGGAGGTGGCGGAGGCGGAGCAGGCGGCTGAGGAACAGGGGCGGACCGAACGGCTGGCGGAGGTGCGGCAGCGGGTGGGCCAGGACCACTTCCGGACGGCGCTGGAGCAGTACTGGGGGGGCCGCTGCGCCCTCACCGGGTGCACCGAACGGGCGCTGCTCCGGGCCTCCCACGCCAAGCCGTGGAAGGACGCCACCGACCGGGAGCGGTTGGATGTGCACAACGGGCTGCTGCTGGCGGCCCACCTCGACGCGGCATTCGACGCGGGGCTCGTCGCGGTGGGGGAGGACGGCGTGGTGCTGGTGTCGCGCTCGCTCGGCGCGGTGGAGCGGCGGGTGCTTGGGGTCGACGGGGGACCAGTCCTGGTACGTGGCCTTGCGCCGGGGCATGGGGTGTATCTCGAGTGGCACCGGGAGCACGTATTCCAGTGCACCACAGAGGCACAGAGGGCACAGAGAAAAGCATGAGATAGGGGCGAGAATGCACGATAGAGCCACGGATGTGACGGACCTCAACCGCGTCACGGAACAGATCATTGGTGCCGCGATCGAGGTGCACAAGGCGATCGGCCCGGGCCTGCTGGAATCGGCCTACGAGGAGTGCCTTTGCCGCGAACTGGACCTTCGGGGCGTGCCCTTCGAGCGTCAAGCGCCGTTGCCGGTGGAGACCCCTCTGTGTCCTCTGTGCCTCTGTGGTGAGTTTGGAGTCCTTTCCGGCTGGAAGCGGGGGTCCCATACCTCGGTCTTGACAGCCTGATCCGTGGGTGCTAGATTACTGTTCACATTAAATCCCCTCTCGGAGTTTCCGACTCTGAGAGAATTATATCCCCGGGGGGCCGCCAGGCTCCCCGTTTTCTTTAGAACCACATTGTGTGGTTTTTTCGCAATTCTGCGATCCTGAACGCAACACCACTCGAGGAGCATCGAATGCGTGTAAAAATCTTTGTTGATTTCTGGAATCTTCAGCTGGCGTGGAATGAGTATTTCACGCGGCGAGGGCGGGAGTCCGTGGTGCGGATTCCCTGGCATCCCGTATTGTACACCACTCTGGTCGCTGCCGTGGATTCCAGTGCCGTCTATGCGGGAACTCACGTATATGCGTCATATGATCCTGCAAGCGTCAAGGATGCATCCCTGAAGAGATTTCTCGTGAATACGATGGACGGCTTCCCAGGATATACCGTCGTGGTCAAGGAGCGGAAGGCGCTGAACCCGCAACGGTGCTCCAGTGACGGCTGCCGGATGCCGATCGCGGATTGCCCACATTGCGGAAGGGCCCTTCGACGCACGGTCGAGAAAGGAGTGGACACGGCCATCGTGACCGACATGATCCGCTACGGCCTCGACGATCATTACGACAGGGCGTTGCTTCTGGCTGGAGATGCCGACCATGTTCCGGCTGTTGAGTTCCTCGGCGGGCGGATGAAGCAGGTAACCCATGTATGGTTTCGGGGCCACGCCAACGAACTGCGGAACGCATGCTGGAATCATCTGTTTCTCGATGACATGATGGAGACCCTGGTGGCTTCGGAGTGAGTGCGCTCATGGAGCCGGGGTTTATCCCAAGGGAGTCAGAGGAGGCCAGATGCGGTCACAACGATCACGGAAGCGATGTCTTACCTTTCGATAGAGCGGAGGTTCATCAGATGTCTCAGCCGGCGTTCCTGCCTGTCACGTTCTTCGCCGCCCTCCCTCCTGATCCCGAGAAGGCGGAGGCGGTTCGGAAGGCATCCATGGTGCTGGACAAGATGCTGAACCGAGCGAAATCGGAGGGTGCGGATCTTCATTGCAGTCAGCCCGCAACGATGAAGAAGCCGCACCATCATATCGTCCTGGTGGTTCCGCGGACCCTCGCCTGTTCCCCGCATCCGATCAGGGTCGGGACGCTATCGCCAGTGGCGGCCCCGGACCTGAACTTCCGCCAGGTCAGGGAGGCGCTCAAGGGTTGCCCCTTCGATGTGGGTAAATATCGCCTCCGTGTGTTGGATCTCCTCGGTGTTCTGGTCGGACCGGAGCGAAAGACCGGCACGTTCGTCAAGGTCCCCTGGAGCATGCTCGACAGCGGTGAGAAGCGCGAAGCCTATGCAGCAGTGTGGCACTGGTGCATTCAGACTCTTCGCTCTGCCGCATCCGGGCGGGCCGCTTGATCCCAACCCGTGGCCACCTGATGGCCTGCGATGCGTGACGAGCATTGCGGAATTCCATAAGCCGGCACAGCCGGAACCAAAGAGGCGCCTCGGGGTCGCGTGGTTTCCCCGGGGCTTTCGCCCCGGGCTCGGCGGCGAGAGGCCGTTCACACGGCCGGGTGTTCGCCCGGGATCCTCGGTGGCGCGTAGGGGCGGTTCGTGAACCGCCCTTCCCACCTCCCCTGGCCGAGCAAGGGGCGTCAGCCCCGGGAAACACCAATCGCTTGGTCACGGCGCGCTCCGCGACGCGCAGGCACCGAAGTTGGATACATTCCCAACGGCCGTCAAACACTTTGCCGGCAAGGCTTCCGGGCGTCGCCCACAAAATTGTTGCCATTTTGTGCTCAATTTTGTCCGTAAGGGACTATTGCCACGGGGCGCAACCAGCACCGGTACCGAAGAACCCGAAAGGAATGGTGCCATGGCCAAGGCCGAAGCGACCGTCGAAGAACTCGTGAGCATGATCGAACGGGGGGAGTTGCGGCTCCCCGAAATGCAGCGGCGGTATGTCTGGCGCGCCCCGCGCGTCCGGGATCTCCTCGACTCGCTCTACCGCGGGTACCCCTCCGGGGCCATCCTGCTCTGGGAAACCGACGAACAGGTCCCGTTGCAGGACTTCGCCGTCACCCAGGAGGCCAGCCCCTACCAGAGCACCCGCCTTCTCCTCGATGGCCAGCAGCGGCTGACCTCCCTCTCCGCCGTGATCCGCGGGCAGGAGGTCAGTGTGCGAGGCCGGAAGAAGCCAATCGACATCCTCTTCAACCTCGAGCACCCGGAGGAACTCTCCGTGGTCACGGAGGTGGAGGAGGATGCGGAAGATGATCCGACGGGAGACGAGGCGGATTCGACGGATGACGAGCTCCAGCGCCGGTTTCAACGCATGGCGTTCGTCGTCGCCACCCGCCAGTTGAGCATGATGCCCCAATGGGTCCGGGTCTCGGACGTGTTCCGCACCGACAGCGACACCGGGTTCCTCAAGGCGGCGGGCGTCACCGGCTTCGAGGACGAACGGTACGAGAAGTACAGCCGCCGCCTCGCCAAGCTGCGTGGCATCCGCAAGTATGTCTATCGCATGGACGTGCTGGAACGAGGATTGTCCTACGAGGAGGTGACCGAGATCTTCGTCCGCGTGAACTCCCTCGGCGCCAAGCTCCGAGGATCGGACCTTGCCCTGGCGCAGATCACCGCGAAGTGGCCCCGGTCTCTCGCCATCTTCCAGGAGTTCCAGGAGCGGTGCAAGACGCTCGGCTTCGATCTCGACCTGGGAATCCACCTCAAGACCATGGTGGCCTTCGCCACCGGCCAGTCGAGGTTCCAGACCGTGGGGGGGCTGCCGGCCGCTCGACTGCAGAGGGCCTGGGAAGAGGGGTGCGAGGGGATGGAGTTTGCCCTCAACTTCCTGCGGAGCAACACCGGTCTTGACAGCCCGGTGCTGCTCTCGTCTCCCTTCATCCTCGTGGCCCTGGCGTACCTCGGGCACAAGCGGCAGTACCAGCTGTCAACGGAGGAAGCGAACCGCCTGCGCTACTGGGTGCTGGTGGCCAATGCGAAGGGCCGGTACTCCCGGGGATCGAGCGAAACGATCCTCGACCAGGACCTCACCACGATCCGCGACGGGGGTACTGTCGAGGATCTCATTGATCGCCTGCGCCTCCAGATGGGTCGGCTTGAAATCGTGCCGGAAGACCTGGAGGGCCGCACCCGGGTGAGCGCGCTTTTCAAGACGATGTTCCTGGCTTTCCGCGCCGACGGTGCCCGGGACTGGCGTTCCAACCTGTCCATCTCACTCGATCATTCCGGAAGCCAGCACCGGATTCAATTCCACCACATCTTTCCTCGGGCCGTCCTGCGCAAGGCGGGACGATCGCCGCGGGACATCAACGACATCGCCAACCTCTCCTTCCTGAGCGGGAGGACCAACCGAGCGATCAGCGACCAGGCGCCGGCCGCTTACCTTCCCCCCCTGGTCGAAAAGCTCGGGACCGAGCCCTTTGAAGCCCAGGCGATTCCCGTCGATCCATCCGTCCTGGAGATCGATGCGTACGATGAGTTCCTCACCACCCGGCGCCGCCGGGTCGCGGAGCGGCTGAACCGTTTTCTGGAGTAGGGGCACGGCGCCGCCGGGCCCCTACCTGGGTGACAAACCAGGTGTCAGGGTGTGCGCCGCGCGATCCACGGCCCGAAGCCCGGGCTCGGCGCCTTCGGCGACGGGTCCTGAAGGACGCCGGATCTCAATTCGAGCAGGATCGTCACCCCGGCGAACGCCGGGGTCCATTGTCCTGTGGTTGGTGTCCCGTCCGTAGGTGCGCCGCGTGCGGCGCACCTGGAGCAGGGACCCGGGATTGGCCACCGGGCGCCGCACGCGGCGCGCCCACACCGCAACCCTGGGCTGGGAAGGAGGATGCCCCTTCGGGGCATGATTCGGTGACTGGTCTGGGTTCTGGAGGGGCTCGTCAAGCTACCCAGGTAGCCATATTTACCAAAGTCCGTGCTGGCATAAAGCAATGAAAAGTGTTATCTTGTGCTGCCAAGGACTTGTCTATGCCATCTGCCAGCCAGTTCATCCAGGCCCTCCAGGCCCAAGGCCGGTACCACTTTACGACCGAGGAGGCGGTCCAGGCCCTCCGTGTATCCGTCACGGCCACCCGCGCCGCACTCCGCCGTCTCAAGGTCAAGGGCGAGATCGCCGATCCCCTGCGCGGATTCCATGTCGTGGTTCCACCGGAGTATCGGCGACTGGGGTGCCTCCCGGCCGATCAGTTCATTCCCCAACTCATGCGTCACCTCGGGGGCCCTACTACGTGACGCTGTTGAGTGCCGCTGCGTACCACGGCGCGGCCCACCAGAAGCCGCACCGGTTCCAGGTGATGGTGCCGCGGCCCCGCCGGCGGATCTCCTGCGGCCAGGTGCAGGTCCAGTTCATCTCGCGCGGCACCATGGCCGGGACGCCGGTACGGGAGCGCAACACCCCGCGAGCCGTCCTTCGGGTTGCCTCGGCGGCCGCGACCGCTCTGGAACTCGTGGGTTATCCGGACCAGGCGGGCGGACTCGACAACATCGCCACGGTCCTGGCGGAACTCGCCGAGGCGATTGATGTCGAGGAACTTGCCGCGGAAGCCCGGCGTGCTCCCCTCGCGTGGGTGCAGCGACTGGGCCACCTGCTTACCGTGGTGAACGCCTCCGAGTTGGCCGCCTCTCTGGAACCCCACGTGCACGCAAGGGGAGCTTTTCCGGTGGCACTCGATCCATCGGTACCGGCGGCTGGCGCTCCGCATGACGTGCGGTGGAAGGTTCTGATCAACACGGTCGTGGAGACCGACCTGTGATCCCCGCGGGGTACATTACCGAGTGGCGGAAACACGCGCCGTGGAGCCAGGAGGCATGGGTCGAGCAGGATCTCATCATCAGCCGTGCCCTTGTGAATCTGTTCGGAAGCGATGCGCTGGCGAACGTCTGGCCTTCCGCGGCGGAACGGCCCTCTGCAAGCTCCATCTGATACCGCCGGCCCGATACTCGGAAGACATCGACCTCGTGCAGGTCGTCGCTCAGCCGATCGGCGAAACCCTCGATGCAGTTCGTGCTGTTCTCGATCCGTGGCTTGGTACGCCTCGCCGAGTGCTGAAGGAGGGCCGGGTCAGCCTTCTGTACCGATTCGACTCGGAGGATACTCCGTCCATTCACCTTCGCCTGAAAATCGAGATCAACACGCGGGAACACTTCGCCGAACTCGGGCTTGTCCACGTACCATTCACGGTCTCCAGTGGATGGTTCCAGGGCAGCGCCCGGATCACCACATTCACGGTGACCGAGTTGCTGGCCACGAAGCTCCGCGCGCTCTATCAGCGCAGCAAGGGGCGGGATCTGTTCGATCTGTGGCTGGCCCTAAACCGGGGTTTCATCAAGGATCCCAGGGCACTGATAGAGTGCTTCCGGCGCTACCTGTACGATGGAGGATACGAGGTGACACGGGCGCAGTTCGAAGCGAACCTGCACGGGAAGCGTGGGGCCAAGGCTTTCAGGTCGGACATCGAACCGCTGCTCGCCCCCGGGATCAGATGGGATGCCGACGTCGCGATGGATCGTGTTCTTGCTCAGGTCATCGCCCATTTGCCGGGAGACCCGTGGAAAGGGAGGGCAGGACATGCGACATAGGTATTGGCGCCTGCCGCCTGGCTATCCCCGACCGCCTACCGCCCACCGCCTACCGCCCACCGCTTACCGCCTACAGGATCGTCACCCCGGCGAACGCCGGGGTCCAGTTTTCCGACACCCGGGGCCGGCATCGTTTCTCACGGGATACATCCCACGAAGCGGTGGTGCATGAACGCTCCACCAGCGTCCTTCAGGACGCCTCACGCGCAGCGTGCATCGCCTCGGCTTCAGCCGAGGTGAACAGGACGGTCCTCGCGATGACGGTTCCGGCGTGATGGCCGACCCGATGTTGTCCCTGTCGGCATGAGCTCACGAGATCGCCACGTCGGCTTCGCCTCCTCGCGATGACGGTTCCGGCGCCTCCTCGCGATGACGGCCTTCCTGCAAGGGCGCACGCCGTGCGCCCCTACCGCCCACCGCCCACACGATCGTCACCCCGGCGAACGCCGGGGTCCATTTTTCCGACACCCGGGGTCGGCATCGATTCTGGCGGGAACGACCCGCGAAGCGGCTGGTGCATGAACGCAGGAAGGTAGGGGCACGGCGCCGCCGTGCCCCTACCTGATGGTGCGACGTGGGGATCTCATTCCCAGGGTAGCGCCTGCGGCGCAACCCCGGGCTGGGAAGGACGATGCCCCTTCGGGGCATGATTTCGGTGACTAGCCTGACGGCGCCAGCGTCCTTCAGCACGCCTCAGCCGCAGCGTGCATCGCCTCGGCTTCAGCCGAGGTGAGCAGGAAGGCGCCCGGGATGACGGTTCCGGCGCCTCCTCGCGATGACGGCCTTCCTGCAAGGGCGCACGCCGTGCGCCCCTACAGCCTACCGCCTACCACCCACCGCCTACCACCTACCGCCCACCGCCTACCGCCCACCGCCTACCGCCTACCGTGCCCATCACCACTTCGCGTGGTCCAGCAGCTTCATGAAGTTCCGCTTCGCCTTGTGCGCCGCCCGGACCGACGCCAGATACGGTTCAAACTCGGCGCCCCGGCCGAGACGGACCATCAATCCCCGGATCGCGCGCAGGAGCTGGACCGCCTCCCGGTAGGCGTCCTTGTTCTTGCGGTCGAGCGTCAGGGGAACCTGGCGCTGATGAACCCACAGCGCGTCCTCGGGATGGTCCTTCTCCCGCTTGGCTCCGAGTTCCATCCAGAGATCATCTGAACAGCCACCCTCGCGGGCCTCCTGCCACGCCGTCTCCACATCCTTTTCCCAGAGGAAGATCCGGACGAGTTGAGAACGATCCCTCGCAGGGCCCCAGGTGTAGCGACCCTTGCCATTGTCGCGCGCCGTCTTCTTGGCCTCCGCCCGGAGAGAGGCCAGGGCCCGTTCCCGCCAGTGCGGCCAGGATCGGGCGCGATCGGCATGGCTCTTCAGATCCTGGAACATTTCGAGTCCGGGATGTTCCTCGAAATTGAGCCAGACCAGCGCCATCGCTTCGTCGTGGCGCTTCCGGCGGTGGTACTCATCGGCCAGGAACTCGCGCAGCCGGTGATCGGTGTGCTTCGGAAAGGCCTGGAGCCCGCGTTCCGCCCACTCGAGAGCGAGGTCATGCTTGCGGGCTTTCTTGTAAATCTCGGCGATCTCGAGGTAGTCATAGGCCGCGGAGAGGTCGCGCTCCTTGACCGCCACGAGAGCCTCGACGTCTCCCGACTGCTCGGCAAGGGTCTCCATGATGTGGGTGATCCGGAAACGGCCGTACCTCTCCTGGTCTCCCTCCTTCCCGCCCGGTCGGAGGGGCGGCACCTTGGCCCACTCGGCCTCGGCCAGCGCCCGGTAGACCGCCAGGCCCTTTCGGCCGAGGACGTGAGCGTAGGTCCTGGAGGCGCCGTAAAAGGTGTCCCAATCGGTGCGAAGCTCCCAGGCGAAGAGCCGCCGGGCCAGCTCCTCGGGATCGGGCTTCGCCTTCCTGCAGGCCGAGAGGTGCAGGTCCTGGAGCCGCTCGAGCAGGCCACCCATGTAGCCATCGGAATCATCCACCGAGTGGATGGCATTTTCCACCGCTTCGAGGGCATGCTCGGTGATGTCGATGACCTCGGCGGCGTGGCCCTCCTTCAGGAGCGCCTGCACGGAGTCGATGACCTCCTCGATGCCACGGGCGTAGTCGTACATCTCATGGTAGCCTACGAACCCATCCGAGGAATCCACTGCGTTGTCGATCATGAAGCGCCAGGTCCCGATATCGATACCCTTGCGCACCTTCGCCGCGGCCTTCATCAGGAGCTGCCGCTGCAGGCGATCGTCATTGACCGCCTGTTCCATGATCCACTCGACCAGCACGTCCCTGGTCTGGCGGCCGAGGTAGATGCGGACGTCCTCCATGGTCACCACCGGCCGAGCATCCTTCCGGGGTGGGATCTTTCCCGCACTGCCCGTGTCCAGCCAGGCGAGTCCGACGGCCACGCAGTGCTTGCAGAACTCTCCATCCTCGCCGACCGGACAGGTACATGAATAGTCGAGATCACCTCCGGCAGCCCCCAGCATGACCCGGTACAGGTGGGTGCCCCTGACCTTGGCGGTGATCGAGCTCTGGTTCTCCACGAGGGAGCCGACCAGTCCATGGGCGTGGTAGGCCTCTCCCCGTGCAAAGAATCGCTCACCGGCCATGCGGCGCAGCGTGCGGCGATCGAGGAGGGTGGCGAGGGAGGAGTTGGTCTGAGTCAAGGTCACCCTCACGGAGGAAGATTCGGCGGATACCGGACGGACGTAGGGCTTAGGACGTAGGACATAGGACGGAGGACATAGGACGTAGGACATAGGACGTAGGACATAGGACGTAGGACATAGGACGTAGGACATAGGACGTAGGACATAGGACGTAGGACATAGGACATAGGACGTAGGAAATGATACATTGTGCCCGTCGAAAGGCGAGTAGGGGCACGATCCCGAGCTGAAGCCCGCGTTGGGCGCCTCCGGTGACGGGTCCTGAAGGACTCGGGAAGTGTCATCGCGAGGACTCCGCAGGAGTCCGTGGCGATCCCGTGAGCGGAGCGCAGAGGGGTCTGGAAACGGCGGCCGTCTCACCTGGTCCCCGAGGTGGCGTCGGCATGAAGGCCGGCCATCCGCTCCCGGAGCCCTCCGTTGCCGCGCGGGACTCGGGCGACGCATGCGTTGCCCCTACGAGATCGCCACGTCGGCCTTGTTGCGAGGGCCCGCAGCCCGTGGCAATCTCCTTCGCCTCCTCGCGATGACAGCTTCGGCGCCTCCTCGCGAGAGCGGCCTGCCCCTACCGCCTACCGCCTATCGCCATGATGTTCCTGCAGGGCACACGCCGTGCGCCCCTACCGCCCACCGCCTACACGATCGTCACCCGGGCGGACGCCGGGGTCCAGTCCGACACCCGGGGCCGGCATCGTTTCTCACGGGATACATCCCACAAAGCGGTGGTGCATGAACGCTCCACCAGCGTCCTTCAGGACGCCTCACGCGCAGCGTGCATCGCCTCGGCTTCAGCCGAGGTGAGCAGGAAGGTCCTCGCGATGACGGTTCCGGCGCCTCCTCGCGATGACGGCCTTCCTGCAAGGGCGCACGCCGTGCGCCCCTACCGCCTGCCGCCTACCGCCCACCGCCCCAACACCCGGGACATCAGGACAGCAGGACATAGGACCTACCGCCCCCCCCCACCGCCTACCGCCTGCATCAGTATCCCAGGACCTCCAGCCCCGGCACCCGCTGAAACTCACGGGTGTTCCGGGTCACGACCGCCTTCCCGAAGGCCAGGGCCGTGGCCGCGATCCAGAGATCGTTCGCCCCGATCAGGAGGCCGTTGGTCTTGAGATAGCGGAACGCCCTGCCGTACTCCCAGCAGACATCGGGTGTCGCGGACAGCACCTGGAAGGGACCGATCAGGCGTTCCCATTGCGCGCGTTCGGCGAGACCCGGCCCCGCCGCAAGCTCTCCCGCCACGGTGAAGGTGAGGAAGAGCGGCTCGCCGCTCCGCGTGTCGAGAAAGGCGTGGGCCGGCCCGGGTTCACCCTCGCCCAGTTCGCGGTCCAGATCCACCAGAAAGGTGGTCTCCAGGATCAGTCCGTCTGCCACTTGTCCCGGGGCGGTGAATCGGTGGCCGAGACGTCCTCCACCCGATCGAGCTGAGCGGCGGTGTAGAGAGGCCCGCGCTCCCGCACCAGATCGAGATACGCCCCCGCCGTGAGCGGGGCATCGGGCCACTCGGCGCGCATGACCACGTCGCTGAATGATTCTCCCGGACGCCGCCTGGCTCGGCGCAACCGTTCGTAGGCCTCATCGCGGAGGCTGATGGTCCTGGTTCCCATGCACAGAACATACACAGACTGTGCATGCTCGCGCAACCCTCTCTCCCGCAAGGAAGGGAGTGGGCTTCCGACAAGGCTGTTCGGAACCGACGGCGGGAAACGACCTGCGGAGCGGCTGTGCATGAACGCAGGAAGGTAGGGGCACGGCGCCGCCGTGCCCCTACCCGGGGGCCATGTTGGCAATCGACCAGGGGCGCACGCCGTGCGCCCCTACCGCCCACCGCCTGCCGCCCACCGCCTACACGATCGTCACCCCGGCGGACGCCGGGGTCCAGTTTTCCGACACCCGGGGCCGGCATCGATTCTCGCGGGATACATCCCACGAAGCGGTGGTGCATGAACGCTCCACCAGCGTCCTTCAGGACGCCTCACGCGCAGCGTGCATCGCCTCGGCTTCAGCCGAGGTGAAACAGGAAGGTCCCCGGGATGACGGTTCCGGCGCCTCCTCGCGAATGACGGCCTTCCTGCAAGGGCGCACGCCGTGCGCCCCTACCGCCTACCGCCTACCGCCTACCGCCTACCGCCTACCGCCTATCACCTACCACCTATCGCCTACCGCCTATACTCGCCTACCGCCGGAAGACCACCCCGTGCGGCATCGCGGGACCATTCGCACCGTGGGGCCAGTCAGCCCGGCCCAGGTCGATGCCAAGACGACCGGTGGCGGGGTCGCTGAACCTCGTGTCCCATGCCAGGGTGCCGGTCGTCGAGTCGAACCGGGCCATGAGGATCCGGGGATCTCCCTGCAGCCCCATCTCGGGCCAGATCACCGACGTGAAGGCCACGCGGTCGCTTCCGGGATCCCGGCTGATCCAGTGCGGGCCGAAGGTGGAGTCGGTGGCCACCGTGGCGACGACGGTCGGGTGGCTCGGGTCGGCGATGTCGAGGACCACGATCTTGCGGGCGAGCATGATCGGCATGATCCAGTAGTGGCCCATCACCAGGGGGACGGAGCACCCGATGTCCCCGTCGTCCAGGGCGAGCACCCTCTCCAGCGTGGGATTGTCTCCGTCCACCCCCCGGATGAGGTAGAACCCGCACATGAACGTGTTGAAGAGGGCCGTGCTCCCTCCGTCCAGGAAGCGGACCTCGAAGGGCATCCGGTGGTGCAGGGTGTCTCCCTCGACCTCAGGGACCGCGAGGGTGTGACGCAGGGAGAGGTCCGACGTCCGCCAGATCTGCACCACGTGGGCGGTCTGTTCATCGCTCATGGGGCTGCTGGTCGTGATGACGCGATCCCCGGTCCGGGCGACATCGAGCGCATAGGTGCGGATCGGGGCATCGGGAAAGGCCGGATCCTCCGAGGAGACCGTCCGGAGCAGGGTGCCGTCGGGCGCGAAGAGGCCAAGCCCTCCGGGATTTCCGGGACGCGAGCCGTCGCCGAACTGCAGGGTCGCCAGTACGTTGCCGTCCGGCAAGCGGGCAAAGCTGTGGGGCTGCTTGTAACCCGGAACACTGTCGATTGACGAGACCATCCGGGGGGCTGCTGGGTCCGTGAGATCGAAGAGCCAGACCTTTCCCGCCATGAATCCGCTCGCAAACAGCGGACGGTCACCGGGGTCGTCGAGCTCCGTGTGATGCGCGTCGACATGGACCGCTCCGATGGGGGCGGTGGAGACCAACTGCGCATGTCCGGTGGCGTCGGGGCCGATGTTGTACACGGCGAGGAAATCGGTGTCCGAGGCCCGGCCGTCGAGGTCTCCGGCCCACACGAAGAGGTGGGATGCGGGACCGGGCCCCGCCTCCGCGGCACGCTCCGGCGCATCGCACCCCGCCGCCGACAGGACCAGTGCGGCGAGGAGGGCGGAGGGACGGCTCCGGTGGGCGGGGCGTGGGCGGCGTTCTGTGGGCATGCGGATCTCCTGGTGGGCTGGGTCGTTGAGGCGGGAGAAGGTACTGTCGGATATCTGACATTGTAAGGGGAATTCGAGCGACAAGTCCGGAAGGCGCCACCGGGAGCGCGGCCGAGAACCCGGTCGTGCGAACGACCGCACCGCCGAGCCCGGGGCGAAAGCCCCGGGATTGCGGAGGGATCAAGGAATCACGACCGTGACAGGCATCGCCCCGATCCAACGCATGGAAGGGGGTGGCGGCATCCAACACCGTCACGAGACCCCTTCCCCCCCTCCGGAGGACCCGATGGATCACCGTGGCCTGATCGGTTCGTTGTTCGACCTCTCGTTCACTCATTTCATCACGCCCAAGATCCAGCGCTTCCTCTACGCCATTCTCCTCGGCGTGAGCGGCCTCGCCGGCCTCGCGGTCCTGATCACAGCTCTGGGGATGGCGGGCGGGTTCTTCGGCAAGGTGGGGGCCCTGATCGTGGGCATCCCCCTGGCCGGGATCGCCTTTCTCTTCCTCGCCATGTACTTCCGGGTCCTGATGGAGATGCTCATCGTGGTGTTCAAGGCCGTCGAGTATCTGGGGGAGATCGAGGAATCGACCCGCGACCTGCGCACGCGGCCCGGTCACACCGCCCACTGACCAGCGGGTGGTCGGAGAGCGCCGGGCGTCCTATCTTGTCAGGATGCTCAGCGACCTTCTCCTGCAGGTGGCCCAGAACCTCGACCCGATGATGGGGAATCAATGCCTCATCACCGGGGTCTGTAACTCCGGCCCTCCGGTTCGGCTCGGGCCCCAGTCGGGCCTGATGTTTCTGGCCGTCGGCCTGGTCTGGCTCGGGATCGCCGGGCTCCTCCGCCGCGATCGGCGGAACTGACAATTCTGGCTTTCACCACGAACCGCCATCGCGAGGCGTAGCCGCTGTGGCGATCTCGTGGGTAGGGGCTCCGGCGTGAAGGCCGGCCCGACGTCGTCTCCGTCCAACATCAGTTCACGGGATTGCCACGGGCCCTGCGGGCCCTCGCAATGACGGCTGGCGGAAGCAGAGCAATGATCGCTTCGGCAAGTCCCGCCAAGCGACAGGAATCCCCCCCGCAATTGACAAGAGGCGCCGCCTCTCCCCATTGTCGGGGGCGGGATTTCCCCGGGTTGAACCGGCGATACTCCCTCAACGTGTTGTCACGCAAGGGTATACGACCGTCTACCAGGCCGCTTCCGGCCCCGGCGGTCCTGCCGTCGAGGTGTCATGGCGTCTCTGGTCATCGTTGAGTCACCCACCAAGGCACGGACCATCCGGGCCTTTCTCCCCAAGGATTTCACCGTGACGGCCTCGATGGGCCACATCCGGGATCTTCCGGGAGACGCAAGCGAGATCCCCCCCAAGATGAAAGGGGTGGAGTGGGCCCGGCTCGGCGTGAATGTGGATGAGGGGTTTGAGCCCCTCTACGTGGTGCCCGCCGACAAGCGAAAGGTGGTCCGCGAACTCAAGGATCACCTGAAGGACGCCGACGAACTCATCCTCGCCACCGACGAAGACCGCGAGGGGGAGAGCATCTCCTGGCACCTGCTCCAAGTGCTCGCCCCGAAGATGCCGGTGAAGCGGATGGTGTTTCACGAGATCACCCGCGAGGCGATCCAGGCCGCCCTGTCCGATTGCCGTGACGTGGACGATCGGCTGGTCCGGGCCCAGGAAACCCGCCGGATCCTCGACCGCCTGGTCGGATACACCCTCTCCCCCCTGCTCTGGAAGAAGATCGCCTGGGGACTCTCCGCCGGACGGGTCCAATCGGTGGCGGTACGGCTCCTGGTGCTCCGGGAGCGCGAGCGCCGCGCCTTCCGGGCCGGGACCTACTGGGATCTGAAGGCCCAGCTGGAGCAGCAGGGCCAGGGGTTCGAGGCGCAGCTGGTGTCGGTCGACAACGTCCGGATCGCAACGGGCAAGGATTTCGACGAGGCCACCGGCCGCATCGCCGAGGGGAAGAAGGTCCGCCTGCTGGACGAAGCGTCGGCGCGGGGGCTGCAGGCCACACTCGTGATGATGCCGTGGACGGTGACGGAGACGGAGGAGAAGCCCTCGGTTCGGCGTCCCGCCCCCCCGTTCACCACCTCCACTCTGCAGCAGGAGGCCAACCGCAAGCTCCGCCTCAGCGCCCGCGACACGATGCGGACAGCCCAGAATCTGTACGAGCGCGGCTTCATCACCTACATGCGAACCGACTCGGTGCATCTCTCCACCCAGGCGATCACCGCGGCCCGGGAGATGGTGGAGCAACTCTACGGCAAGGAATATCTCTCGCCCTCCCCTCGGAACTTTGTGACCAAGAACGCCTCGGCCCAGGAGGCGCACGAGGCGATCCGCCCCGCCGGATCCCACTTCCGAACCCCCGACGCCACCGGACTCGACGGGCGCGAACTCGCGGTGTATGACCTCATCTGGAAGCGGACGGTGGCGTGCCAGATGGCCGACGCCCGCCAGACCGGCATCCAGGTCCGGCTGGCGGTCGATACGGCCGAGTTCCGTGCCACGGGCAAGCGGATCGACTTCGCCGGTTTCCTCCGGGCCTACGTGGAGGGGTCGGATGATCCCGAGGCCGCTCTGGAAAACCGGGAAATCATTCTGCCTCCTTTGGCCGTGGGGGACACGCCGCGGTGCGAGTCCCTCGAGGCGATCTCCCACGTGACACAACCTCCCGCCCGCTACACCGAAGCGTCGCTGGTCAAGGAGCTGGAGAGCGACGGGGTGGGCCGGCCCAGCACCTACGCCAGCATCATCGGCACCATCATCGAGCGCGGTTACGTGGTGCGCCAGGGGCAGGCCCTGGTGCCCACCTTCACGGCCTTTGCCGTGACCGGGCTCCTGGAGGAGCACTTTCCCCACCTGGTCGATACCGGGTTCACGGCGCGGATGGAGCAAACCCTCGACGAGATCTCCGAGGGATCGGCCGAGTGGCTGCCGTACCTCTCGGAGTTTTATCTGGGAGACGAGGGGCTCCGGGCCCAGGTGGAGATCCATGAGTCGGAGATCGACCCGGTCCGGGCGAGGACGGTGACGTTGGAGGGGATCGAGGGAAGGATCCGGATCGGGCGGTTCGGTCCCTATGTGGAGGTGGAGCGACCCGGCGAGGGATCGCTCAAGGCGTCGATCCCGAAGGACTCCGCTCCGGCGGACCTCGACCAGGAGATGGTCGACTCTCTGCTGCGCCAGAAGCTCGAGGGCCCCGACGAGGTGGGGCGCCACCCCGAGACCGGGGAGCCGATCTACCTCCTGACCGGGCAGTACGGGCCCTATCTGCAGCTCGGGGAGATGGCGGACGGCCAGCCGAAACCGAAGCGCGCCTCGCTGCCCAAGGGCGTCACCCCCGAATCGGTCACTCTGGACATGGCCGTCGGACTCCTCTCCCTCCCTCGCCTCCTCGGCGCCCACCCGACCACCGGCGGGAAGGTGCAGGCCGGGCTCGGCCGGTTCGGGCCGTATATCGTGCACGACCAGGGGAAGGAAGGGAAGGAGTATCGCTCGCTCAAGGGAGAGGATCAGGTCCTGACCGTCGGCCTCGAGCGGGCGCTCGAGCTCCTGGCGCAGCCCAAGATGGGCCGGGGACGGCGCGGTGCCGCGACTCCGATCAGAGTGCTCGGGGCGCATCCAGGGGATGGGGAACAGGTTGGTCTCTACGACGGCAAGTACGGCCCGTATGTGAAACATGGCACGGTGAGCGCCTCCATCCCCAAGGGCCGGGATCCCTCCACGGTCACGCTGGAGGAGGCGGTGACCTGGATTGCGGAGAAGGCGCCCGCCGGCCGGAAGACGAAACGCTCCCCGGGTGGCGCGCGTAAGGCAGGAACCACGAAGTCCGCAGCCACTGCACCCCGGAAGAAGGCAGTGAGGAAGACCACGTCCAAGGCGACGAAGAAAAAGAAGGCCAGGAAGACGGTTCCGAAGCGGACCCCGTCGGACGCATGAACCCGCCACGCATGAAGAATCACCCCGAGGGCGACACCCGAGGGATCCAGGGGAGGACCACATGAGAATGAGCCGGATGGTGGGCATGGGAGCACTGGTCGCCGTGCTCGGGGGGGCTCCGGCCCAAGCTCAGGAGCCGTCGCGGGTGGTGATCGAGCCCGTTGCTCTCGCCCTTGATCTCGATCAGGCGGTCACCGTCCGGGCCCGGGTTCTCGACGCGTCCGGGACGACGCTGGTCCGGCCGGTGAGCTGGTTCAGCGGGAGTCGGCGCTCCGTCTCGGTCGACTCCACGGGGAGGGTGACCGGACTTCGGCCGGGGGAGTTCGCGGTCTTCGTGCAGGTGGCGGGGACCGGGATTCGAGCCGAGTTGCCGGTGACGGTGCGGTGGCCCGCGATCCAGACGGTGGCGGTCACCGGTGGCATCAGGGGAGAAAGCCCGTACTACCAGGGGGTGACGAGTCGTCACCGGGCTGTGGTGACCGACACCCGGGGCACGGTCCGGAAGAATGCCGAGGTCCGCTGGGCGAGTGACGATCCGTCGGTCGTGGCGGTGAACCGCTTCGGCGATGTGACGGCGGTGGCGCCGGGGTCGGCCACGATTCTGGCAACGGCGGGCGGTGTCACGGGGAGTCTGCGGGTGACGGTGGCACCGAATCCGGTCCGGTCCCTCGAGGTCACCTCCTCCGCGGAGGGAGGTCGGACGGGAGACGTGATCACTTTCAGGGCCACGGCCCGAGACGCGGCGGGCGCGGCGGTGACGGTTCCGGTGACCTGGGCCGTCCATGCGATGGTGGAGGACACGGTGATCGCGCCCGGAGCCGCGGCCTTCGTCGATCCGGAGGGTCGTTTCGTGGCCAACCGGGCCGGGCGGTTCCAGGTGGTGGCGTCCATCGGAGCCCGGGCGGCGAGCCGCACGGTCGAGATCGGGCACCGGCATCAGTCGGCGCGCATCAACGCCGCGGTAGGGCAGGGGGCCGTCTCCCAGGTCCACACCTCCGACCTCTGGGTCTGGGAGGGGAAGGACGGGCGGGACTACGCCGTGACCGGCACCTGGGGAGCCGCGGGCGCCGCCTATTTCTGGGATGTGACCAATCCGGCCGCCCCGGTTCTGACCGACAGCATCGTGGTCGACGCGCGGACGGTGAATGATGTGAAGGTGGATGCGGCCCGCGGAATCTGCGTCATCACCCGGGAAGGGGCCTCGAACCGGCGGAACGGCTTCGTGGTGCTCGACTGCGGCAACCCACGGGATGTGAAGGTGCTTTCCCGGTTCGACGACGGGCTGGTCGGCGGGGTCCACAACGTGTTCCTGTATGACAATCACCTCTACGCCATCAACGCCGGCCGCCGGTTCGACATCATCTCCCTGGAGGATCCGACCGCTCCGCGCCGGGTCGGGTTCTTCGAGCTCGACACCCCGGGACACGGGATCCATGACGTGTGGGTGGAGGACGGGATCGCCTACACCTCCAACTGGGGTGACGGCGTGGCGATGGTGGATGTCGGGAATGGAATCGCGGGCGGATCGGTCGAACGGCCGGTCCTGATCGGGTCCTACGCCTACCCGATCGGAGCCACTCACGCCGCCTTCCCCTGGCGGTCCGCCTCGGCGGGAGGGAAACTCTACCTCTTCGTGGGAGATGAGCAGTTTCCCCACGATCTCCCCGATGATGGCCCCGACGAGGCCGGCGGGTACGTGCACATCGTGGACTTCACCGATCCGCGCAGCCCGCACGAAGTGGCGCGCTACCAGGTGCCGGAAGCGGGGCCGCACAATCTCTGGGTCGAGAACGACACCTTGTATGTGGCCTACTACAATGCCGGGGTCCGCGTCGTGGACGTCTCCGGCGAGCTGCTCGGCAACCTCTACGAACAGGGTCGCGAGCTGGCCCGCTTCAAGGCCCATGACCCCACGGGGTTCGTGCCCAACGCCGGAATGGCCTGGGGACCGCAACCGTTCAAGGGCCACCTGTTCTTCAGCGACTTCAATTCGGGACTGTGGGCGGTCAAGTTGCCGGCCCGTTCCCCCCCTCCGGTGCCGTGAGCACCGGCCGACGCTCCGGCCATGATTGGCCGGACCCTTTCCCCGCACCCAGGATGGCATCGCCAATGATGGTCTTGAAACGACTCTTTTCACCTGTACTGATGGCGGGGATCGTGAGTGCATCCCTCTCCGGTACCCGCTCCCTGTCGGCGCAGACGCCCGTGGCGGATCGCATCGAGGTCCGTCCCGCCTCCGTCACCCTCGATGTGAACGGCACGGCCACGGCCACCGCGATCGCCTACGATGCGGCGGGGCGCCGGGTCGACCTGCCTGTGACCTGGTTCTCCTCCAACCGGAGGTCGGTGCGGGTGGACAGCGCCGGTGCCATCACGGCCTTGCAACCCGGCACCTTCCAGGTCTTCGCGGGGGTTGTGGGGCAGGAGCGGCAGGTCCGGGGTACCGTGGACGTGACGGTGAACTGGCCCGCCATTCAATCGGTGGCGATCGAGGCCCCGAACCGTCTCTATGCCGGGACCACCGTGCGGCATCGTGCCCGGGTCATGGACGTGACCGGCAGTCGGCGCACCAACGCGAGTGTGCAGTGGCGCTCCGACAACCCGGTCGTCGCCTCGGTCGATGCCTTTGGAGACGTGGTGGCGCATCAGCCCGGCCGGGCGACCCTCTTTGCCAGTGCGGGCGGGGTCACCGGGAGCCATCAGGTGTCCATCGTCGCCAATCCCGCCCGGCGCATCGAGATCACCGCCTCGGCCGAGGGGGGTCGGACCGGCGACGTGATCCAGTTCACCGCCACGGCCCGCGACGCGGCAGGTGCCGTGGTGCCCGACATGCCGGTGGTTCTCGCGCTCAAGGCCACGGTGGAGGACACCGTGATCGCTCCCGGCGGCGCCGCCTCGGTGGACGCCGAGGGACGGTTCGTGGCGCAACGCGCCGGGGACTACACCGTCGTGGCCACGGCCGGGGGCCTCGCAGCTCAGAAGACCCTCGGGATCACCCATCGGTTCACCTCCACCCGGATCGCATCGGGCAAGGGACATGGAGCGGTGACCGACGTGCATACCTCCGACCTCTGGGTCTGGGAGGGGAAGGACGGAAGGGACTACGCGGTCACGGGCACCTGGGGCGGCAACGGGGTCGCCTACTTCTGGGATGTGTCGGATCCGGCCACCCCGGTCCTGACCGACAGCATCGTGGTGGATGCCCGGACGGTGAACGACGTGAAGGTGGATGCCGAGCGGGGGATCTGTGTCATCAGCCGGGAAGGGGCCTCGAGCCGGCGGAACGGGTTCGTGGTGCTCGACTGCAGCGACCCGCGGAACGTGCAGGTGCTCTCCCGGTTTGACGACGGCCTGGTCGGCGGGGTTCACAATGTGTTCCTCTACCGCAATCACATCTTCGCCATCAACGCCGGTCGCCGGTTCGACATCATCTCGCTGGAGGATCCCCGGAACCCGCGGCGGGTCGGCTTCTACGAGCACCCGGGGGAGTTCGGGATTCACGACGTGTGGGTGGTGGACGGGATCGCCTATGCGTCGCAGTGGGGTGCCGGGGTGGTCCTGGTGGATGTGGGGAACGGGGTGGCGGGCGGATCGCTGGACAACCCCGTCTTCATCAGCAACTACGCTTATCCCATCGGGCGCACGCATGCCGCCTACCCCTATCGCTCCCAGTCCACGGGCAAGCTCTACCTCTTCCTGGGTGACGAGATCTTTCCCTACGGGCTGAACACCGAGGACGGGGTCAACGAGGCCGGCGGATACATCCACATCGTCGACTTCACCGACCTCCGGAATCCGAAGGAGGTGGCTCGCTATCAGGTGCCGGAGGCGGGTCCGCACAACCTCTGGGTCGAGAACGACACCCTTTATGCCGCGTACTACAATGCGGGGCTCCGCGTGGTGGACGTCTCGGGCGAGCTGGCCGGAAACCTCTACGAGCAGGGCCGGGAGCTGGCCCGGTTCCAGCCGTTCGATCCGAAGGCGAAGATCCCGAACGCCCCGTTCGTCTGGGGCCCCCAGCCGCACAAGGGGCACGTGTTCATCTCGGACTGGAACTCGGGGCTCTGGTCGGTGAAACTGCCGGAGCGCCCGCGGGCGCCGATCCCGTGATGGGCCTGTCACGTCTCGTGCTGCTGACGTCCCTCCTCCTCCCGGCGAGTGTTCTGTCGGGAGAGGCGGCGGCCCAGGCCCCCTATCGGCTTCTCGCTACCGCTGAGTCGGACGATCAGGTGGCGCTGATCGAGTTCACGCCGTGTACCGGTCTCGGTGTTCCCGCCGGATGTGGTGCGCGGGTGGCCCGGACCTACGATGTCGGAGTCTGGGCTCCGGAAACCGAGGGACCGCACGGTGTGGTGCCCTCGGCGGACGGCCGGAGCTTTTTTGTCTCCCTCGCCCACGGCCAGCCCTTCGGCTTCCTCCAGAAGGTCGACCTGGAGAGCGGCACGGCTTCGGGGCTGGTCACCCTGGGGATGTTCCCGGCCACGGTGGACATCGCCCGGAATGGCGGATTCCTCTGGGTGGTGAACTTCAACTTCGAGGACCCGGCGATGGCCCCGTCGTCGGTGTCGGTGGTGGACGCGGCCACGATGGCCGAGGTGGCGCGGACCACGACCTGCCGGATGCCGCATGGGTCGCGGCTCAATCCCCAGGGGACACGGCACTACTCCGGATGCATGATGAACGATCTCCTCGTGGAGATTGATACCCGGACCTTTGCGGGGACCCGCGCGTTCACTCTGGTGGCGGGCAAGGAGGGCGGGGTACCCTGGCCGACATTCGCCGAGGCCTCGCACCAGGGGATGCACGGCGGCAT
This sequence comes from Gemmatimonadales bacterium, assembly GCA_041741375.1. GTDB lineage: Bacteria > Gemmatimonadota > Gemmatimonadetes > Gemmatimonadales > GWC2-71-9 > OFTM291. Next base: position 1,487 of record JBGSKF010000194.1, on the reverse strand, counting down.
GGGAAAAATGGGGGACATGTCCAACGTGTGCAGTCCCACCTGGGCTCAACCCTCGGCGGACGGCAGCCGGATCTTCGTGGCCTGCAACAAGTCGGCCGAGATCGTCGAGGTCGACGCCGAAGCGTGGACCCTGGTCCGCCGCTGGAAGACACCGGCGGCTCCCTACAACCTCGCGGTCACGCCGGACGGGAAGCTGCTGGTGGTCACCCAGAAGGGCCCCGGTACCGTGAGCATCTGGCGTCTGGTGGACGGACTCCTTCTGGCCGACATTCCCGGAACCCGCAAGGTGGCGAGCGGGGTGGTGGTCAGTGCCGATTCACGCTACGCCTTCGCGACACTCGAAGGCGTCGGCGGCGAGCCAGGCACGATTGATGTCATCGACCTGAGGGCGCTGCAGAAGGTGGCCAGCGTGGAGATTGGCAAGCAGGCAGGCGGGATCGCGATGCTTCCGTGAGGAGTCCATGCTGCTGCTGGTGAGTCTCCTGGCCCTGGCCGTCGGCCCGCTGGTGTACCGGGTGGCCGGGGGCCACCCCCGGATGCTCTCCTTCCTGGACGGGTTCAATCTGACCGCCATCACCGGTCTGGTGCTGCTCGCGGTGGTTCCCGAGGCGGTGCGCCACAGGGAGTGGGCCGCGCCGCTCTTCGCGGTCGCCGGGTTCCTGGGTCCCGGGATGGCCGAACGATTCCTTCGGTCGCCCCAGGGGGGGCTGCACCGGGTCGCTCTTCTGCTCGGTGCGGTGGTGATCTCGTTGCATTCGGTGACCGACGGGGCCGCGCTGGCGACGACGGCCACCACCGGGCCATCGTCGGGGGGAGAGCTTGCCGATGGGCACCTTCTTCCCCTCGCTGTCCTGTTGCACCAGGTTCCGGTCGGAATGACGGTCTGGTGGCTTCTGCGACGCATCGGACTCGTGATTGTCCTGCTGGCCTTTGCCCTCATGGCTGCCGCGACGATCGGCGGATACTTTGCCGGGGGTGCCATGCTCGCCACGTTGTCGGCCCGGGAGGTGGAGTGGTTCCAGGCGTTCGTGGGGGGATCCCTGCTCCATGTGGTGTACCACCGGATCGAGCCGGGACATCACTGTACCGAGGGGCATGCCCTGAGTCGCCGGGCGGAATGGGCCGGTGGCGGGGTGGCCCTGCTGCTGCTCGGGTTGCTGGTGCTGGTGTAGGATGGTACCTTGCTCGCCGATTGGACAGGTGGCCGAGTGGTTGAAGGCGCACGCCTGGAAAGCGTGTGAACCCGAAAGGGTTTCGCGGGTTCGAATCCCGCCCTGTCCGCTGGAGTCCGTTCCCCGTTCAACAAATGAGGTAGGGTCGTCGCTCGCGGGTGGAGCTGCGGGCGCTGCGCGCCCTCGCTCTGCTCCGACCGCCAAGGCGGTCTCCGCATCGAATCCCGCCCTGTCCGCTGGAGTCCGTTCCCCGTTCAACAAATGAGGTAGGGTCGTCGCTCGCGGGTGGAGCTGCGGGCGCTGCGCGCCCTCGCT
>JBGSKF010000193.1:0-29340 GCA_041741375.1 Gemmatimonadales bacterium | reverse complement strand
GGCGCTCGGGCACCTCGGGGGCTGGACCATGCAGTGGTTGCGGCAGGCCAACGCCAGGAGCATTCACCGTCATCAGGGCCGGTTGCTGCGCGGCGACCCGGGCGTCCTGGGGCGAATCCAGGGGGCCGGCCTGCTGCGCGACCTGGTTCGGAGCCTTCTGCTGGTGGGGGGAGGGCTGGCCCTCGTCGCCCTGGCGCCGATGCCACCGGCCTCTCTCCGGGAGGATGCGGTGCTCCGGGGTGTGGTGCTCGGGGGAGGGGTGCTCACCGCGGCTCGGGGCCTGTGGCGGACCTCCGGACGAGCTCCCCGCTGGTGGTGGTTCGCGGTCGGGCTGGGGGCGGGGATCGCGGGACTGGCGGGTCTTGCATGAGTCTGCTCGCCGTGTTTCCCCGGCTGCTGCTGCTGCAGGCCTCCTGGAACCACGATGTCATGCAGGGGGTCGGCATGGGGTTCGCCTCCTTGCCTCTGCTTCGAACCCTCGCCGACCGGGACCAGGAGCGTTACCATCGAGCGGTGGCCCGGGCGGGCGGGTTTTTCAACGCCAATCCGAACCTGGCCGGCGTGGCGGTCGCGGCCCTGGCCCGTGCCGAGTGCGCCGAGGCGCCGGAGTCGCAGATCCAGCGGCTTCGGGTGGCTCTGGCCGGCCCCTTGGGCGCGATCGGGGATCAGCTCTTCTGGGCCGGTCTCGTGCCCGCCGCGATGGCGGTGGGGATGGTGGGGGTCGGCCTCGGGTGGGGAGGGGGGGCGGTTCTGGGGGCCGTCCTGGTATACAATGCGATCAGAGTGGCGAGTGGCATCTGGGGGCTCCGGTTCGGGTGGAGGCACGGCCTCGGGGTCGGAAGCGCGCTTGCTGCCTCATCGCTGGGGCAGTGGACCGCCCGCGTGGGTGCCGCGGCCGCCCTGCTGGGTGGTGCGGCGCTTTCTTTCGCGGCTCGCGGGGTGCTGGGCCCGGGGACCGGCGTCTGGCCGCTGGCCCTCGTCCTCGTGATGGTGGGGTTGGCCATCGTGGTCCGGTCGGCATGGTGGCGGATTTCCCCGTCCATGCTCACGGTGGTGGTGGTCCTGGTGGTGACCCTCTGGCGCTGGGGGACCGTGTGATCGAACGACAGGTCGAAATCGTCAATTCGTTCGGGCTGCACGCCCGTCCCGCGGCCCAGTTCGTGAAGCTCGCCGGGGGCTTTGCGGCCGAGATCTCGGTGACCAAGGGTGACATGACCATCAATGGGAAGAGCATCATGGGGGTGATGCTGCTCGAGGCGGAGTGCGGCAGCACGATCACCATCCGGGCCAGCGGGACAGACGCCGAGGCGGCGGCCGACGCCCTGGCCACTCTGGTCCGGAACGGGTTCAACGAGACGTGACCGCCTCCCGCACTCTGACCGGGATCGGGGTGAGCCCCGGAGTCGCCATTGCTCCGGCTCGTATCGTTGATGCGCGCTTTCCCGACGTCCCCGATCGCAGCATCGGTGCCTCGGAGGTCGAGGGAGAACTGGCTCGGCTGCGTGCCGCCATCGACGCCGTCGTGCTGCACCTGGAGCAGTTGAGAGAGAGGGTGAGGGAGCGTGCGGGTCCGGTCGAATCAGGGATCTTCGATGCTCAGATCCTCATGGCGAAGGATCCCGATTTCCTCGCCTCGGTCGAGTATCTGATCACCCACAACAACCTCAGCGCCGAAACCGCCTTCGAGTTCAAGGCGCTGGAAATGCGCGTGGCCTGGTCGGGTGCCGGCAATCTCCGCCTCCGGGAGCGCCTCGCCGATCTGGCCGCGGTGCAAACCCGGGTTCTGCGGCACCTGATGGGGTGGTCGGAAGATGACCTGGTGACGGGGACGATCGCGGGGCCGGTCATCGTGGTGGCCCAGGAGATCTCGCCCGGGCTCACCGTGCAGCTGGACCGGGAGCACCTGGTGGGCATGATCAGCGTCGAGGGGACCCGCACCTCCCACGCGGCGATCCTGGCCCATTCGCTGGGGATCCCCGCGGTCATGGGTGTGGAGGGAGCCCTCGACCGCATCACCCAGGGCGCCACGGTCATGCTCGATGGGCGCGCCGGGACCGTGGTGATCGACCCGAGCCAGGACGAGGTTCTCCGGGCCCGGCATCTCGTGACCCGGCGGCAGAAGCTCGAGCTCACCTTCGAGGGGGTGCTCGACCAACCCGCCATCACTCCGGACGGCTGCACCATCACACTGCAGGGAAATGTCGACCTCCCGGAGGAGATCGACCTGGCCGTGCGCCATGGCGCGGAGGGCGTGGGTCTCCTGAGGACGGAGTTCCTGGTGACCGGCAAGGCACAGCTTCCCACCGAGGACGAGCAGACCGCCTATTTCCGCCGGATCGCCTCGGCCTTTGCCCCCCACGCCGTGACGATTCGGACTTTCGATCTCGGAGGGGACAAATTCCCGGCGGCCTTCGAGGCGCCCGCCGAGGCGAATCCCGCCCTCGGGTGGCGCTCGGTGCGGGTCTGTCTCGATCAGGAAGAGGTGTTCCGGCCCCAGCTCCGGGCCATCCTTCGGGCCGCCCGGGGGCGCAATCTCCGGTTCATGATTCCCCTGGTCACCAGCGTGGATGAAGTCGTCCAGACCCGGAGACTCCTCCAGGAGGAAGCCCGGTCCCTCGCCGAGGCGGGAGTGCCGGCTGCGGAGTCGGTGCCGCTCGGGGTCATGATCGAAACCCCGGCCGCCGTGCTCATGGCCGACCACCTGGCCCGGGTCAGTGACTTCTTCAGCGTCGGCACCAACGACCTGACCCAATACACCTTGGCCGTGGACCGGGGCAACGCCCGCCTGGCCCCCCGGTTCACCCCGCACGATCCCGCCGTGGTGCGCCAACTGGCCACGATCGAGGCGGCGGCCCGGACCGGAAACATCCCGCTCAGCGTCTGCGGCGAGATGGCGTCCGACCCTCTCACCGCGATCCTGCTCCTCGGGCTGGGCTACCGGGTCCTGAGCGTGGCACCGCCCACCATCCTTATGCTCAAGTGGATCATTCGGGCCGTCCCGATCTCGGTCTGCCGGTCGGCGGCGCTCGCCGCCCTTGAGGTCCCGGGGGCCGCGGCGGTGGAGCAGGTCCTCGCCGAGGCGGTCTCCCCGCATCTCGATCTCGCCCAACTGCGCCTCTGACCGGCGTTGCCCCTTGTGCGGAGGGGCGCTAGCTTGCGTCCCGGTTCCGGCACCGGTGTGCCGTCCTGACAACCTCCACTCGAAGGATCCATGGCTGCCTCCGCGAATCGCCACATCTTCACCTCCGAGTCCGTGACGGAGGGCCACCCCGACAAGGTGGCGGACCAGATCTCCGACGCCGTTCTCGATGCGATCCTGACCGACGATCCGCTCGCCCGGGTGGCCTGTGAAACCCTCGTCACGACCGGTATGGCCGTGGTGGCGGGCGAAATCACCACGACGACCTATGTCCATATCCCGGACATCGTGCGCCGGACCGTCGACGAGATCGGGTATCATGACGCCAGCTTCGGGTTCGATGCCAAGACCTGCGCCGTGCTCACCTCGATCGACCGCCAGTCCCCCGACATCGCCCAGGGGGTGAATCGCCGGAAGGGGCCCCAGGGCGCGGGGGACCAGGGGATGATGTTCGGGTATGCCACCCGCGAAACCCGGGAACGGATGCCCCTGCCGATCATGCTGGCCCATCGGTTGGCGGAGCGGTTGGCGGCGGTCCGGAAAGGGAAGGGCGACCTCCCCCACCATGACTGGCTGCGCCCCGACGGCAAGACCCAGGTGTCGGTCGAGTATGAGGGAGATCGCCCGGTGCGGGTCCATACCGTCGTGCTCTCCACCCAGCACGCCGAGAAGGTGAACGGGCGGGAGCTGACCCAGAAGCGGATCGCCGGGGCGATGACGGAGGACGTCATCCGGCCGGTGCTGGAGGCCTTCGGGTTCGAGGGGGCCCGGCCGAAGATCCATGTCAACCCGACGGGCCGGTTCGTGGTGGGCGGGCCCCATGGAGACGCGGGATTGACCGGCCGGAAGATCATCGTGGATACCTACGGTGGCATGGCGCGTCACGGCGGGGGAGCCTTCAGCGGGAAGGATCCCTCGAAGGTCGATCGGTCCGCCACGTACGCGGCGCGCTGGGTGGCGAAGAATGTCGTGGAGGCCAAACTGGCCACCCGCTGTGAAGTGCAGCTGGCCTATGCCATTGGAGTGGCCGACCCGGTCTCGGTGCTGGTGGAGACCTTCGGAACCGGCGTCGTGTCGGACCGGCGCATGGAGCAGGCGGTGCGGGCCGTGTTCGACCTGACACCCGCGGGCATCGTCGAGGCCCTGGACCTGGCCCAACCGATCTACCGGTCCACGGCCGCCTACGGTCACTTTGGCCGGAAGCCGGTCTCGGTTCGGCGTGGGGGCCGGATGGTCACCCTGTTTTCCTGGGAACGCACCGACCGGGTCCAGGATCTGTTGGCCGCCGTCGGCTGAGGCGGCGGGAGGAGTACCAGGTCATGCTGGAGATGCGGATTGCCCACCTCGGGCTGGATCGGGCCAGTCACTCGCCCGTGGTCATTCTCCGGGAGGTGGACGGCGAGCGGGTGCTGCCCATTCTGATCGGCACGCCCGAGGCCACCGCCATCGCGATGGAACTCCAGGGGCATCGCCCGCCGCGTCCCCTCACCCACGATCTCCTCAAGCAGGTGTTGCGGGGCCTCGGGGGTGAGTTGTCCCGGGTGCTCATCACCGAGCTGCGGGACAGCACCTATCATGCGGCCCTCATGATCCGGCGCGGCGAGCAAGTCTTCCAGGTCGATGCCCGCCCCTCCGACAGTCTCGCCCTCGCCTTGCGCACCGGGGCACCGGTGTTCATCAACGAGTCGCTCCTGCGCGAGGGGACCGACCTGCCGGCCCCCGACATCGCCGATGCCGCCGACACCCTCCGCAAGTATCTGGAAGGGCTCGATCCCCAGGATTTTGGGCGCTTCCATCCGTAGTTTCCTGCTCGGTGGATGGGCCCTCCTGGTGGGGGGGGGAGGGGCTGTCCATGCCCAGGGCCCCACCCGGACCGCGGGGCAGGTGGTCCGGGTGACGGGATCCGACACCCTCCCCGTCGCCGGAGTCCGGGTTGTCCTCCACCGCATCGGCCAGGAGCGCCAGGGACCGATCGACTCCCTCGTCACCCCGGCCTCCGGGCGATTCCACTTCACCTTTCCCGCGGATACCGCCGCCCTCCATATCCTCAGTGCGCGACACAGCGGCATCGAGTACTTCTCCACGCCGATCTCCGCGCGATCAGGTGCCCCGGACACCGCCCTGCAGATCCTGGTGGCCGACACCGCCTCCCAGGCACCCCTCGTGGTCGCCCAGCGCCACCTCGTCATTCCCGTTCCCGATCGGGCGGGACGGCGGCAGGTGGTGGACCTGGTGATGCTGGCGAACCGAGGCGCCCGCACCCGGGTGGCGGGCTCCCCGGAGGGATCGGTCTGGGAGATCCCCACCCCGGCCGGCGCCCTCGAGGTGCACGCCACCCCCGAGAGTGACGTGTCACAGGACGCGCTCGATGTGCGGGAGGGAACGATCCGTGTCCTCGCCCCGATCGCCCCGGGAGAGAAACAGCTCCTGATCGAGTACGACCTCGCTTCCCGGCCGGGAGAGGTCACCCTCCGGCTGCCCGGACCCGTCGACACGCTGACCCTGCTGCTGGAGGAACGCGCCGTGGAGGTGTCGGGCGTGGCTCTCACCCCCGTGGACCAGGAGGCGATCGACGGGCGAACCTTCCAGCGGTGGGCCGGCGCGGTGGGACCGGACGGGGCGACCCTCACTCTCCGTTTCCGCGACGGTCTCTCCCCCCGGGCCTGGATGTTCCTCCTGGTCGGGGGGACGGTGCTGTTCTTCGCGACGCTGGCCGTGGCCCTGGTCCGGCGCCGTCGCCCCGCCCCCGCTCGAGGGCCACCGCTCCGAACCGGAGAACTGCTCGATCGCATCGCCGATCTCGATGCCCAATACGCCGGCCGGGAAGCCGCCGTGGGGCCCGAACGGTGGGCGGGGTACCAGGCCGAACGCGCCCTGTTGAAGCGGGAGATCGAGGACCGGCTTGCCGCCTCCTCCCGGTGAACGTAACTTGCCCGCCGATGTCCGCCCGCCCCACCACGCCCGCCCTGCTGCTCCTCTCCCTGGTCGGTCTCCTTGCCTGCGAGCCCGGTCCCCGCGCCGAGCCCGGTCCCCTCACTCTCCAGGATGATTCCGGGAGACGCGTGGCGCTCCCCCGGCCGGCCCGGCGCATCGTCTCCCTCATTCCCGCCACCACCGAGTGGCTCTTCGCCATCGGAGCAGGGCCGCTGGTCGTGGGCCGAAGCAGCTGGGGCGACCATCCGGAGGAGGCACGCCGCGTTCCCGACCTGGGGAATGGCATCGACCCCTCCCTCGAGGCCATCGTGGCCACCGGCCCCGATCTCGTGGTGCTCTACCGTTCCGAGGCCAACCTGCGAGCCGCCCGGCGTCTGGACGAGCTCGGCATCCCCGTCCTCCTCCTCCAGACCGATCGTCTGGACGACATGGTCCGGCAGATCGCGCTCCTCGGCCGCGCCACGGGACGGGAGCTGGCGGCCGATTCGGTCCTCGCCGATTACACCCGCCGGTTTGAAGCGGCACGGGACCCGGTGGATGGTCGTGAGAATTCCCTTTCGGTTCTCCTCCTGGCGTGGGATCAGCCTCCGATCGTCCTGGGCCGGGGGAGCTTTCTGTCGGAACTCCTGGAGGCCGCGGGGGCCCGCAACACCTTTGCCGACATCGCCGCCTCCTCCGCCCCCGTGAATGTCGAGACCATCGTGGTTCGCGATCCCGACCTCGTGCTCGTCACTTCGGAGGGTCCTCCGGCGGTCCAGGAACGAGAGGAATGGCAGGTGGTCCGAGCCATTCGCGAGGGGCGCTTTCTGCGCGTCACCGGCTCGGAGTTTGCGCGCCCCAGCCCTCGTGCCCCCGAGGCGGTCCGTCAGTTGCGGGACCGGCTCGCTGCCGTCGTGCCCCGATGACCCGGAGTCGCGGAATGGTGCTGATCGCCGGGCTCGCCCTCCTGGCCCTCATCCTGGGCCTGGGGTTGGGCTCCACCGCGATTTCGCCCGCCGAGGTCTGGTTCGGCCTGGTGCAGGGGAGCGGGGACAGGGCCCTCATCATCCGGGACATTCGGGCTCCCCGCGTTCTCCTGGCCTTCCTGGTGGGGGGGGGGCTCGGCCTCTCCGGGGCGGGGTTGCAGGCCGTGGTTCGCAACCCCCTGGCCGATCCCTACCTCCTCGGCCTTTCGGGGGGCGCGGGTCTCGGGGCGGTGATGGTGATGGCCTGGAGTCCCCTCTCCCCCTGGGCCGTTCCGATCGCGGCCTTTGTCGGGGCGCTTTTCGCCATCGGCCTGGTCTATCGCCTGGCACTGGTGGCCGGGCGGCGCCTCGATTCCCGGATCCTGCTCCTGGCGGGTGTGGCCGTGGGCGCCTTTGCCGCCGCCATCATGACCGCGATCCTCACCCTGAGTTCCGCCGCCGAGCTGCGGAATGCCTTCCTCTGGCTCCTGGGGGGATTCAGCGCCGCGTCGTGGCGGGCCACCGGGATCTTCGCCGCCTACGCCATCCTCCCGATCGGGATGCTCCTGGTGCGCGCCCGCACGCTCGATCTGCTCGCGCTGGGGGAGGAACCGGCGGAGTATCTTGGCGCCGACGTGGAGCGGGCCAAGCGGGAGGTCCTGGCGGCAGCCTCCCTTCTCACGGCGGCGAGCGTCGCCGTGTGCGGCATGATCGGATTCGTGGGACTGGTCGTGCCCCATCTCACCCGCCGACTGGTCGGGTCGGTCCATCGACCGCTCCTCCCCGCGGTGTTTCTCACGGGAGGAACACTGCTGGTCGTTGCGGATGTGCTGGCGCGCACGGTCGCGCGGCCGGTCGAACTGCCGGTGGGTGTGGTGACGGCCCTGGTTGGGGTGCCGGTGTTCGCGGCCCTGCTGCGCCGAAGCGGACACGGGGGGGAGGGGGGGGGGGAGCCGTGATCTTCGAGGCACGAGGGGTGCGGTGGACCTGGCCCGGATCAGGCGGTCCCACGCTGGACGGCGTCGATCTCGATCTGCCCGCCGGCGCGCTCGTGGCCCTCGTGGGGCCCAATGGCAGCGGCAAGACGACGCTTCTTCGCGTGCTGCTCGGTGCGGTCCATGCCGACCGGGGTGAGGTGCTTCTGCAGGGGCGTCCCGTGGCCGAGTGGCCCCGCCAGGCCATGGCAAGGATCGTGGGCGTTCTTCCCCAGCGGGAGGAATCCGCCTTCCCCATGACGGTCATGGAGACGGTCCTCCTCGGGCGGTATGCGCACCTCGGTCCGATAAGTCCCGTGGGGACCTCGGACCGGGCGGCCGTGCGTGACGCTCTCGATCGTTGTGATGCCTGGAGGTTTCACGATCGGTTCACCCACACCCTCTCCGCCGGCGAATGGCAGCGGGTCCGATTGGCCCGGGCGCTCGCCCAGGAGCCCCGGGCCCTGGTGCTTGATGAGCCCACCTCCGCCCTCGATGTGCGGCACGAGATGGAGCTGTTCGAGTTGATCCACCGCCTCGTGGGCGACGGGCTCGGCTGCCTTCTGGTCACCCACCACCTGAATCTCGCCGCCCGCTATGCCGACCGGATGGTGCTCCTGGAGAGCGGTCGCGTGGTCGCCGCGGGGTCGCCGGCCGAGGTGCTGCAGGAGGAGGTCCTGACCCGGACCTTTCAGTGGCCGGTCCGGGTAACTCATCACCTCGGCGTGCCTCAGGTGCACCCGCTCCGTCCCGGGGAGGAGGAGATTCCCGGGAAGGAGTGATCCGGACCTGCTCCCCTGTGAAGGGAAATCGTCCCGTGTCGTCCTCATTCCATATTCCATGACTCCCATCACCGGCGAGGTTCCGGTATTCTTCACACCATGGGCATGTTGCTTCCCTCGATGTCGCAGGTGCGACAGACGATCCTGACCGGAGTTATCCTGGCCGGGGTGAGCGGGTGTGCCTCCACGACCGCTCCACTCCCGCCCCCGGTGGAGTTGCTCCTGGTGGTCAACTCGGGCGAACAGTCCCTCAGCATCCTGACCCTCCCCGATCTTCCGACTCAGGGCAAGATCGATCTGGGGGCACCGACCACCCCGCTCGCCACCGTCTCCGCCAACCGGCAGTTCGCCCTGGTGGCCACGGGAGCGGCCGGCCTCGTTCTGGTGGATGTGGCGCTCCGGAGCCGGACGCGCCTCGCCACCTTTCCGGACAGCGCCGTGCTTACCGATGCCGTCTTCCTGAACGACTCGATCGCCGTGGCCACCGATCCGGGTCGGAGCGTCCTGGTGCGGTTCAATGTCTTCACGGGTGACACCGCGAGCCTCCTCCTCCCGGGAAGACCGAACGCGCTGGCGATGTCCCGAAGCCGTCTCTTCGTCCTCCATGGCAACGGTGAGCCCTGCCCGGAGAGAACCCGGCTCTGCCCTCAGGGCCCCAGTTGGATCACCGTGCTCGATCCCGTCACCCTCATGACGTCCGGTTCCGGGGATTCCATCCCGCTCCTGGGCGAGGGGGGAGGGCGGTTCATCGCCGGCGGCAGCGACGGGTTCGTCTACGTGGTGTCCCAGGGAGTGGGTCCGGAGGCCGAAGGGCGTCTCTCGATCGTGGATCCGGTGCGGCGGACCGAGGTCGGGAGCTTCGGAGGTCTGGGCGCTCTCCCCGGACGATTTGCCATCGACGGAAGCGACCGGCTCCTCATCTCGTCCGAGGTGGACGGGTTGATGGAATTCAACACCCGGAACCGGAGTGTCACGCGGGGGCCGGCCGCGAGCATTCCCGTCGATCGCAACGCGGGCGTGGCGGTGGATATCCGGCGCCGGATCCTTGCGATCGAATCGGGACCCTGTCTCGGAAGCACGCCGGGCCGGGTGCGCCTCTTCCGTCCCGATCTGACCGAGATCCGGTTCGTGCTGCTCGGTCGGTGTTCCGGCAGCGCCACGGTCGCGTTCATTCCGCCGCCGCCCGCGGACCAGTAGCCGGGCCCCTCGGCGCGGTCGATGCCTCACCCTCAGACAGTGCAGGCGATCGTGCTGAGCACGATCCGGTACGGCGAGTCCTCGCGCATTGCCCGCCTGGCCACCCGGGAGCTGGGCGTCCAGCATGTCATTGCCAAGGGCGCGGCCCGGCCCCGGAGCCGGATCGGGGGGGCCATGCAATTTCTGAGCGAAGGCCAGGCGATGCTGCTCCTCTCCCGGTCGGGGGATCTCCACACCCTCACCGCGTTTGATGTGATCCGGGCCCACGGGCCCCTGGGCGAGCGCCTGGATCGTTTCGCCGTCGGGGCCGCTCTCGCCGAGGTCATGCTCCGGTTCGCCCCTCCGGCGCCCTTTCCGGCGGCGTGGGAACTGCTGCACGACGCTCTTGCCCTTCTCGAGGTGGCGTCGGGAGACGTGGTGGATACCCTCGGTCTCCGGATGCTCTGGCGGCTCGTATCGGTTCTGGGATACGAACCCGCGGTCGACGTCTGTGCCCGCGATGGAGCCACTCTGCCCGGCGACGTGCCGGTCACCTTCAGCATGACCGATGGGGGTGTTCTCTGTGGCCGGTGCGGTTCCGGTCATTCCGGGGCCCATCTGCGGCCCGCCGATCGTGCGGACCTGCTCGCTCTCCTCGACCCCGACGCCGAGCTCCCGGCACTGGATCGTCCCCATGAAGCGGCTCATCGCCGATTGCTTGCCCGGTGGATCCGGACCCAGCAGGGCGATGGGCTCTCCACACCGGCGGTGGATTTCTTCGAACAGCGACCCTGGGAGCCCGCCGCGTGATCATCGGCACCGCCGGACATATCGACCATGGAAAGTCGGCGTTGATCGCGGCGCTCACCGGCCGCCCGATGGATCGCCTCGCCGAGGAAAAGCGGCGGGGGATCACCATCGATCTCAACTTTGCTCCCCTCGATCTGGGAGAGGGAAACCGGGTGGGGATCGTGGATGTTCCCGGTCACGAGGACTTCGTGCGGACCATGGTGGCGGGTGCATCCGGAATCGATCTGGTGCTGCTCGTGGTGGATGCGGGGGAGGGACCTCGGCCCCAGACCCTGGAGCATCTCGCCATCGTGTCCCTCCTCGGGATCCCGGCAGGGATTCCCGTCATCACCAAGGCCGACCTCGCCGATCCCGACTGGGTGGAGCTGGTGACGCAGGAGGTGCGGGAGATGGTGAGCCGAAGCACGACCCGCTTCGAGGATCCCGTCGTCGTGTCGGCGCGCACCGGGCAGGGACTCGAGACGCTCCGGTCCCGGATCACCGCCGCGGCCGCCGCGTGGACCCCCGCCCGGGAACAGGATCTCTTTCGGATGCCGGTCGATCGGGTCTTCGCTCTGCCCGGGGTCGGGACGGTGGTGACGGGAACCGTCTGGGCCGGAACCTGCGCCGTGGGTGAGTCAGTGAGGGTCCTGCCCGGCCTCCCCGGTCAGGAGGAGGGCCGCCTGGCACGGATCCGGTCGATCGAAGGTTTCGGGGAGCAGGTGGACCGGGCGCGGGCCGGGCACCGGCACGCGATCGGGATGGTGGGCCTCGGAAAGGATGAGGTGCATCGCGGCCAGGTGATGGTGGATGCCACGACCCCCTGGGTCCCGACCACTGTGCTCGACGTGGTCATCCAGCTCGAGGCCACGGCGCCGGCCCCCCTCGGACACCGGGCTCGGGTTCGCGTTCATCTCGGCACCGCCGAAGTGCTCGGGCGAGTATATCCGCGCGCTCCCCTGGCGTCCGGAGGCACGGCGTCGGCGCGGCTCGTCCTGGAGGCGCCCGTCGTCGCGCGCGGAAAGGATCGCTTCGTCCTGCGCCGGTACAGCCCCATGACGACGATCGGGGGCGGGACCGTTCTCGATCCCTCCCCGAGCCGGCGGGCGCGCTGGCTCCCCGGGCTCGAGGGCAACGATCCGGAACGACTCCACGCCCTGGTGGCCCGCCGTCCCCAAGGGGTTCCCCGCGAAGAGTTGCCGGTCCTCCTCGGCCTGCGGGAAACGCACGCGGGCCCGCTCGCCCGGGACCACCCAGATCTCCTTCTCCTCGGGGGACGCTGGTTCCTCCGGAGCGCCGTGACCCGGGCAGCCGAGGGGGCCGTTCAGCTCATCAGCGCCTGGCACGCCAGGGAACCGGCGGCTCCCGGCATGAGCCTGGAAACGGTGCGGGCCGGGGTTCGAGCTCCCGCGGCCGTCACGGACCGGGCGATTCAGTCCCTGGTCGAGAAGGGCACGGTGCGGGTGAACGAGGGTGTGGCTGCGCTCAGCAGCCACCGGCCCACGGTGACCGGCGGGGACGCCACGATCGACCGGGTGGTCGCCGCCTTGGAACAGCATGGCCTGGGGGCTCCCGGCATCAACGAGCTGGAGAGAGAATTGGGGATTCCCGGTTTGCCCGCCATTCTCCGGCTGGCGGCCGCGCGCGGGGCCGTCGAAGGGGTGGAGCGGGATTGGTACCTGGCCACCTCGGCGCTCGGGACCTTTGCGGATGCCGTGCGGGACGTGGCATCCCGGGGGGACGGCACCGTCTCTCCGGCAGACCTCCGGACTCGGCTCGGGCTCAGTCGCAAGTTCCTGATCCCGCTCCTCGAATGGGCCGACCGGAAAGGCATCACGGAGAGGGTCGGCGAGGGGCGGCGGCTTCGGAACCCACCCGCGGGTAATGGACCGTCGGCTGCCTGACCGAGTGAAACCAAATGACCACCCGGACAGTCGTGTTGTGTGGGATGAGTGGCGGGAACCCGAGTCAGCGCAGCTATCCTGTCGTGTCCGTGTCGGTCCTATGTCCTATGTCCCATTGTGTCCCATATCCTATGTCCTCCCTGCTCACCTCAAGAGGTACACCCGTGACCAGATGCACTCCGCCTCGGCACCTGCCGACGGCCCTCCTGCTGCTCGGCAGCGCTTTGGCCTCCGCCATGCCGGTGGCGGCACAAGGATTCGGAACCGCCGCGGCCCTGGGCAACGGGGTTCTCTTCCTGTCCGAATCCCAGAACCCCTACCTGCCCGGCCGGGTGCATCTCTTTACCCCCTCGGCCACCGGGTGGCAGCTCACGGGGGCCCTGACTGCCCCCGAGCCGGTGCCCCTCGATCGCTTCGGCCGAAGTGTCTCCTGGGCCGGCGGCCGGCTTCTCGTCGGGGCCACCTCGGTGGACAGTTCCCGCGGAGCGGCCTATGTCTTTGAACAGCGGGGGCGGGAGTGGAGCCAGACCGCCCGCCTCGTCCCCGCCGCGGCGCGCGCGGGGGAGTCGCATGGGCGTCTCGTCAAGCTCCTCTCACCCGATGTCGCCCTCGTCGCCGCGTGGGGTGCGGCCGATGGACGGGGCGCGGTCACTCTCTTCCGCCGGGCAAATGACGGGACCTGGGCAGAGCGCCAGACCCTCTCGGGTGGCGACGCCCGCCCCGGCGATTTCTTCGGGAGCTCGCTGGCGGCCGACGGAAACCGGCTGGTCATCGGGGCCGCCCAGCGGGACACCAGCCGGGGAGTGGCCTATGTCTTTGAACGGGATGCCAGTGGACTGTATGCCGAGGTGGCCCGCCTGGAGGGTGAAGAACTGACCCGGGGGGCCGCCTTTGGTTCCGCCGTGGCGATCCTGGGTGACGAAATCCTCGTGGCCGCCCCCGGGGTCACCCGGTCGGCGGGCGTGGTCTTCCGGTATCGCCGGGACGCCGGCGGGGCCTGGGCTCCGGTGGGCCAGATCACCCCCGCCGAGGCTGATCCGTTCACGAGATTCGGGGCGGCCCTGGAACGCGTGGGAGACGAACTGTGGATCGGGGCCCCCGGCGCCAGCGGCAGGGAGGGCCGGGTGCACCGGTATGCCCGCACCGCCGAAGGCACCTGGGAGGCCCGAGAGACGCTTGCCTACGCCGACCTGGGGCGGGGATCGAGCTTCGGTGGTCTCATCGCCCCAGGGCCGGAAGGCGTCGTCATCGGGATTCCCGGCGATGATAACGGGATGGGTTCTGCCGTGGTCTTCGCGTCCGCCAACGGGGGCTACACCCCCGGGAACCGGCTCTTTGTCGAGTCCGAGGCCTTCTCCCCTCTGACCGGAAACAAGACCGACTGCACCGAGGGGAAGGTTGACCAGTTCGGATGTTCCGACGTCGACCTCCTCGCCTTTCTTCCGATCAAGACGATTGGCGGGGGACGGGGGATCAACCTCAACGACATCTGGGGCTGGACCGATCCGGAGTCGGGACGCGAGTATGCGATCGTGGGACGGACCGACGGAACCGCCTTCGTCGACATCACCGACCCTTCCAATCCTCGCTATCTGGGGTCCCTCCCCAAGACCGAGGCCTCGCCCGCCAGTTCGTGGCGCGACATGAAGGTCTACAAGGATCACGCCTTCATCGTGGCCGACGGGGCCCAGGCTCACGGAATGCAGATCTTCGACCTTCGGCGGCTCCGTTCGGTGACCACCCCGGAGACCTTCACCGAGGATGCCCACTACGACCGGATACACAGCGCCCACAATATCGTGATCGACACCACGAGCGGAATCGCCTTTGCCGTGGGGGCGTCGAGCGGAGGGGAAACCTGCGGGGGCGCCCTGCACATGATCGACATCCGCACACCCACGAGCCCCACCTTCCTCGGGTGCTTTGCCGATCCGGCCACCGGGCGCCAACGGACCGGATACACCCACGACGCCCAGTGTGTGCTCTACACCGGACCGGACGCGGACTACGCCGGACGTCACATCTGCTTCAACTCCTCCGAGACCGCCATCGGGATCGCCGATGTGACCGACCCTGCGAGCCCCCGCGCCATCTCCAACGCGGCCTATCCCAATGTGGGATACGCCCACCAGGGGTGGTTGAGCGAGGACCAGCGGTATTTCTACATGAACGATGAGCTCGACGAAATGGCGGGCTCGGTTCCCGGTACCCGGACCCTCATCTGGGATCTGAACGATCTCGACGATCCCGTCCTGCTCAAGGAACACGTCTCCCCGGTCACCAGTATCGACCACAATCTGTATGTGCGGGGGAGCACGATGTACCAGTCGAACTACACCAGCGGGCTCCGGATCTTCGACATCAGTGACCCGGCCAACCCGGTCCCCACAGGATTTTTCGACACCATGCCCGTCGGAGAAGACACCCCGACCTTCGCCGGGTCGTGGAGCAACTACCCCTATTTCAAGAGCGGCACCATTGCGGTGAGCAGCATCGGCGAGGGTCTCTTTCTGTTGAAGAAGAGGGAGCGGCCGCTGGTGCCCTGAGGGAGGAGGGGGGGCACTCCCTCTCCATCCCCCTGGGGTAATGGGTGTTGGGTGTTGGGTGTTGGGTATTGGGTACTGGGTGTTGGGTGTTAGGTATTGGGGGTTCCCAGTCCCCAATCCCCAGTCCCCTGGGCGTCGGGTATTGGGTATTGGGTATAATTGGGTATTGGGGGTTCCCAGTCCCCAGTCCCCAGTCCCCAGTCCCCAGTTCCCAACACCCAACACCCTACTCCCTCCTCCCCACTCCCTCCTCCCCACCCCTGCCATTCCGGCAGGATTCTCCGGTACAACCGTTGCCCCCCTTCTCAGCTGATCCTGCGTACCCCATGAGGAGATCTCCGCTCGATTCGGCGGGATCTCACGATTTCCTCATGGCCGGTGCGTTATTGTGACAGTGGCCCACGCCACGGAGGAACCATGATTCGTCCGGAACGACTGACCATCAAGGGCCAGGAGGCCTTTCGCGATGCGGCGGAGCTGGCCCGCTCGCGCGGGAATCCTGTGGTCAACGACGCCCACCTCTTTCTGGCCCTCCTCAACCAGGAGGAGGGTCTGGTGCTCCCGCTCCTGCAGAAGGCCGGGGTCAATGTGGCGGGGCTCCGCCATCAGGTGGAGGAAGAGATGGCGAAGTTCCCGGTGCAGGAGGGCGGGGCGGGGGCGGAGCCGAGTTTCAGCCGCGAGCTGAACCGGGTCTTCGACCGGGCCGAGACCGAGGCGAAGGCTCTGGAGGATGCCTACGTCTCCGTGGAACATCTTCTCGTGGCCCTGGCCGAGGAGAAGGGGACCACGGCCCGGGCCCTCCTGAGCGCGCAGAGTCTCTCGGCGAAGGAACTCCGGTCGGCCCTGGCCGGGGTTCGGGGATCCCATCGCGTCACCGACCAGAGCCCCGAGGAGAAGTATCAGGCCCTCACCCGCTATACCCGCAACCTGACCGACCAGGCCCGGGCCGGGAAGCTCGATCCCGTGATCGGCCGGGATGAGGAGGTGCGCCGGGTGATGCAGGTGCTGAGTCGGCGGACCAAGAACAACCCGGTCCTGATCGGGGAACCGGGCGTGGGCAAGACCGCCATCGTCGAGGGCCTGGCCCAGCGCATCGTCGACGGGGACGTGCCCGAGTCGCTCCGGCATCGGGACATCGTGGCGCTCGACATCGGGTTGCTCCTGGCCGGGGCCAAGTTCCGCGGGGAATTCGAGGAGCGGCTGAAGGCGGTGGTGAAGGAGTTGACCGAGGCCGAGGGCCGCTACGTCGTGTTCATCGATGAGATGCACACCCTCGTCGGTGCCGGAGCGGCGGAGGGAGCGGTGGACGCCAGCAACCTGCTCAAGCCGGCCCTGGCCCGCGGGGAGTTGCACGTGGTGGGGGCCACGACCCTGGACGAATACCGGAAGCACGTGGAGAAGGATCCCGCGCTGGAACGGCGCTTCCAGCCGGTCATGGTGGCGCCGCCCTCGTTGGAGGACACGATCGCCATTCTGCGGGGCCTCAAGGAGAAGTACGAGGTGCACCACGGCGTGCGCATTCGCGACAATGCGCTGGTGGCCGCGGCCACGCTCAGCGATCGGTACATCGGGGACCGCTTCCTGCCCGACAAGGCGATCGATCTCGTGGACGAAGCCGCGAGCCGCCTCCGTATCGAGATCGACTCGCTTCCCCAGGAAATCGACGAGGTGGAGCGCCGGATCGTCCAGCTTGAGATCCAGCGTCAGGCTCTTCTCAATGAGAAGGACCGCGCGGGGGTCGAACGGCGCGAGGAGGTGGAGAAGGAGATTGCCAGGCTCCGGGAGGAGAGCATGCGGATGAAGACCCAGTGGCAGTCCGAGAAGGACGCCATTCAGCACATCCGCACCATGAAGGCGGAGGTCGAGTCCCACCGGCAGGAGGCCGAGCTGGCCACCCGCCGCGGCGACCTCCAGCGCGCCGCCGAGCTCCGCTACGGAAAGCTCCCCGCTCTGGAAGCGGCGATCACGAAGGAAGAGGGGCGCCTGCATGAGGTCCAGGCCACGGCCCAGTACCTCAAGGAGGAGGTCGACGCGGAGGACATCGCGGAGATCGTGGCCAAGTGGACCGGGATCCCCGTGTCCAAGATGCTCGAGTCGGACCGGGAACGCCTCACCCGGTTGGAGGCGGAACTGCGCGAGCGCGTCGTGGGGCAGGACGAGGCCCTCGCCGCCGTGGCGAACGCGGTCCGCCGGAGCCGGGCCGGCCTGCAGGATCCGAACCGGCCCACCGGGTCCTTCATCTTCCTGGGTCCGACCGGGGTGGGGAAGACGGAAACCGCTCGAGCCCTCGCCGAGTTCCTCTTCGACGATGAGCGGGCCATGGTGCGGCTCGACATGTCCGAGTACATGGAGAAGCATTCCGTGGCCCGGATGATCGGCGCCCCACCGGGATATGTCGGGCACGAGGAGGGGGGACAGCTCACCGAAGCGGTGCGGCGCCGGCCCTACTGCGTGCTCCTGTTGGACGAGATCGAAAAAGCGCACCCCGACGTGTTCAACGTGCTCCTCCAGATCCTCGACGACGGGCGGCTGACCGACAGTCAGGGCCGCCGGGTCGACTTCCGCAACACCGTCATCATCATGACCTCGAACATCGGAAGCGGCTTCATCGTCGAGGCCGGCGAAACCGATGCCGTGCGGTGGAGCACCGTGGAGGAACAGGTGCGGGGAGCGCTGCGCCAGCATTTCCGGCCGGAGTTCCTCAACCGGGTGGATGACATCGTGGTGTTCCGGCCTCTCGGGCGGGAGGAGATCCGCCAGATCGTGCAGTTGCAGCTCGGCCACCTGGCCACCCTGATGGCGGCCCGCGGGCTCACTCTGGACGTCGCCGAGGAGGCGGCCGATCTTCTCGCCGAACAGGGGTACGACCCGGTGTACGGCGCCCGGCCACTCAAGCGGGTCATCCAGCGGACCCTGCAGAACCCGATCGCCCTGGAGTTGCTCGAAGGGGAGTACGCCGAGGGCGACACGGTGCACGTGGCGCGGGACGGATCCTCGCTACGGCTGGAGCGCTACGAAACGCCGGTTCCGACGCCGGAGCCGGATGCGGAAACGGCCGAGGTGTCATGAGGACCGCTCGGCTGTCACCCTCACCTGAGGTGAACTGATGCGTATTCCCGTATGTGTTGCCACTCTTCTTGTGGTGGCCGGGGTGGCCCCGGTCATGGCCCAGCAGCACCGGCACCAGGGTGCCCCGGCCGGCACGGAGAGCCAGAGGCCCGGGGAAGGGATGATGGGGCAGGGAATGAACATGGGAATGGGACCCCTGACCCGTGATCTCGGTTCCTATGCCCCATCCCGGCTCCTCGGCATGGCCGACACCCTCCAACTCTCAGCGGAGCAGGTGGAGCACCTGACGACCCTGGTCACGGAGAGCACGGCGGCGGAAGAGCACGCCCATGCTCCCGCCCACGCGGCGATGCAGCAGCTCCGGAAGCTCCTGGCGGCGGGCGCTCCCGACATCCCCACGATGCGGGCCCTCTTCCAGGCGCATCACACCGCCATGGGGAATGTGCAGTGGATTCGGGCCGAAGCGGGGCTCAAGGCCCGAGCATTTCTGACCCCGGAGCAGAGGAAGCGAGTGGGCCCATCCTGAGCCTCGACGCTCGACGAAGCGCCATGGGGGCGAGCCCGCACGCGGGCGGCGTTTCCTTCCGAGTCTGGGCACCCCATGCGCAGCGGGTCTCGGTCATCGGGTCCTTCAACGGATGGGACGGATCCGCGCACCCCATGCACGCCGAGGAGAACGGGTGCTGGTCCGCGGAGGTGGCGGAGGCGCGCGTGGGGGACCAGTACAAGTTTCTGCTGTTCACCGAGCACGGGGAGTTGCACCGGGTCGATCCCTATGCCCGGGCGGTGACCAGTTCGGTCGGCAACGCCATCGTGCACGACACCGCGTTCGACTGGGAGGATGACACCTTCCAGCTCCCGTCGTGGAACGAGCTGGTCATCTACGAACTCCATGTCGGCACCTTCCACGACCGTGATGATGTTCCGCACCCGGGGCAATTCCCCTCCGTGAGCGCCCAGCTGGCCCATCTGAGGCGGATCGGCGTCAATGCCATCCAGATCATGCCGGTGGCCTCGTTCGCGGGCGACCGGTCCTGGGGGTACAACCCCTCCCACATCTTTTCGGTGGAGACGACCTACGGCGGACCGCAGGCCCTGAAACAGTTCGTGAAGCGTGCCCACCGGGCGGGCATCGCGGTGATCCTGGACGTGGTGTACAACCACCTGGGTCCGAGTGACCTCGATCTCTGGCAGTTTGACGGCTGGAGCGAAAACGGCCGGGGCGGCATCTACTTCTATAACGATGACCGGGCGCACACGCCGTGGGGAGAGACCCGGCCCGATTACCGGCGCGAGGAGGTCCGGCGCTACATCCTGGACAACGTGATGATGTGGCTCGGCGAGTATCATCTCGACGGGCTCCGCTTCGACTCCACCCACTTTGTGCGCTCCGTCCGGGGGATCGGCGTCCACAATCTCCCGGAAGGGTGGAGCCTGCTCCAAACGATCAACGACCGGGTGGCCGCGCTCTTCCCCGGGAAGATCACCATCGCGGAGGACCTGCAGATCAACGAGTGGATCACCAGGGGAACCGGCGCCGGCGGGGCCGGCTTTGGCGCCCAGTGGGATCCCACCTTCGTCCACCCGATTCGCATCGCGGTCACGACACCGGAGGATGCGGACCGGTCGCTCGCGGCGGTCCGGGATGCCCTCCGCCCTCGCCAGGATGACGAGGCCTTTGCCCGGGTCATCTACAGCGAGTCGCACGACGAGGTGTCGAACAAACGCTCCCGCGTGCCCCAGGAGATCAGTCCGGATGATCCCAAAGGCTGGGATGCCCGGAAACGCTCGACCCTGGCCGCGGCGATGGTCTTCACCGCACCCGGCATCCCGATGCTGTTCCAGGGCCAGGAGTTCCTCGAAGGGGGAACCTTCCGCGACACCGTTCCCATCGATTGGGACCAGCGGGACGAATTCCGTGGCATCGTCCGGCTGTATCGTGACCTCATCCGGCTGCGTCTGAACCGGGCGGGTCGCACCCGGGGCCTGTGCGGGAAACACATCGAGGTCCATCACCTGCACCACGAGTGCAAGATTCTCGGTTTCCATCGCTGGGATCAGGGGGGACCGGGAGACGACGTCGTGGTCGTCGCCAACTTTTCCCGGGAGGCGAGGAGCGGCCATCGCATCGGATTTCCCGCGGCGGGCCCCTGGCGACTCCGCTTCAACAGCGATTGGCGGGGCTACAACGACGACTTTCAGAACCATCCGAGCACCGATGCCCTCGCCGAGCCCGGTCCCCGTGACGGGCTTCCCTGCCAGGCGGCGATCAGCATCGGGCCCTACAGCGTGTTGATCTACTCCCAATGAGCCGGCGAAGCGATCCGATTTCACCTCCGGGAGTTGCCCCCATGCGTCGCCTCCTGTTCACCCTCGCTGCTGCGGTCGCCGTCCTGTTCGTGGGGGGGTGGGCCTATGGTGCCTGGAAGAGCCCCGAGAAGCTCGTCCTTGATGCTGCCGCCCGCGCGGGGAGCTCGGGGAAGTTCGTTACCCTGTCTCCCGAAACGACCCACTACGAGATCACCGGTCGCGACTCGGGACGCGTGGTCGTCCTGGTGCACGGGTTCTCCGTCCCCTCCTACATCTGGGACTCGACCGTCGCCGGGGTGAGCGCGGCGGGGCACAGGGTTCTCCGATACGATCTGTATGGACGGGGCTGGTCCGACCGGCCCGACGTCGGCTACGATGGCGCACTCTACGACGCTCAACTCGTCGAGCTTCTCGATTCGTTGAGGATCACCGGTCCGGTGGACCTGGTCGGCCTCTCCTTCGGAGGATTCGTCACCGCCCATTTCACGGCGAGTCACCCCGACCGGGTGCGGACCCTGACGCTGGTCGATCCGATGGCCGAGCCGTCGGTGCTGCCCTGGGTGCTGCGGCTTCCCCTGGTTGGTCCCTGGCTCTGGAAGGTGATGTATGTCCCGGGCATGGCGGACAGCCAGTTGAGCGACTTTCTCCACCCCGAGCTTCATCCCACCTGGCCGGATCAATACCGTCCCCAGATGCGCTACAAGGGGTTCGGGCGGTCGCTGCTCTCGACCGTTGCCATGGCATCCCGGGTGGATTTCGACACCTTGTATGCCCGGGCCGGTCGCACCGGGGTTCCGGCGCTGCTCATCTGGGGCAAGCAGGACCAGACGGTCCTCCTGTCGCTGTCGGAGGTGGTGCGCCGCGGCATTCCGTCGGTGGAGTTCGTCCCGGTCGATTCGGCGGGACACCTGCCGCACATCGAGCAGGCGCAGGTGGTGAATGCTCGGCTGCTGAACTTCTGGGCCGCCCACTGAGAAGGCTGGGGGCAGGTCTTGCTTTCGTTTCCTGATGCCAGGGAGACTCTGATCAATTGGACGGCGCGCCAATGCCCGTCATCCCGAGCGAGAGCGAGGGATCTGAGGAGGTTGCCGGCGTACTTCCTGTCGTCTGGTTTGCCCAGCTGGCCTCGCGACTAGGACAGCTCAATGCCAAGGCGCAGGGTGCCGGGAGGGGGGCGGAACCGCAGATGACGCAGATGACACCGAGCCGCCTGCGTCATCGGTTTCATCGGCGGCTTGGTGCCTTTTGTGCTTCTTGTGGTTGGCTTTCGGGGTGAGGGGAGGCGCTCCGGCTGAACATGAACCCCATTCCAAAGCCTGAAGATCCTGTTTTTCTGCATTCGGTCATGCACGAAAACAAGGTCTGACCCCAGCTTGTGACCTCGGCGTGCCCCCCCCACTCGAGGTCGGCGACCAACCGTCAGGCTCGCGAATCGAAGTCACGAGGGCCCCCACTACCGGAACGGAGAGCACATGACGCGACTGAAAGCTCTTGTCGGCCTCTTGTCCTTGGCGATGGCGGCGTGTCAGGCCGCCGGCACGGGCCAATCCTCGTTTCACGTCACCATCGACTCGACGGGACCCTACCCGGTCGTCGCATCGATTGGCGACGCCCCGGTCTCGAACGCCACGCTGCTGCATGAGATCGGAGAGTCGGGGTCGGCCTTCGAGTTCGGGAGGATCCGATCGGTGCTCCTCGATCGAAGGGGCCAGGTCTACGTGGTCGACCCCTCCAACCGCACCATCCCGGTGTTCGATTCGATGGGAACGTTCCTCCGGCAGGTGGGTAGGGATGGATCGGGGCCCGGAGAGTATCGTACTCCCTACTCGATCGCGTGGCTCGATGACCAGCTCGCGCTGCTCGACCCCGGGAACGGCCGCATTGGTCTCTTCGACTCCGGGGGTGCCTGGGTCACCTCCTGGCCTGCGCCCCTGATCACTGGCGGCAATGTCGTTCGGCTTCACCGGACTCCCCCCCTGTTCTGGAGCCTGGCGCTGCGATCGAACGAAGGTCGCACGGCGTCCGTGTTTGTCCGGTACTCACAGAACGGACCGGTCGATACGATGGCCGTTGTCCAGGTTGCGCCCAGCGGAGCGCGCCCGCGGATGTGCGCGAGGCCGGATGGTGCGATGAGCTACTTCGCCACCCCCTTTGGAGCGAGTTTTATTGCCATCCCGACACCGGCCGGTGCCCAGGCGGTAGCTCTGACTTCCCGGTACCAGGTCACGTTCGTGGATTCAGAGGGCGACACTCTCCGGGTTCTCGAGCGGAGCGTCGCCCCAACGCCCATCACCGACGCCGAGTGGGACAGTGCCAATGGGGAGTGGAACCGGTTCCGGCGCGAGTGGCCCACGGCGGATTGTGATCGCGGGGACTTCGCCCGTCCCGCTGTCAAACCGCCCGTGGTGTCGATGTTTCACGACGATACCGGACGCCTCTGGGTCGAACTCGTGACCCCGGACGGGCCGCGCTACGAGGTGTTCGACGCGGAGGGTCGCCTGGAAGCCACCGTGGTTGGATTGCCGCCGAGCGGGGGGATCGATCCGGGTGTGGCGGGAAACCGGGTCGCGATCCCGGGACTGGACTCTCTGGATACGCCGATCGTGAGGGTCTATCGGGTTTCCCGGTAGTGTGGGAGGGAATCTCGACTACTTTCCCGCCATGTCAGATTCCGCCTCGCCTCCAGTCCGCGACCAGGATCGCTCGATGATGCTCCTTGCCCTGGAGGAAGCCCACGCCGCTACCGCCGAGGGGGAGGTTCCGGTGGGGGCTGTCATCACCGGGCCCGAGGGGGTGGTGCTCGGGCGCAGCCACAACCGGATGCGCGCCACGTCCGATCCCACCGCCCACGCCGAGGTGCTCGCCATCCGCGAGGCCTTGGGGGCCACAGGGGCGGACCGGCTTCCCGACGCGACCCTGTACGTGACCCTGGAACCGTGTGCCCAGTGCGCCGGCGCTATCATCCTCGCCAAGGTCGGGCGGGTGGTGTTCGGTGCCTGGGATCCGAAGAGCGGCATGGCGGGTTCGGTGGAGGATCTCCTCCGGCACCCTCGGCTCAATCATCGGGTCGAGGTGATTGGCGGAGTGGAGGCCGAGGCCGCGGGCGACCTGCTGCGCGAGTTCTTCCGGGAGCGACGAGCGTGAATCCCATTACTTTGCCGTGAGTGGGGAGCGAGCCCGACCCTGCCAAACGGAAAAATCTTTCGCCCAACTCTGGAGTGCCCGCCGATGACACGATGGCCCAACACCCGAACGCTCGCATGCTGGATCATAGTTGGACTCCTGAGTCCGGTCGGCCTGTACTCCCAGACGGGTGGCAGCGCTCCCTACCGTGATCACGCGGCCCTCCTCACGGCGGTGGATGGCCTGCGCCGGGCCCATCCCCGCCTGATCGAGGTCTCCACCATCGCCACCTCGCCGGGCGGCCGCGCAATCCCCGCCATCCGGCTCGGGGCCGGGGCCACGGTGGATTCCCGGCCGGCTCTCCTGATCGTGGCCAACGCCCATGGGCCCCACCTCATCGGGTCGGCCATCGCCCTGGGTGCGCTGGAGCATCTCGCTGCCGGGTACGGCCGCGACACCGCCATCACCGCCCTGCTGGACCGCACCACCCTCTACGTGGTGCCCCGTCTCAATCCCGACGCCGCCGAAGCCTTGTTCGGAACCCCGCAGTGGGAGCGCAGGACCAACGACGCACCCGACGACGCCGACCACGACGGGGCCACCGATGAGGACGGTCCCCTCGACCTCAACGGCGACGGATTCATCACCGTCATGCGCATCGCCGATCCCGCCGGCGAGTGGCACCCCGATTCCCTGGAGCCGCGCCTCATGCGCCGGGCCGATGCCGCCAAGGGAGAAACCGGGGGATGGAGCGTGCGGACCGAATCGCGGGACCAGGATGGAGACGGGGTCGCCTTGGAAGACGGGCCCGGAGGCACCGACATCAACCTGAACTTCCCGCATGACTATCCCTGGTTTCGCGCGGGAGCAGGTCTGCATCCGGTTTCCTCACCCGAAGCGCGGGGTCTCGCGGAGTTCGTGGTGGCCCATCCGAACATTGCCGCAGCCTACGTGCTGGGGCCCCAGGACAATCTGATGACGCCGTGGAAGCACCGCGCCGGTTCCGGCGGCGGGGCCCCCGAGGGGACCTCGCAGGGAGGGCCCTACACCAGCGTCCTCTCCGCCGACGAGGCCTGGTTCGGCGAAGTGTCGACCCGGTTCAAGAGGATCACCGGACTCACCGGCACGCCGCCCGCGGGAGCCCTGGGCGGTGACGTCCTCACCTGGCTCTACTATCACATGGGACGATTCGCCTTCGGGTCCCGCGGCTGGTGGATTCCCGATACCCCCTCCCCCTCCGACAGCACGGCCCGCGGGGCAGGGCCAGCCCGCGCCGCGGGGGGAGCAGGCGGAGCGGGGGGAACGGGGAGCCCCGACCCGATGATCCAGGAACGGAAGACCGTGGCCTGGCTCGACGCGAACGACCCCACCGCCGTTCTCCCCAAGACCCCGGTTCAACATCCGGATTTTCCGGGGCAAGTCGTGGAAGTCGGGGGGATGCGTCCCGGGGCCACGCTCAACCCGCCGGCACCCTTTGCCGACAGCGCCGTCACCCGTCACACCCGCTTCATCACCGAACTCGCCGGGATGCTCCCGCAGGTGGTGTGGCGCGACGCCCGAGCCGAGTCGCTGGGGCGGAACGCCTGGCGCATCACGGCGCAGGTGGCCAACACCGGGTTCCTTCCCACCCGCGCCGCAATCGGGGAGAAGGCTCGATGGCCTCGGCAGATCAAGGTCTCCCTCACGGGGAATGGCCTCGAGGTCGCCGGAGGCCGGGCCATTCAACTGGTCGGAACGATCGCCGGGAGCGGACGAAGCGAGGAGCTGTCCTGGGTGGTGACCGGGGCGTCGGGCACCACTGTCACGCTGCGCGCGGAGAGCCCCGTCGCGGGCACCGCCGTCACCACTCTCACCCTTCGTTAGAGGAACCGGATCATGCGTCTGCACTCCCTGACCGGGTCCTGGATGACCCTCGGCATCGTGGCTCTTCTTGCGGTGCCCCCCGTGACGGCCCAGCAGCCCCTCGGCAACCTGGCCGCCGTGGGCGCACCGAAGGATCCCAAGGTGCCGGTGATGTGGGATCGGTACTATGACCACGCCGCGATCGGCGAGATCGGTCGCCGGCTCCAGGAGGCCCACCCGAACCGGTGCCGGCTCGGCTCGATCGGGAAGAGTACCGAGGGACGGGAGCTCTGGCTCATTACCGTCTCCAACTTCAGCGTGGGCGATCCCGACCGGAAGCCCGCGATGTACATCGATGGCAACATCCACTCCAACGAGATCCAGGGCACCGAGACCTCGCTCTACACCGCCTGGTACCTCTGTGAGATGGCGGACCAGGTCCCGGCCCTCGACTCCCTCCTCAACAATCGCACCTTCTACATCATCCCCAGCATCAACCCCGATGGCCGGGAAAATTTCCTGAAGGAGCCGAACTCGCCGCATTCACCGCGAGCCGGGATGGCGCCGAGGGACAACGACGGAGACGGGCTCATCGACGAGGATGGGTTCGAGGATCTGAATGGCGACGGGCACATCACCCTGATGCGGCGGCGGAATCCGAACGGCCGGATGATCACCTCCCCCGAGGATCCCCGGCTCATGGTGCCGGCACTCCCCGATCAGCCCGGCGAGTGGGAGATTCTCGGCTTCGAGGGAATCGATCGGGATGGAGACGGGCGCGTCGGCGAGGATGGGCCGGCGGGCTCCTACGATCCCAACCGGAACTGGCCCTGGCGCTGGATGCCGCAGTATGTGCAGGGTGGCGCGGATCTCTATCCCACGTCTCTCGCCGAGACCCGCGCGGTCATCGACTTCGTCACCCGCCATCCCAACATCGCGGGGGCCCAGACCTATCACAACTTTGGCGGGATGATCCTGCGCGGACCCGGAATGCGGCAGGACGAGTTCCGCCCCGCCGACGTCCGGGTGTTCGACCGGCTCGGCGAGGTGGGAGAGACCATTCTCCCCGGCTACAAATACATGGTGGTGTGGAAGGATCTCTACACCGTCTGGGGCGGGGAACTCGACTGGTTCTACGGTGCCCGCGGCATCCTCACCTTTTCCAATGAACTCTGGACCCCCTTCAAGTACTTCGAGCGCCAGCCGGAGAACAAGCGGTACGATTCACCCGAATATGCCTTCGACCGGCTGCTCCTGTTCGGGGAGGCGATCGTGCCGTGGACCCGGGCGCAGCACCCCCAGTTCGGGGAGGTCGAGGTCGGCGGGGTGAAGAAGCAGTACACCCGCGCCGTCCCGGGATTCCTGCTCCAGGCGGAGAATCACCGGAACATGGCCTTCACCCTCTACCAGGCGAGCCAGATGCCCCTGGTGCGGGTCGACTCGGTGGCGGTCCGCTCCCTGGGGCAAGGGTTGACCGAGGTGACGGCCGTGGTGGGGAACAAGCGGCTCGCCCCGACCCACACCCAGCAGGACGTCGAGAACAGGATCAGCCGGCCCGACTGGATCTCGATCACCGGGGGTGAGGTGGTGGCCGGATTCGTGGTGGAGGGAGCCCCCCTGGGAACGGCCGTGGAGCAAAAGGCTCGGCCGGAACGCCTCAATGTGGCCAATATCCCCGGCATGAGCTCGGTGACGGTGCGATGGGTGGTCCGGGGGAATGGGCCCTGGACCGTCACGGCGGACAGCCCGAAAGGCGGGGTGGATAGCCGCCCGGTGCGACGCTAGGGGCGAATCTGGAGAGGGGGGTTGCGCTCCGGAGGGGTGATGTGGTACATTCCCTGCTTGAGAGTGAGCAGCAAACAACTATAGCCTTCGGGCCCCGGAGCATCTTCGCAGTCCGGGTGATGAATTCTGCGATGAGCCTGCGTCCCGGTCGGTGCAATGCACCCGGCCGGGCGTCGTGTTTTCGGGGTGGATGCTGGCGGGGAGTCATTCATGGATACAGGTTCTGCCGATGAGATGGTTTCCCGGTCGTTTGCGTCCTCTCCTCTGGCTCGGGGCCACCCTCCTCCTGGTCGGCACACTCACCCGCGGGCTCTTCCTGGTGATGGCCACCGGAGAGATCCGAGCCGGCTTCGGGGCGGTTGCCCTCGCCCTGGCTGTCGGCCCGGTGCGGGACCTGATCGTGGCGGCCTGGCTCCTCCTCCCCTGGCACCTCTATCTGCAACTCGTCCCCGAGCGGTGGCACGCCGCGCGCTTGGGCCGGCTCCTTCTGCGCGGGGGACTCGGCGTGGCGCTCGGGGGGATCGCATTCGTCACCCTCTCCGAAATTCTCTTCTTCGCGGAGTTCCGCGGCCGGTTCAACTTTGTGGCGGTCGACTACCTGATCTATCCCACTGAGGTCATCGGCAACCTGCGGGAGAGCTTCCCCCTGGGGTGGATCGTGGTCGGCGTGGTCGGTTTCATCTTCGTCGTGGTACGGCTCCTCCGATCCCCGGTCGCTCACGCGGTGGAGACGGGTGCCGCACCCGCTCCGCGCCTGGTCCTGGCCGGCGGGCATCTCCTTTTGCTGCTTCTGGGGATGGTGACGGGAGCGGGGGGCGATTCTTGGACTGTCGACGACCGGACCATCCGCGAAATCGGTGACAACGGATACCTCGCCTTCGGGCGGGCCCTGCTCGGCGCCGATGCCCCGTACGAGGGGTTGTACGCAACCCGCCCCGCCGGGGAGGAGGTGGCACGGGTGCGGGCCGGTCTCGCGGAGAGTGCCCTCTCCCCCGACGGCTTCCGGAACGACGGAGACACCTGGCGCGAGCTGCACCCTGTCGGGCCTCCGCGCCGTCTCAACGTGGTCGTGGTGCTGGAGGAGAGTCTCGGGTCGGAGTTTGTCGGTGGTCTCGACTCCATGGGGCGG
Organism: Gemmatimonadales bacterium; assembly: GCA_041741375.1. Taxonomy (GTDB): domain Bacteria; phylum Gemmatimonadota; class Gemmatimonadetes; order Gemmatimonadales; family GWC2-71-9; genus OFTM291. The sequence continues at coordinate 894 of JBGSKF010000193.1, read as the reverse complement.
GGGTGGACTCCGGCGCTCGACTCCCTGATGGCACTGGGGACGATGTTCACCGACATGTATTCCACGGGAAACCGGACCATCCGCGCGCTTGAAGCGACTACGGCCTCGATTCCACCGCTCCCCGGCATCTCCATCGTGCGGCGCCCCGCGTCGGAAGGACTCTTCACCCTACCCGCCCTTCTTCGCGCCGAGGGATATGCCACGGCCTTCATCTATGGGGGACGGGCGCTGTTCGACGGGATGGGGCACTACATGGCGGCCAATGGAGTGGATCAGGTCATCGACCAGGGGGCGTTCCCGGACAGCGCTTTCCGGACGGCGTGGGGCGTTGCCGATGAGTACATCTTCGACCGGGCTCTCGCGCAGGCCGACTCGGTCGCCGGGACCGGGCGTTCGTTCTACCAGCTCGTGCTCACCGTCTCCAACCACCGCCCCTATACCTATCCCCTGGGGCGGATCGCCGAGGACCCGGGTGCCAAACAGCGAGTCCACGCGGTGCGATACGCGGATTGGGCGCTGGGCCGGTTCATGGCCCGGGCCCGGGGCCGCGCCTGGTACGATCAGACGATCTTTGTACTCATGGGCGACCATGGAGCCCGGGTGTACGGGGCCTCCGAGATCCCCCTGGCCAGCTACCAGGTGCCGGTGCTCGTCATTGCGCCTGGGGTGCCCGCCGGCCACCGGATCGGCACCCGGGGCTCCGCCCTCGATGTGCCGCCCACGGTGCTCGCCCGGTTGGGGCGCCCCTATTTGTGGCTCTTCCCCTGATCGAGTGGGTAAGTTAGCCTGCATCCATGAGAGATCGAGATCTGTATAGCAGGATTTTGGGCCTCCCCAGCCCGTGGCGCGTGTCCGAGGTGGAGCTTGCGCTGGGCCAAGGGCAGGTCCGAGTTC
>JBGSKF010000192.1:0-2269 GCA_041741375.1 Gemmatimonadales bacterium | reverse complement strand
GCCGAGCCGGTGGTGACCGGGGCGGAGGGACGGGCAGCGTTGGCCCTCGCCCTCCGGGTGACGGCGGCCATCGAATCGACCCTCGCCGCAGCCCCCCTCGCATGACCCGTCCCTCCGCCGGTCCCTGCGTGTACGTGAGTGCCGGGGAGCCCTCCGGCGACCGGCATGCCGCGGCGATGGTCGAGGCCCTCACGGCGGCTGCGCCGCAGGTCCGGGTAGAGGCCATGGGGGGACCCCATCTCGCGGCGGCCGGGGCCATCGTGCGTCACCGGATGGAGGAGTACTCGGTCATCGGGTTCGCCGAGATCCTCGGGGCGATTCCGAGGCATGGGAAGTTGCTGCGCACCCTCTCCGCCCGGTTTCGGCGGGGATGCTATGACCTGGTGATCCTGGTGGACTATCCCGGATTTCACCTCCTCGTGGCGCGAGCCGCCCGGCGCGCCGGTGTGCCCGTGTTGTACTACATCGCTCCCCAGGTCTGGGCGTGGCGCCCCGGGCGGGTACGGACCTTGGCCACCAATGTCACCCGATTGGCGGTGATCCTCCCGTTCGAGACCGACTGGTTCGGGTCACGGGGCGTGAGGGCGGAGTTCGTCGGGCATCCCCTGCTCGAGGCCGGCACCGGGGAAGACCGAGTGAGCCGCGGCACGGAGCGGACCCGTCTCGGCTGGGATCCCACCGACCGGGTTCTCGGTCTCTTTCCCGGCAGCCGGGCCCAGGAGGTCAGGCGGCTCTGGGGCCCCCTGCGGGCGGCCGCCCGGGAACTCCTGGAGAGGGGACAGTGCGACCGGGTCGTGGTGGCCGTGATGCCCGGAGTGTCCTATCCCGGACTCGACACCTCCCCCCGGTTTTACGCGGTCCCGTCGGCGGCGCGGGCTTTTGCCGTGTCCGATGCCGTGGCGGTCAAGTCGGGAACCTCGACCCTCGAAGCCGCCCTGAGCGACACGCCGATGGTCGTCTGTTATCGTGCCCATCCCCTCACGGCGTGGCTGGCGCGCCGCCTTCTGCACGTTCCGCGGATCAGCCTGGTCAATCTGGTCGGGGACGACGACATCGTGCCGGAACTTCTGCAGAACGACGTCACGGGCGCCCGGGTGTCCACCCTCCTCGGACCCCTGCTCGATCCCGGCAGCGTCGAGACCCAACGGCAGCGGGAGGGTCTCGCCCGGGTTCGAGCTCGGCTCGGAACTCCCGGCGCAGCCCGTCGCGTGGCCACCGTGGCCCGGGAGCTTCTCGCCTCATGAGGGTCGCTCCCGGAGTGGTTCGGGCGATCGGAGTGCCGGTGGTGGGGGCGCTGGCCCGCAGTTGGCGCCGGGTACCGGTGGGGGAAAACTACCACGGCGCACTGGTGGGCAGACCACACGTCCTGCTCTTCTGGCATGAGGCCCTCCTCCCGTTGCTCTGGCACCACCGGGGCGAGGAGATCACCATCATCGTGAGTCAGGGACGCGATGGCACTTCCCTGGCCCAGTTGGCGGAACGGCTCGGCTTCCGGATGATCCGGGGCAGTTCCTCGCGAGGTGGCGTGTGGGCACTGCGCCAGGCGATCGCGGAACTGCGGGACGGCCGGGCCGTCGCCTTCGCCACCGACGGACCGAGGGGACCCCGTCGGCAGGTCAAGGGAGGGGCGTTCCTCGCGGCCCAACGCACGGGGGTCCCCATCCTCCCCCTCCATGGCGCGGCCGAATCCGCGTGGCGGGCGAGGAGCTGGGATCGTCTCCTGATCCCGGTGCCGTTTGCCCGCGTGGAGATCCGGTATGGGCCTCCCTTCGTTGTGCCCTGCGGACCAGCCTCCCTCTCCCGCGCCATGGCCCTGGGGGAGACGACGCTCGGAGCACTCGCAGCATGACGCGACGGGGCGATGGGCATCGGCTCCTGCGCTGGCTCTGGACCAGCCGCCGGATGGACGCCCGATTGGCACGGCTCTCGCTGCTTCCGGCGGCCGGGCTGTGGACCACCGTCATGTCGGCCCGGCGCTTGGCGTATCGCCGGGGCTGGCTTGAAACGCATGACCTGCCCCTGCCGGCCGTGTCGGTCGGGAATCTCTCGGTGGGGGGCTCCGGCAAGACTCCGTTGGCGGGGTGGATCGCCCGGCACTATGTGAAGTCTGGCCACCGGCCGGGTATTTTGCTGCGGGCCTATCAGGGTGGGGATGAGGCCGCGGTGCACCGTCATGACGTGCCGGAGGCGATCGTCGTGGCGGACGCGGACCGGGAAGTCGGCGCCCCGCGCGCCGTGGCGGAGGGCGCCGACCTCCAGATCCAGGATG
>JBGSKF010000191.1:0-16083 GCA_041741375.1 Gemmatimonadales bacterium | reverse complement strand
CTGCACCGCGAACTGGTGGCGTGGGACGCCGCCGGCGCCGTGCGGGTGACCACCGACCTGGAGATCGCCCTCGTGTCGGCGTTCGGGTTGGAGGACCCGGGAATGCTCCTGGTGGCGGGCACGGGCAGCGCCGGAGTGGCCCGGGTGGGCGGAGGGCGCCTCGTGCGGGTGGGAGGCCTCGGGTGGCGGATGGGAGACGAGGGGGGAGGATACGCCATCGGGTGCGCGGCCCTCAGGGCAGTCGGCCAGGCCATGGATGGCCGCGGGACGCCGACAGCTCTTTCGCAACAGATCCCCCGTAGCCTGAGCCTGGATGAGGAGAGACTGGTGCGCTGGGCGGGAAGTGCCCGGGTTCGGGAAGTGGCGGCGCTGGCTCCGCTCGTGGTCGCCGCGGCCGATCACGACCTCGTGGCCCGGACCATCGTGGCCCAGGCCGCCAGCGACCTTGCCCATGTCGTGACCGCTCTCGTGGAGCGCTCCGGAGGAGGACTGGCCCTCGCGCTCACCGGGGGGCTCCTGCATGAGGAGACCGCCCTGGGGCGGGAGCTCTCCGGTCAGCTGCGGCGGGATGTGCCGGGACTCCGCATCCTTGGCACCGTGGATCCACTGCGGGGGGCGCTGCGGTTGGCGGGGGTTAGGGAGTAGGAAGTCGGGAGTCGGGAGTCGGGAGTCGGGAGGAGCTGTTAGACCCTGGAGGAGCGACCCATGGGTCGCCCTGCTTCGCGATAGACGGATCCCACCGGGAGTCATCCCGAGAGGTGAGGGTCTTCACACTTCACACTTCACACTTCGAACTTCGAGCTTCTCATTTCGCCGGCTGCGCTTCTCCCCCCTCCTCGACATATCCCGTGATCACGAACCGGCGCCGGAGCTGACCAGGGTTTATCCGCGCGGTACTGGTCACGATCGGAGTCCGGATCGACCAGCCGCTCACATACCACAGACCCGAGGATTGCCGTGCAAAGGCCACTCGTCCCCCCACGCCGCCGAAGTCCACCTCTTCCGGAAGATTGGTGTAGGAGAACACGCACTCGCGCAGAATGCCGGTCTCCCCATCCAGCCAGAGCGTCCCCTCGATGTCGGGAATCCGCCGTTCATACGTGGGACGGAAGGTGAGTCCCGCCAGTCCGGCCCGCTCCCCGGTCCCCCACTCGAGGGCAAAGCAGTGGGCTTCGAGAAAGGATTCGGAGAGCAGCACATCCTCGTCGGGCGCGTAGAATGCGTGTCCCCCATCCGGATTCGGCCGGACATACCCCTCCGAGTGAAGTTGTTCCGGGGCGTGGGTGAGGAAGGGGCGGGCGGCGGCGGTGCGACGCGTCCGGTCGGTGTTGTCCAATTCCAGACCCAGAAGGGAGAGCTGCCGGGTGAAGAGTCGCTGCTCGTAGGTCACCCGGTGCCCACGGGCGATGACACTCCCCAGCAGGGCCTTGCGGGCCTCCTCCCACAACACCAGGGCCCGGCCCCCCGACCCCCGGGCCTCAGCACAGAGATAGGCCCCGTGCGTCACCACGTCGGGCAGAAGCACGGGAGTGGCAGGGAGGGTGAGGGAAATCACCCGGCCGCGGCGAGCGACCGTGAACGTGTCCGAGATGAAAGCCGCACGGCCGATGCGATCGATGCGGAAGCGGTAGACACCCGGCTCGGGGAGCCGCAGCTCGGCGACACCGAGCTCGTTGGCCAATTCGCGCACCACGATGGCCTCTCCGCGAAGGGTGCTCACGATCGCGCCGGCGGCGCGCCCGCTCGAATCGGCCAGTCGAATGGTCACCTGCTGGCCCCCCGCTGATATCCAGGGGATGCCAAGGAGTGTCGCCACCAGGGTGAAAAACCGAGGCATCGATCTCTATCCTCCCGGAGGACCGATCATCACCTTCAGAGAGGGGCCCTGCTCCGGGCACAGGACGGTTTGCCCCCCTCTCCCTCCGGGTGAGGGGACGGGGGGTGAGGGTCCGTGGCCCCTACGCGTTCCGGGCCGCCAGGCGGCTGTGTCGCCGTCCATACAGGTAGTATATCACCACGCCGATCGCCAGCCAGATGCCGAACCGGATCCAGGTGATGGTCGGCAGGTTGAACATCAGGTAAAGGCACGCCACGATGGAGATCAAGGGGGTCCACGGTGCCCCGGGGACCCGGAAGGGCCGCACCCGGTCGGGTTCCGTGACCCGCAGCACCATCACTCCGACCGAGACAATCACGAAGGCGAACAGCGTCCCGATGTTGGTCAGGTCCACCACTTCGGCGATGTTGGCGAATGCGGCGAATCCCGCCACGAAGATGCCGGTGAGAATGGTGCCGACGTACGGCGTCCGGTACTTCGGATGCACCTTGGTGAACACCGGCGGCATGAGGCCGTCCCGCGCCATGGAAAACAGGATGCGGGGCTGACCCAGTTGGAACACGAGGAGCACACTCCCCATCGCGATCACCGCTCCCAGGGCGATGATGAAACGGCTCGCGTTGATCAGCATCGGCGGGCCATCGGCCAGGCTCAGGGCGGTGATCATCGGCTCCGGCGTGCCGAGCTGACCCCACGGCGCCATGCCGGTGAGAACGACCGAGAGGATGATGTACAGCACCGTCGTGATGATGAGGCTCATGATGATCCCGAAGGGCATGTCCCTCTTGGGGTTCTCCGCCTCCTCCGCCGCAGTGGACACCGCATCGAATCCGATGTAGCTGAAGAAGATGATCGCCGCTGCCGCCGAGATCCCCTTGAACCCATTGGGGGCAAAGCCGCCCTGAGCCGGATCGGTCCAGTTGCCCGGCTTGATCAGGATGGCTCCCACCACGATGAAGAGGAGAATGATCCCGATCTTGAGGATCACCATCGCGTTGTTCGAGTTGGCTGATTCGCGGATCCCAATCACCAGCACCACGGTGATGGCCATGACCACGAGCACGGCGGGGAGGTTGATGATGACGGGAAAACCGAACAGCATCGGAGCTCCCGACACCGCCGACGCCAGATAGGTTGTGCCCGCCTCGGTGGCTCCCTGCGCCACCGCCGCCACGGCGTCATAGGCGCTGCGATAGTCGGTGGCGAGCCAGGCCGGGAGGTCCATTCCGAACTGGTGCAGCAGTTCCCGGAAGTGCCCGCTCCATCCGATCGCCACCCCGATGTTCCCCACCGCATATTCGATGATTAGATCCCATCCGATGATCCACGCCACCAGTTCCCCGAGCGACGCGTAGGCGTAGGTGTAGGCCGAGCCGGAAATCGGAACCATCGCCGCGAACTCCGCGTAGCAGAGTGCCGCGAACCCGCATGCCACCGCCGTGAGCAGGAACGAAATGACGATGGCGGGTCCCGCGCCGGGGCGCGCGGCGTCCCCCACGATGGCGGTTCCGGTCGTGGCGAAGATCCCGGCTCCGATCGTGGCTCCGACACCGAGGGCGGTGAGGTGCCACTTGTTGAGGGTGCGTTTGAGACCGCCGTGTTCCGAGAGGTCGGATTCGAAGTCGGCCACGGTCTTCCGGGCAAAGAGCTGGTTCATGCGGGTCGCCACGGCGCGAAGGGCATCGGGTTTGGGCTCCGGTCGAGTGGTGTGACTGCCGAACAACTTCGTGGACGGGGACGGACTGAAGTAACCACGAAATACACGACAAGGCACGAAAGGGCGGACAAACCGACGTCGTTTGACGGCGGGGCGACTCTCGTGGTTGTTCTGCTAGAAGGTCACGCGGATCGTCGTCGTCCCCGCAATCAGCGTCCCCTCGGCGGCGCGGGCGGGACGAAAGCGGTAATTCCGCATGACCTCTTCGAACTTCTGACTGAATTTCTTGTCGGGAATCTCCGGGGTCACTTCGATCCGGTCCACCCGGCCGTCGTCCGCGACCCAGAAAGTAACCGACACCGTCTTGCCCCGCATCACCTTGGGGAACTCGAGCGGCGGGAGAATCATCTGCCGGGGCTCCGGGGGCCGGCCACTCCCCCCCCCACCGGGTCCGACCCCATCTCCGCTGCCCGGCCCTGTTCCGGCGCCCACGCCGGTTCCCGTCCCGGTTCCGATTCCCCCACCCGTTCCGGTTCCGCCATCTCCCTTCGCCGCCGCCGAAACCGCGACCTGCGGCACCGGGATCGATTGGATCGGTTCCAGGACCGGGTCCGGCTCCACCACGGGAGGGGGGATCACCTCCGGGACGACCACCGGCACCGGGGTCGGGGGAGTCTCCTGAGGGGGCGGCGGGGGAGGTGCCGCAATGGCCACCATCTCGACCACCCGCCCTCCTCCACCACCTCCGCCTCCGGCAAGAAGGTCGAGCGGGCCGGAGGAGGCCAATTGCAGGTCGGGCGCGAGAAGACCGCTTCGGCCGAGCCAGATGATGAGAACCACCAGCCCGGTGTGAAACACCACCGACACCGCGAGCCCCCGAGGGGACCGGCGGGGTCTCGGCAGGGCGAGTGGAGGCGGCGGACGAGTCGGTACGTGCATGGTTCCCTTGAAGACGCATGGACCAGGGAATCTGGCACATGTGCGGGCCCTTTCCAACCATCTCCCGTCATCGATCGAGCCGAAAGGCAAAGGCTTGACGCGCCAGCTGCCGCACGGCCTGGCCCCGAACCCGCGCGGGGGAGAACCGAGCCGCCAGCAACGCGTCCCGGACTCCGCGTTCAAATCCCGAGCCGACCCCCGCGATCCATCGAAACGATTCAGGTTCGACCCGTCCCGTGGCATCGACCACGAACTCGACCTCGACACGGCCCGTGACACCGAGGCGCCGGAGCCTCGCGGGATACTCCACGGTGAGGGTCCCGAGGAGGCGCACCTGCCGGTCTACCCGATCGGCACCATACGGGAACCCCGCGGGCCCCGAAGGATCGGCGACGGGAACCTGGAACGGTCTCATCGGAAGGCCGACGCCCGACCCTCCGACCGGGACCGGGAGGAGAGTGGGCACCACGACGGCCGGAAGCGCTGGGAGATCGATCGCGAGCGGCCCTCCGGTGGGGTCCGAGGCCACCGGCGCCGGGTTCTCCTGTCGTCGTGGCACCTGCGGTGTCTGCGCGCGGGGAATCGGGGCCGGTTCGACGAACACGATGCGAGGATCGACCCGGCTTGACTCCGGTGGCGGCGAGGTGTCCGATCGGGCCGCAAGGACCGCTCCTGTCACCGCCCCGGCGTGCAGAGCGAGGGAAAGGAGGGAGGCGGCAGTGGGTCGGGCCAGGCGCACTGCGGGAAGGGGCAACGTGGCATCCATGGGGCACGCTCCAGGTGAGGGGGCATCTCACCTGAAGAGACGGCCGAGCGGTTCACACCATCGTGCCGTCTCCATGACAGAGTGGTGACAGCCAGGTGTGAATTGAATTGAACCGCGATTGAACCACGAAAGGTACGAAAAGCACGAACCCTCCCCCAGGGGTGTCGCGAGCTCAGGCGCCTCGGTGGTGGTGTGTGAACCGCGGTGTGCCCCCTTTCGTGTCATTTCGTGTATTTCGTGGTCGAAATCGGGGAGGGGGGCGATCCATGACCCGCACTTCGCTGCACCCGGCCAGGAGGCATGAGGGCGAATCGATGGATGAGTCCGATTGAAGGGTGTCGCGAGGCTCAGGCGCCTTGGTGGTCGTGTGTGAAACGACGACGGGCCCCCATCATCGGGGGCCCGTGGTCTCGTGTGCTGGTGACGCGGACGCGTCAGAGCGATTTTGGTGTGAACCCGATCACCTGAATCCCTGCGCCCCGGGCGATGTCCATCGCCTCGATCACTTCCTGATAGATCCGATCCGGGGCCGACTTGATGAAGAGCATCTTGGCCGGCCGGGGGTCGAAGATCGTGTGAATCTGGGTGTCGAGCTGATCCTTCGGGACCGGCTGTCCGTTGATGGCATACCCGCCATCCTCGGTCAGTTCCAGCACGATCTGCGTGGACGGCGCGGTCGACGCCGAGGCCACCTCGATGGGCGGCACCTGGATATCGACCACCTTCCGCGAGAGCGGCTGGGCGATCATGAAGATGATGAGGAGAACCAGCATGATGTCGATCATCGGAATCACGTTCGGTTCCGAGCTGACCTCCCCGCGGGCACCACCGGTGGACATGCCCATGTCAGTTCCCTCCCGGACTTTCGGACCCGAAGAGCTGTCCCTGCGTCTTGATCTCGGTGACGGCCGCGAGCACCGCCACTCCGGCGCGCCGGGCGGTCTCCACCCCCTCCTGGATCTTGGAGAACTTCAGGTTCTGGTCAGCCTTGAAGTAGAGGATTTTATCCTCGGTCCGAGCCGCAAAGATGGCCCGGAGCTGATCCTCCAGGGCCTCGGCGGGAATCGGGAGACCGTTCAGGAAATATCGTCCGACCTCGTCGATGCCAAGGATCACTTCGCCCTCCCCTTCGGGAGCGTCCTTGAGGTTGTCCCCCCTCGGCATCGCCGCCTTGAAGCCGGCCGAGATCAGCGGTGTCACGATCATGAAGATGATCAGCAACACCAGCATGATGTCGATCATGGGAATGACGTTCGGTTCGGACTTGACCGCCGTCGTTCCCGCGGCGTTAGCTGATGTGCCCACTGCCAGTCACCGCCTTCTGGGTCTGGAACTCCTTGGTGAAGATCGAGCGACCAAACTCGCTCCCCACACTCTTGATCAGGTAGTCGATCAGTTCCTTGGAGGTATAGGTCATCTCCACGGTCAGGTACTCGACCTTGGTGGTGAAGTAGTTGTAGAACCATACCGCTGGAATGGCCACGAGGAGGCCCATGGCGGTGGTGATGAGCGCTTCGGCGATACCGGCCGAGATACCGGCCAGGCCGCCCGACGCCCCGCCCGCTCCCATCGCGGTGAAGGCCGAGACGATGCCCATCGTGGTGCCGAGCAGCCCGACGAACGGCGCCGTGGACCCGACGGTGGCGAGCACCCCAAGGCCGCGCTTGAAGTCCGAGAGAACGATCAGCATCTGGCGCTCCACCGCCCGCTCGGCCGAGTTGATGTCGGCGGCGGTGATGGTGGCCCGGTCGCGGAGGAGGGGCTTCACTTCGGCCAGCGCCTCGCCCAGCACCTTGGCCACGTGGCTCCCCTTGTTCTTCTCGGCCAAAGTGATGGCCTGATCGAGCTGCTCTTCCTGAATGGCGCGGGAGAACTGCGGCGCGAACTTCCGGGTCGCCGAAGCGCTCTTCCAGATCTGCACCATCTTGGTGAAGGCGACCTGCAGCGAGAAGATCGACATCGCCGCCATGACAAACACAACGCCCCGCGCAAATGCCCCCGCGTGGCCCCAGATTTCCAGAATATCTACGCCCATGGTTCCTCGAAGCTCCTGAGTGAGGTTAGTGCCAATGTGAATCCGCCTGCCAAACCGGCTGAGCCGGGACGCTCCTTAGTTCGTGATGGAGAAGGCCATCGCCTGCTGCACCAGCTGCCGAACCGCCTGCCCGCGGATCCGGGCCGGACGGAACACCGACTTCATGATCGCCTCCCGGGCCGGTTCCTCGAACGCCTTGTTCGAGCTCCGTAGAACCTTGAACGACCTCGGTTCGGCATGCCCTGTCGTGTCCACGACGAACTGCATCTCCACCCGTCCCGTGATGCCCGCCTGCTGGAGAACCGGCGGATAGCGGGGCGTCGGCTGGGAGATCGGCCGCACCGGATCGTCCACCTGCTCCTGGAGATAGGTCTCCTCCTGGAGGACCGGACCGGTTCCGCCGATGACGCCCGCGGCGATACCCCCTGCCACACCACGTCCCGAGAAGTCATCCGGATTGAACTTCTCGTTCAGATTCACCGGAGGGATCGTGGTGGGGATCTTGTCCGGGGGCATGATGGTCTGGAACCCCTGGGGCGGCGGGTTGGCCGTCACGATCGCGTCGGGCGGCACTTCCTGCGGCGGAGGGGGGGGAGGCGGCTCCGGGGGCTTGAGGAAGGTAAACGTCGTATCGGCCATGATTTTGTCAATGACCTCCGCCGCCCCGGCCGTGGCCTGGACGGCGAGGAAGATGACCACACCATGGACGACGACAGACATGATGGCCTGTCCCCAGGTCCGGCTCTTCTTTGGCTTTGATTCGATCAGGTTCTCGAACATCGGATTCAGGTCTCCTCGGTCGAAGTCCCTACGCGATACCAAGTAAACACCTGAACCTGTCGCACCTGTTCAATCAGGATGACAAAACGATAACAGTCACATTACTTGACACTGTCAACCTCGTCGACAGCGCCCCCCGTTTCCCGCGGGATGGTCACCGTGAACTGGGTTCCTCGTCCAGGCCGGGACTGGACCTCGATGCGCCCTCCATGAGCCTCGGCAATCCACTTGGTGATGGCCAGCCCGAGGCCGGTTCCCGGCGGACTTCCGCTTCGGGAGCGGGCGACGTCGGCCCGCCAGAAGCGATCAAAGACGTGGGGCAGGTCTCCCGGAGCAATCCCGATCCCGGTGTCGCGCACGGCCAGTTCCACCGTCGTCTCGGTGGCCGTGAGCTCGATACCCACCTGCCCTCCCGCCGGAGTGTACTTGACCGCGTTGGTGGCGAGATTGAGCAGGAGTTGGACGATCCGGCTTCGATCCACCGGCACGACGACCGGCTCCTCCGGCACCTCGAAGGTCACTGTGGTCCCCGACGTTTCCGCCAGCATTCCCGCCGTCTCGGCGGTGTCCGTCACCAGCTCCCGGAGGTCCACCGGCGTGAGAGCCAGGGGGGCGCGCCCCTCATCCGCCCGGGCTAGGGTGAGGAGGTTGTCCACCAGTTCCGTCATGGCGTTTACCCCCTCCAGGGTCTGGTCGAGGGCCTCGATGCTCTCGGGGGGAGCACCGGGATGAGTGAGGGCTCGCTCCACCCCGCTCCGAAGGACCATCAAGGGGGTCTTGAGCTCATGGCTCGCATCCGCGGTGAAGCGATGCAACGCCATGAAGCTCCTTTCGAGGCGGGCGAACATGCGGTTGATCGAGGCGGCGAGTCCCGCCATCTGCGGATCGGAGGAGTCCACCAGGAGTCGGCGGTGAAGGCCTTGTCCATCGCTGATCGCTTCGATCTCCCGGCGCATCGTGGTCAACGGCTTGAGACTGGGGCCGGCAAGGCGATACCCCAGCCAGATCGAGGCCCCGAGAATGAGCGGGAGGGAGATGAGCATGGAGCGCAGCAGAGCTCCCGGCCCAAAGAGGACCACATCGTCTCCCGCCGTCACGATCAAGGCTCCGATCTCGGGGCCGGCCTCGCGCACCGGCACGATCACATACCGGACCGGCCCGATGCTCGGGTCGAAGGTGAAGGTGCCCGAGGATCGCTCCGTGGGGACGGGGACCAGGGGAGCCCGAAGACGTTGAAACGAGGAGAACCCCAGCCGCGCGGCCGGTTCGGAGGAAAAGAGCACATTGCCGGCGGGGTCCGTCACCAGAACGTACTCTCGGGAGGTTGTTCCCTCGAAGAAGTTGGCGATGCCCGGATCGAGCTGAGGAATCCCTTCCCGGATGCGCACCAGCGTGCCCAGGACCCGGTGGGAGTTTTCGAGGTAGCTGACCGAGAAGTCGGCCTCGAGGGCGAGCCGCTCATCGAGCTCCCGGACACTGGAGACCCGCCGGTCGAGGTAGAGCGAGGCCGCAAAGGCGAGCAGGGAGACCAGGAGGGCCGCTGAGTACCAGGCCGTGAGGCGACTCCGGATCGTGGCCACTTTCAGGCCTTGACCACGTACCCGACGCCCCGAACCGTGTGGACCAGCTTCGGGGTGTGACCGGCATCCACCTTCTTCCGCAGCCGGTTGATCACCACGTCCACGATGTTGGTGCCAGGATCGAAGTGATAGTCCCAGGCATACTCGGTGATGAGGGTCCGGCTCATGACGCGGCCTGCATGCCGGATCAGATATTCCAGCACGGTGTACTCCTTGGGCGTGAGCTCAAGGAGAACACCGGCCCGTCGGACCTCGCGGGTGGCGGTATTGAGCTCGAGATCCGCCACCGCGAGCACCCGGTCGGTAAGTTGCTGGGGTCGCCGGCCAATCGCCTCCACCCGAGCCAGCAGTTCCTCGAAGGAGAACGGCTTGGTGACATAGTCGTCAGCGCCGGCGCGGAGTGCCTGCACCTTGAAGTCCACCGCATCCTGCGCCGTCAGGACCAGGATCGGCGTCGTGTTGCCCCGATCACGCAGGGTGCGAACCACCTCCAGCCCGGTCATGCCGGGGAGCCGCAGGTCGAGCACGATGAGGTCGTATCTCCCCCCCGAGGCCCGGCGGAGCCCCTCCATGCCATCGTCCACCAGATCGGTCTGGAAACCATTCTCTTCGAGCCCCCGCACCACATAGGGACCCACGGTCCGATCGTCCTCCACCACCAGGATCTTCATCAGGATGCGCTCCCCGCCGCGGGCAGCACGACGCGAAAGATGGTTCCCCTCCCCGGCTCGCTCTCGACGGTCAGATGACCCCGGTGTCGTTCGACGATGCCGTAACAGATCGAGAGGCCGAGTCCCGTGCCCCGACCCGGCGGCTTGGTCGTGTAGAACGGCTCGAAGATGCGCTCCAGGTCGGGACCCGGGATCCCGACTCCGGTATCGGCCACCTCGGCCAGCACTTCGGTCTCCCGGCGCCCGCGCCGAGTACGGACCGTCAGGGTTCCGCCTTGATCCATGGCGTCGAAGGCGTTGATCATCAGAGCCATGAAGACCTGGATCATCTGCTCTCCATCGGCCACCACAGGGGGAAGGTCCTCCGCCAGTTCCCGCCGCACGGTCACTCGCTTGAACTTCTCGTGGTGCTTGAGCAGGAAGAGGGTCTGCTCCAGCAGGCCATTCACCGCCACCGGTGCGGGTGCCGTCGTGGGGCCGGGCCGGGCAAAATCCAGGAGGCCATCCACGATCCGGGAGCAGCGCTGCACCTCGCGTTCGATGATGTCCAGGTACTCCGGTACCGCCGCATCCGGGAACGAGTGGAGCCGCCCCTCCAGGGCCGAGGTACAGGCGCTGATGGTGGCGAGAGGGTTGTTGATCTCATGCATGATGCCGGCAGCGAGCTGCCCGATGGCGGCGAGCTTCTCACTCTGGTGGACCCGGCGCTGGGTCATTCGGGTATCGGTGATGTCCTCTCCGATGGTGATCACGTGCGTCACCCGCTCCCCCTCCCCCAGCCGCATGGGAATCTTGGAGATCCGGTACCACGCGGGAGGGTCCGCCTCGGGAACCTCGATTTCGGCCTGCACCGACTCGCCGCTCTGAAACACCTGATCAAATTCGGCTCGCATCATGTCCTGCGACTGGCGGGTCAGCACGTCGAAGACCGAGCGTCCCACGACATCCTGCCGCATGAGACCCTGGGTGCCGCTCTCCCGCATCCGGTTCCACGCCTGGATCCGGTACTCCCGGTCCACCACGTAGAGTCCGATCGGGAGGCTGTCGATGACGAGACTGATGAATTGCCGCTGCGCATCGGCCTCGCGGGCCCGGAGCGCCACCTCGGAGGCCAGATCCTCCGACAGTTCCAGCGCGTCGAGATAGGGCGCCATCATGTCGGCCACCACGCGCAGGACTTCGCGGCCATCCTCCGGCCAGGTCTCCACCTCCACATCCAGCATCCCCAACCGGTCCGCTCCCCGCTCCAGGGGAACCCGGCACCCGGAGGCCGGCCCCGGGGGGAGGGTTCCCAGCGAGGGTGCCCGCAGGATCTCACCCCGGTCCGGAGCCCGGCAGCCCTGGAATTCGGGAGCGTTGGGGGCGCGGTGCCAGATCGTCACGCTGCGCGCGGCGAAAGCCCCCTGAATCGCGAGGGCAATATCGAGAAGGCCTCGGGTCGGAGCCCGGGTGTCGTTCAGAAGGCGAGCCACCTGCCCCAGCAGGTCGAGGCCGCGCCCGGGGAGTCCTGCCATGCCCCTCCTCACGTGGGGGTCAGTCGATCGCACGGCGAGCGGGGGGTTCGCCCCAGACCAGGTGGTGTTCGCCGGCGGCGCGAAAGCGGACCGGCGTCCCTGTCACCTCGTGGTCGTCCAGAAGAATCCACAGGGGCGGAGATGTCCCGGGTCGCGCCGTCACGATGATCGCGGGCCCGAAGCGAACGGCCACCCGCAAGGCCACCCGCCCCCACCGACGCGACACTCCAAGGTCAAGCACCGTCCGGCCCACCCGGACATGGTGCAGCTCCATCCGGTTCCAGTCTTGCGGAAGGACCGGAGCCAGCAGCAGCCGATCGGCCCCGGGAGCATCCAGGCCGAGGATGTCCCCCAGAACCATGCGAACCGTATCACCCGCCTCCGGGGTCGACGCCTTCCAGCCCGCAAAGTCGACGCGGCCCGCCTGATGCATTTCTGCCGTGAAGCGTTCGACCAGGGCGGGATCCGCCCCCAGGAGCCGAGGCAGCCGTCTCCCCGGCTCAGGCGATGGCGCGTATCTGCTCAAGGATCTCCGCGTTGTCGCGCCGGTTCCCGGGAGAATCCTCGGCGTGGGCCCACCGAACCACTCCCTCGCGGTCGATCAGGATGTACGCCCGGTTGCTGAAGAACTTGTCCTCCAGCAACGTCCCGTAGCGCCGCGACACGTCGCGCCTGAAGTCGCTCAACAGGTCCACCCCGATCCGTTCCTTGGCCTTGAACTCCTTCAGCGACGGGATGGCATCGACGCTGATCGGCAGCACGACGGTGCCGGTTGACGCGAAGGCGTCAAAATCCTGCGTAAAGGCACACATCTCGGTGGTGCACACCCCGGTGAACGCCAGGGGAAAGAACGCCAGCAGGACCTGCTTGCCTCGCAGGGAGTTCAGCGAAACGTCCTCACCCGAGGTGGAGGGGAGGGTAAAGTCGGGTGCGGGAGACCCGACAGCGGGTAGCGACATGAGCAGCTCCAGGTAGGGGATCAGGCCGCGAAACGCGCAGCCACCTTGCTCCAGTTGACCACATTCCACCAGGCCGAGAGATAGTCGGGCCGGCGGTTCTGATACTTGAGATAGTACGCATGCTCCCACACATCGCAGCCCAGCAGCGGCGTCCGGCCCTCCATGAGGGGGGTGTCCTGGTTCGGGGTGCTCTCGATGCGCAGAGCCCCCGACCCATCCCGCGAGAGCCACGCCCACCCGCTTCCGAACCGTCCGGTCCCCGCCGCCATGAACTGGGTCTTGAAGGCATCGAAGCTGCCAAAGGTGCTGTTCAGAGCCCGAGCCAAGGCACCGCCGGGAGCGGAGTCTCCGCCCGGGGTCATGACATCCCAGAACAGGGCGTGGTTCGCATGTCCTCCCCCGTTGTTCCGGACCGCGGTGCGGATGGCCTCCGGAACCGACCCGAGATCCCCGAGCAGGTCCTCGATGGTCCGGGAGGCGAGAGCAGCCTGCCCTTCGAGCGCCTTGTTCAGATTGGCCACGTAGGCGGCGTGGTGCTTGCCGTGGTGGATCTGCATGGTCTGGGCATCGATATGCGGCTCCAGCGCGGCCACGTCGTAGGGCAGGGAGGGAAGTGTGAAGGTCATCGTAAAACTCCTGAGGAAAAAACCATGGAGACTCTGCTCCACACGGAACAGAGAGTGGAGGAATATGGGCCCGCTAGGAAACCGAGGCAACGCGACCGACCCCACGGGTCCGGGTCAGGCACGCGGCGGCCACTGTCATCGCGACCCCCAACGTGAGCACGACCTGCGAGGCAAGCCCCGCCTGGAGGAACTGGAGAACCCCCCACCCCACCGGCACCAGCGCCAGCCGCCGCGCCGGGGTTGGCCACCCGCGCACGAGAGCAATCCCCCGGGAAAGGAACAGCGAGCCGGCCATCAGGATCACCGAGGCGAGCGCCTCCGACGACCAGAATCCTGGGGTGGCGAACCAGGCGGTGGCCAGGGCCAACGCGCCGAGGACCCGTCCCCCGTCACGCACCGCCACCGCATGGGCCAGTCCCGGAAGCAGAAGACCGAGGGCCACCACATCCCAATAGCGTACGCCCAGCGGCATCGCGGCGTTCCCCATCGCCAGAAGAAGGAGAAGGGAGACGGGAGCGAAGTACCACTCACTCAGCCGGTGCCAGGGCCAGAGACCGGAGAGAAGCCACGCGGCCAGCGCGGCTCCCGGCACCAGCCAGTAGTCCCGCGGAAACAGCACTGCGGCAGCCAGGAAGGCGACGACGGCCACCCGGTGGAGGAGCGGCCCGACACGAAGGCGCCCCGGAAACCACCTCTCCAGCGCGCGGAACACGCCCCCGGGCCGGACCACCTGGACCATCCCGGCGAGACCCACCACCAGCGCACCGAGCAGGAGGGAGGCGGGCACCACCATCGGCCAGGCCGACCGGAGAACCGGCCAGAGCCAGAGGGCCCCCGCCGACGCCGCCACCCCGTGCCACACCCGTCCCCCGCCGATTCCGATGGTGAGGAGGCCCGCGCCGAGGAGGCCGGCATTGCCAAGAAGGAAACCGCCGGGGAGCGTTCGACCGACGACCGCGGACGGACGGTCCGTGCCATCCGCCACAAGCAATGCCGCGACCGCTACGGCAAGCAGCAGCCATCCAACCTCCATCCAGCCCGGCCATCGGGCGCCGGGGAGCAGAAGGAGCAGAGCGGCGAGGAGCAGGAGCCCCGATTCGAACGGGAGCTGCCCCATGTCAGGGCGTTGATGCGCGGTCGAGCGATTCAATCGTGGCCGTGCTGGCGGGCCGCTCCCGCTGCAGCCGGGCGGCCACCTCCTCCGCCCTCTCCAGCGCTCGCAGCACATTCTCGCCCGCCAGCATCCGGAGTTCCTGCTCGGTCCACCCTCGCCGCGCCAGCTCCGCGAACAACTGCGGATAGGTGGCCACATCCTCCAGTCCGCGGATCACGTCGGTGATGCCGTCGAAGTCCCCCCCGATTCCCACATGGGCCACTCCCGCCACCCGGCGGACGTGCTCGATGTGGTCGGCCACCTGGCTCAGCGCGGCCGTGGGAGTGGGATGGGCAGCCGTCCACCTCTCCATCCCCTGCCGCTGGCGGATGGTATCGCCCGGGAACTCCTCGGCCAGAGCGCGGGCCTGCCGGGTTCGTTCCGTGCCGTGATCGGCCACTTCCTGCGAGATGAAGGAGGGGACGAACGTCACCATCACGACCCCGCCATTGGCGGGGAGCCGCCGGAGAATCGAATCGGGAACGTTGCGGGCCACATCGGTGAGCGCCCGCGCCGAGCTGTGCGAAAAGATGACCGGCGCCTCGGTCACCGTGAGGGCGTCACTCATGGTGGCGGGTGACACGTGCGACAGGTCCACCAGCATGCCGAGCCGGTTCATCTCCCGCACCACCTCCTCGCCGAAGCGGGTCAGTCCGCCATGACGGGCCTCGTCGGAGGCGGCGTCCGCCCAGTCCAAGGTCACGTTGTGGGTGAGGGTCATGTAGCGTGCGCCGAGCGCATGGTAGGCCCGGAGAGCACCGAGGGAGTTCTCGAGGACATGTCCGCCTTCGAGCCCCAGCATGCCGCCGATCCGTCCGGCGCGGTGCTCCTCGCGCAGGCCGGCGGCCGTGGACACCAGGGTCAGCTCGGGATACCGGTCGATGAGTCGCCTCGCGATGTCGATCTGCTCCAGCTGGACCCGCGCAAACCCGGAATCGGCCCATTCTCCCGGGACATAGACCGACCAGAACTGCCCCCCCAGCATGCCGGTCCGGAGGCGGGCCAGATCGGTGTGCCCCGGGGTGCGGGATCCGAGATCGTACCGTTCCACCGCATGCGGCGCGGGGGCGAAGTTGCGGATGGCCCACGGGAGGTCGTTGTGCCCGTCGATGAGGGGCGTGGTCCGAAGGACTCGGCGCGCCATCTCCAGGTGGGGGTCATCCCCTCCGGCCTGAGCCGCGACGCCGGAGGGAAGAGCGGCGAGCAGAAGGGACAGACTGTAGAGGATGCGCATGGGGAGCCCTCGGAGGGGTCGGAATGGCCTGGACGGAGACGGGTACTCCGCGAAAGGTATCAGTGTCCGGTCCCGGGTGCGGAGCGCGGGTACGGAGTCATCCCCGTGACTCCGGGAATCTCTTTGGCCTCCCCCGGGGATTTCACATGGTCGTGCCATGTTGCGATCATCATCGGGCCGGGATCAGGAAGGGGTCACGGTAGAGTAGGCGCCAGGTTGCCCTGGCGCCCCTCGTCAAACCGGACGGGCGGGTTTCCCGCATCCGGCTTCCCCGACAGATTCACCGGTCGGGCTCTCGGGGAGTCGCGCGACTACAGCAGTTCCAGACCCAG
>JBGSKF010000190.1:0-6406 GCA_041741375.1 Gemmatimonadales bacterium | reverse complement strand
GGGGCCCCATCGGGCCCCCTCTCGAGGAGCATTCGCATCGCGGCCGGGGCGGGCAGCTGGCCCGACACCGGGGGGAGGTTCGCCTCGTCGAGACCCATCAGCAGGGCGAGGCCCCGTTGCGCCGAGCGGACCGCACCCCGGGCGGCGATCAGGTCGGCTTCGACCTCTCCCGCCTTGACGGAGGCGAGCAGGGCATCCGAGCGGGTCACCAGTCCCGCCGCCACCATCGACTCGGCCCGGCTCACATGCTGTCGGGCGGCTGCCAGGGCTGCCTCGAGGGTGGCCACCCGTTGCTCCGCCACGGCCACTCCGAACCAGGCCTGGATCACCTCGAAACGGATCTGCTCCCGGGTCCAGGAGGTTCTCGCCCCGGCGGCTTTGCTCGCCTGAACTGCCGCGGCTCGACCCATCCAGGCGTCAGGGTTGAAGAGGGGCTGTTCCACCGCCAGACCCACGGCGTAGTTGCGCATGGCGTCGGGATGATTGAGGGCGTCGGGGTCGAACGCGGCGAGGGTGACGGCCCGCTGCCGGAGGAGGATGCCGAAGGAGTTGAGCGGGTCGGTGGTGCGCATGTAGCCGCCGTCGACCCGGAGGGTGGGCAGCACACCCTGAAGGGCGCCGAGGGCGATACCGGACTGCGCTCGTTCATCGCCGCCTGCCACCCGGTTGGGATAGGCGGCTACATCGGCGCGAGCGAGCGCGTCGACCAAGGTGAGCTCCTGGGCTGCCAAGGCCGTCGAATGGATCCCGACCGGGGTGACGGTCCCCAGGGCCATCACCAGGGAAACGATGCGGGGGGCGGTGCCCAGGCGCATGGGTATCCTCCTCGGAAAGGCCATGATCTACTATATCATCATATAGTAATATTGTCAAGAGTCCGCTCCGCGCGACAGGCCCTGGAGGGCGGCAGAAAGCTTGAAGCTCGAAGTTCGAAAATGGACCCCGGCGTCCGCCGGGGTGACGCTCCGATGGCACGGTAGGCTCCTCACTTCGCCCGGGATGACTCTCCGTCGACCGGTTCCTTCCAACTTCACACTTCGAACTTCACACTTCCCTTCGCGTCTTCGCGTCTTCGCGTCTTCGCGTGACATCCAGACTGACATCTCGTGTACGAGTACGAGTACGGGTACGAATACGGTAAGCCGGAGGAGCCTTGCGTCTCCAGATGACCGCACTGTTCTCTGCCTGATTATCATGCGGGTGGAATCACTCATGCCCGGGAGACCCGATGGACACCTCCACGCCTGTTCTCCATGATCCCGACCGGAACCAGTTCACACTTTCCTGCGGAAGCGACACCGCCACCCTGCAATACAACGTGATCCGCCCCGGGCTGCTGGATTTTCAAAGTACCTGGGTGCCACCCAGCCACCGGGGTCGAGGGTCGGGAGCCCGGCTGGTGCGACACGCCCTCGATTGGGCGCGCGCGGAGGGGTACCGGGTGATCCCCTCCTGCTGGTTTGTGGCTGAGTTCCTCAGTCGGCAACCGGAATACCGGGATCTGGACGGGAGGAGGTGATGGGTGATGGGTGATGGGTGTTGGGTATTGGGTGTTGGGTGTTGGGTGTTGGGTGATGGGTATTGGGTGATGGGTGTTGGGTATTGGGTAACAGGTATTGGGTAACAGGTATTGGGTAACGGGTATTGGGTATTGGGGTCAGTAGGTACCGGCGCTGTCATCGCGAGGCGGCGAATGAGATTGCCACAGGCCCTTCGGGCCTTCGCAACAAGCCCGCCGTGACGATCTCGTGAGCGGAGGGACGGGCGGAAGCGGATCGCGGGCCTTCATGCCAGGATCGGTCCACTCCGGCTCCGGCAGGATGGCCGACCCGGTGTCTCGTGACGTCGGCATGGGCTCACGAGATTGCCACGGGCCCTGCGGGCCCTCGCAATGACGACATCGGCACCCTACACCCCATTCCCTACATTCCCTACACCCTACACCCTACTCCCTACTCCCTGCTGTCAAAACCGCGATCGCATCAACGGCACATCGGCCCCCGCCCACGCCGAACGGAAGCGGAACATGACCTCCTCAGTCGGCTTCCCCTGCATGCGGTAACTCTCCGTGAGCCCCGTCAGGGCCCATCCATTCTCCGGATTCCGCTCCAGATCCTCCACGTACACCACCTCCGCCTCGGCGGGCCGGTTGGCCTCCAGCAGCGCCGCCCCGAGGAAGTGCCGCACCGGCTGATGCCAGAATGGGGGCTCGTTGTAGAGGAGCCCGTCCTCCACGGCCACCGCATCCCGATAGGCCGCGATCGCCTCGGTCATCCGCCCGGCGCGCTCGTGGATGTCTCCGGTCAGCACCAGCAATCCAACCCGAGCCGTCTCCCGAAAGACCCCTTCGGGAATGGTGGACAGCCGGTCCCGGATCGCAGTGGCCGTCTCCTCCGCCTCCGCCGTGCGTCCGGTGGCACTGAAGGCCATCCCCCGGGCATACATCGCGAGCGCCGACGCGAGGGGGAGGTCGTCGGGCACCGGCGGAAGCGCCAGGATGTCGTCCCACTTCCCGAAGGTCTGCATCACCAGATGGGCATAGGGCACCATCGGTTCGGTCCACGGCACCTCGCGCGCCGTTTCCGGAGTGATCGCGCTGGCCACGGCGCGGGCCGCACTGATCGCCTCCCCGCTCATGCCCGCGAAGGCGGCGGCGTGAGCCAGAAAATGAAAATTGTGGGGGACGTACGCCGCGGCGTAGATCCCTTCGGGACGCCGGTCACCCAGCCACTCGGCGTCGGCGTGGGTTGCGTGGCGGTTCGCCTCCACCGCCTCCTGGTAGCGCCCCACCCGCACATAGATGTGGGCCGGCATGTGCACCAGGTGCCCCGCGCCAGGCATCATCGCCGCGAGCCGCTCCGCGCACCACACCGCGCGTTCCGGCGCCACCGCCTCCACGGCGTGGATGTAGAGGTGGCAGACCCCGGGGTGATCGGGCGCCCCGTTCACCAGGGAGTCGAGCCGCGCCAGGAACACCGCGGTGCCGGGCGCCGGTGTCCGGTCGGAGTTCCAGTAGTCCCAGAGGCGCAGGTTCATCGCCGCGTCGACGCTCAGGAGCCGGGCATTGTCGTCGTCGGGAAAGGATGTGATCACCGGGTCGAGCGCCCGGGCCCAGGCGCTGTCCCGGTCGGCCCGGCCCGCCCCCGCAGGAGTGCCGTAGCGCTGGGCCAGTGCCTCGACCAGCAGGCGCTCCACCGGCGGAGTGGTGGAATCGATGACCGATGCCGCGTGCCCGATCGCCACCACCGCCCTGACCTCGGCGGCGGAATCCATGGGGGCGTTGAGGTTGGGCCCGAGGGCAAAGGCGATGCCCCAGGAGCACATCACACAACTGGAATCGCGCCGCAGGGCTTCCTCGAAGGAGAGGATGGCATCGGGGTGGTTGAAGGCCCAGGTGAGCCGCATCCCCTGGTTGTAATAGGCCTGAGCCGTGGAGTCGCGGGTGTGGATCGGCCAGGTATAGCTGCCCAGATCGTCATGCAGGACAATCAAGGGAGGTTCCGGGGTGGCGCATCCCAGGGCCACCAGGGCGCCGAGCGTCAGGTTCCAGGTCCATCGCATGTGCAATCGCATGATCTCCACCTCATTCGGCATCAGGGAATCCTTGAACACAATCGTCATCCCCGCGAACCGGGATCCATGTCAACGAGGGCGTGATGAAGAAAATGGATTCCCGCTTTCGCGGGAATGACGAGCCGTGGTGGCCCCCACCAATTCATCAGAGTTTCCTGGGGGCGAATGTAATTCGCCCCTACAGTGTATCCCCCACATAAATCCGACCACCGCGTTCCCGGAACTCGGCGCTCTTCTCCTCCATCCCCCGCGCCCGTTCCGCTTCCGCCGCCGCATAGTCCCGCACGTCCTGCGTGATCTTCATCGAACAGAACTTGGGGCCGCACATCGAGCAGAAATGGGCCACCTTGGCGCCATCGGCGGGGAGGGTTTCGTCATGATAGGCCCGGGCGGTCACCGGGTCGAGGGCCAGGTTGAACTGATCCTCCCAGCGGAACTCGAAACGGGCCTTGCTCAGGGCGTCGTCCCACTCCCGGGCCCGGGGGTGGCCCTTGGCGAGGTCGGCGGCGTGGGCCGCGATCTTGTAGGCGATCACCCCCGCCTTCACGTCGTCGCGGTTGGGGAGCCCGAGGTGCTCCTTCGGCGTCACGTAGCAGAGCATCGCCGTGCCGTACCATCCGATCATGGCGGCGCCGATGGCGCTCGTGATGTGGTCGTACCCGGGGGCGATGTCGGTGGTGAGGGGCCCGAGCGTGTAGAACGGCGCTTCGCCGCACCACTCGAGCTGCTTCTCCATGTTCTCCTTGATGAGGTGCATCGGGATGTGCCCCGGCCCCTCGTTCATCACCTGCACATCGTGCTCCCACGCGATCGTGTTCAACTCACCCTGGGTCTTCAGTTCGGCGAACTGCGCCTCGTCATTCGCATCCGCGATGCTCCCGGGGCGGAGTCCGTCTCCCAGGGAAAAGGAGACGTCATACGCCGCCATGATCTCGCAGATCTCGCGGAACCGGGTGTAGAGGAAGCTCTCCTTGTGGTGCGCGAGACACCACTTGGCCATGATCGATCCGCCGCGCGACACGATCCCGGTGAGCCGGTTGGCGGTCATCGGTACGTAGCGGAGCAGCACCCCGGCGTGCACGGTGAAGTAATCCACCCCCTGTTCCGCCTGCTCGATCAGGGTGTCGCGGTAGATCTCCCAGGTCAGGTCCTCGGGCACGCCGTCCACCTTTTCCAGTGCCTGGTAGATCGGCACCGTCCCGATCGGCACCGCCGAGTTGCGAAGGATCCACTGGCGGGTCTCGTGGATCTGCTTGCCCGTGGAGAGATCCATCACCGTGTCGGCGCCCCAGAGCGTGGCCCAGCGGAGCTTCTCCACCTCCTCGTCGATGGAGCTGGAGACGATCGAATTGCCGATGTTCGCGTTGATCTTCACCTGGAAGCCGCGGCCGATGATCATCGGCTCGAGCTCCGGGTGATTGATGTTGGCGGGGATGATCGCCCGGCCCCGCGCCACTTCGCTCCGGACGAGCTCGGCGTCCATCCCCTCCCGGATCGCAATGAACTCCATCTCGGGGGTGATCTCGCCGCGACGGGCGTAGTGGAGCTGGGTAACGGGTCCCCGGCCCCGCAGCACCCGGCGCCGGAGACCCCCCGGCATCGGGAGCCCCAGGGTCTGGTCCCGGCCGGGCACTTCGGTCACGTCCCGCTCGAGGATCCACGGCAGCCGGAGCGGCGGGAGTCCCTCCCGCACATCCACCCCCTGGGGACCGCTCGGGTCGTACACCCGCAGGGGGGGCTCCCCGCCGGAGAGGGCGATTTCGCGCATCGGAACGCGCACGCCGTGGCGGCCCTCGACGTACACCTTGCGGGAATTGGGGAATGCGTCGGTGAACGACGTGGCGGACATCGAAGAAACGGAGGTGGACATGGGTGCTCCTCGGAGGCGTCGAGGGGCGGCCACCCCGGGGTGTCGGGGTCACCGCGCTCCCTTCGCCGGTATCAGCCGGATCAGGTTCCAAGGGTGCGTCTCAATCCCCGGCAAAACCCCGAGAGATGCCCCTGGCGGTCTCTGAAGGGTACCGGCGTGAGGGGAACGGGTCAACCCGGCGCACCCCCCACGAAATCAACCACGGAGACACAGAGAACACAGAGGGTGCATCGCGCCGACCAGGGCTCCACGATCCGATCCCGCCCAGAGAAGGGTGGGGAGGCCCCTCCCCATCGCGCCGTCAGGCAAACCGAAGCCCTTCGCCTGCGCCGCACTCTCTGTGACCTCCGTGTCTCCGTGGTGAACACCACTCCCCCTCCCGCCGTGCACCTGCGGGGAGGGGCCCAATACCCAACACCCAACACCCAGAACCCCAGGGGAGGGTCAGGGGGTGGGCCGGGGGTCAGGGCCAATATCTCCGTATATTCCGGCACCCCACAACCGGCCAACCCGATGACACTCTCATTCCGCCCCGCCTCGGTATCCACCCTGGCTCTTGCCTCGCTCGTCGCATGCAGCCGCCCCAGCCCGCCGATCGCGGGGGCATGGCAGGTGGTGGAGCGGCAGTACACCCGGGGCGACTCCTCCTGGACCGAATCGGACCCCCAGCCTAGCTCCTGGCTGTTCACCCCGGACGGCCACTACGGAGTGCAGGAAATCCGGGAGAGCGGTCCTCGGCCGCTCTTCACCGACTCGACCACCGACCTCGAACGCCTCGCCGCCTTCGACGTGTTCCATGCCCACAGCGGCACCTGGAGCCATGCGGGTGACACGCTGTGGATCACCCTTCAGCTGGCCAAGAGTCCCAACACGATGACGGGGGAGACGGTGGGATACGCGGTCTCGTGGATCGGACCCGACCTCGTGCTGGCTCGGCGGTCCGACGCCACCGGAGAACACCGG
>JBGSKF010000189.1:0-10556 GCA_041741375.1 Gemmatimonadales bacterium | reverse complement strand
CGGGAGTCCTCGGCACCGCCCTCGCCCCCGGAACCGCGGCCCCGCGCATCCTCCCCGTCGGCATCCCCGTCCTCACCGCCTCCATTGGCCGAGGTCCCGCCCGCGGCCCCGGTGCGCCAGGTTCCGTTTGCTCTGGAGGCGATCCGCGCCGAGTGGGCGGGGATTGCCGCGGCGGTGAAGGCGGAGAGCCGGTTTCTCGGGGAAGCGGTTTCGAAGGCACGCCCCGCGGTGGTTGCGCCACCGATGCTCACTCTTTCCTTTGAGCCGGTCGATACCCTCCATTGGGAAAAAGTGGAGCGGGAGGCGTCTGTGGTGGAATCGGTGCTCGCCCGCATCCTGGGAGGGCCGGTGCGGCTCGTGGTGGAGATGGGGGTGCCCGAGGCCGGGGCCCCGCCGAAGGCCAAGCGGCTTTCCAGCGCCGAAATCCGCTCCGAACGGCTGGGAAGTCTCCGGGCCACCGATCCGGCCCTCGATACGGCGGCCGATGAATTAGATTTGGAGATCGTGGACGAGTCTCCCCAGGGACATTCCGGGAAGGGCAGTTTCAATGGCTGATTTGCAGCACTTGTTTCAACTCGGGCAGCAGGTCCAGGGCCGCCTGCAGCAACTCCAGAGCGACCTCGCCGACCAGATGGTCGAGGCGACCTCCGGGGCGGGCCTGGTGCGGGTCTCCTGTGACGGGCGTGGCGTGATCCGTTCGGTGACGATCGAACCGGCGGCCTTTGAGGGCCGGGACGCCGACCTCCTGGCCGATCTGGTCCTCGGCGCGGTCGCCGAGGCCCAGCGACGCGCCGCCGCCCTGGCCCAGGCGGAGATGCGACGGGTCCAGGATCCTCCCTTTCCTCCGGCACTGTAGGGCGTGGCCGCCCTCGAGGAGCTGGTGACGGAACTGGCCCGCCTCCCGGGCATCGGCCGGAAAACGGCGCATCGGCTCACCTTTCACCTGCTCCAGCAGCCCGGTGACGCCGTGCGCCGCCTGGCGCGAGCCCTCACGGCGGTGGCCGAGCGGGTCCGTCCCTGCAGCCGGTGTGGCAATCTGACCGAGGGTGACCCCTGTACCATCTGTGGCGATCCGCGGCGGGATGCTGCGGTGATCTGCGTGGTCGAGGAGCCCTCGGCGGTGGCGGTGGTGGAGCGGGGCACCGGTTTTCGCGGCCGGTACGTCGTGTTGGGGGGGCACCTCTCTCCGCTGGAGGGGAAGGGACCCGATTCGCTCCGGCTCGACCTGCTCACCGAGCGCCTGGGCGAGGGCGGAGTGACGGAGGTCATCCTGGCCACCAACCCCTCGCTGGAGGGGGAGGCCACGGCCACCTATGTGCAACAGATCGTGAGCCCCTTCGGGGTCCGGGTGACCCGGCTCGCCCGGGGACTCCCCATGGGGGGGGACCTCGAATACATCGACGGGGTGACCCTGAGCCATGCGCTCGATGCCCGCCGGGAGGTGGTGTGAGGGGGGGCCGGGTGGCGGTGATCCTCGGGGCCACGGCCCTGGGAACGGTTCTAGGCTGGATGGTGGCCCAGTCCCACGTCGCGCGGCACGGGGCCGACCTCTTCAGTCCGAAGCCCTGGCGGCGGTTCGCCGCGCTGGGGGCCCTGGCCGGTCAGGCAACCTCCACTTCGATTCCCGTGCTGCGGGATTATCTTGCGTGGGAATCGTCACCGGTGCTGCGTCGGCAGGCCCGCCGCCTGCTCCGTCACCTGCTCGCCACCCTCGATGAGGAGCCGACCCGCGCATGAGCGGTGCCGCCAGTTGGTCCCTGCACGAGGAGGATGCGGGCCGGATCGAGACGATCCTCTCCCGGTTCCTGGGCGAGGCCGAGGCCCGCACCGCCCTCCTGGTGGACCGGACGGGACAGATGCTGGCCAGTGTCGGGGAGGCCCCCCAGTTTGATCCGGTGGCCTTCGCGTCGCTCACGGCGGCTGACTTCAGCGCCAACGATCAGCTGGCGCGGATGCTGGGCGAGAACGAGTTCGGAGCCCTCTTTCATCAGGGGGAGCGCGAGTCCCTGTACCTCGCGGACATCGCCCGGCGGGTTATTCTGGTCATTCTGTTCGACAATCGCACGACCCTCGGACTGGTGCGGCTCCGGGTGCGCCCGGTGGCGCGGGACCTGACCGACCTGTTCACCGAGCTGTTCGCCCGGGGATCGACCGGGTCGCCGAGCTTTCAGGTCGGCGATGAATTTCTTGGGGAGGCAGAGGATGAAATCGACAAACTCTTCGGTGCGTGAGGACGGGACCGGATGTCGCTGATCAACTACGCCTCGCGCGAGATCAACTGCAAGCTCGTCTACTACGGCCCCGGTCTGGGCGGCAAGACGACCAATCTCGAGTACGTCTACGAGAAGGTCGCCCCCGGGGCCAAGGGGAAGATGATTTCCCTGGCCACCGAAACGGAGCGCACGCTCTTCTTCGACTTTCTCCCCGTCGATCTGGGCTCCATCCGGGGCTTCAAGACCCGGTTCCACCTCTACACGGTGCCGGGCCAGGTGTACTACAACGCCAGCCGGAAGCTGATCCTGAAGGGCGTGGACGGTGTCGTTTTCGTGGCCGACAGCCAGATCGAGCGCATGGAGGCGAATATCGAGGCGATGCAGAACCTCTATGACAACATGACGCAGCACGGCTATGATGTCACCCGCATGCCGTTCGTCATCCAGTACAACAAGCGGGACCTGCCGAACGCCGCCCCGCTCCCGGAACTGCAGGACAACCTGAACCCGGGCTGGCCGGTCGAGGACCCGGTCCGGCAACGGACCCTGCCCGACCCGGACCGGCCGGGGGAGTTCCTGGTGCAGCAGGTGGAGGGCACCTGGATCGAGAGGGTTCCCTATTTCGAGGGAGTGGCCACGCGGGGAACCGGCGTGTTCGACACCCTGCGCGCGATCAGCAAACTGGTGCTGAAAACGCTGGGCTGATTCCCATGTGGACGTTGCCCAACCTCCTCACCCTGGCGCGGATCGCCATCACGCCGGTGGTGGCGTTCCTGCCGTTCATCGACGGGGTGTGGCCCAAGGTGGCGGCCTTCGTCATCTTCGTGCTTGCCGCGGTGACGGACGTGTGGGACGGTCACCTGGCCCGGACCCGGGGCCAGGTGACCGACCTCGGCAAGCTGCTCGATCCCATCGCGGACAAGCTGCTCCTCCTCGCCACCCTGGTGCCGATCTGGTGGATCAGCACGGAACGGCGCGATCTCTATGACATCCCGGTCTGGGGCAGCATCCCCCTCTGGGTGCTTCTCCTGCTGATCGGCCGGGAGATGGCGATGACCTGGTTCCGGTGGTGGGCGCGGCGCCGCGGCGTGATCATCGCCGCCCAGGGGACGGGGAAGCTCAAGACCGTCCTGCAGAACATCTTCATCGGCGCCACCATCGCCTGGTTCGCCTTTCGCAACGCCTTCCGCCCCTTCGGGTGGGACGCGGTTCCGTTCGGCCGCTTCTGGAATGAATTCCACGGCGGGTTCGTGGCGGTGACCCTGGCCATCGCCCTGACTCTCACGATCACCAGTTTCGTCACCTACCTGTACCGCTACCGCGACATCTTCACCATGCCCCGCCGGTAGGGTGCCCGTGGATCTCGACGTCGTCGCGATCGGCACCGAACTGCTCCTCGGATTCACCGTCGACACCAACGCCCGGACCCTGGGGCAGGAGCTCGCCGCCATCGGGGTCCGGGTGGCCCGGCGCACCACCGTGCCCGATGACCCGGAGGCGATTCGCGATGCCGTCTCCCGTGCCCTCGGCCGGACCGGCATCGTGCTGACCACCGGGGGGCTGGGACCCACCCGCGACGACATCTCCAAACAGGTGATCGCCGACCTGTACGGGTGGCCTCTGGAGTGGCAGCCGGCGATCTGGGATGCCCTGGTGGCCCGGTTTGCCGCCGCAGGACGGACACCAGTGGCTGCAAACCGCTGTCAGGCCGAGGTGCCGGCGGGGGCCGTGGTTCTGCCCAACCCGCGAGGGACCGCCCCCGGGCTCTGGCTCGAGGGCGAGCCCGGGCTCGTCATCATGCTTCCCGGAGTGCCGCGCGAAATGGCGGGTCTCCTCCGGGAGGAGGTGATTCCGCGTCTTGCGGTCCGGGTCCACGCCCGCACACCGGACCGGGACCCACCGGTCATCCGGTCCCTCGTGGTCCGGACCACCGGTCTCCCGGAATCCTCCCTGGCAGAGCAGGTGGCCGGAGTGGAGGAGAGGATCGCCCCCCTCACCCTCGCCTACCTTCCCGGCGTCGATGGGGTCGATCTCCGGCTCACCGCCTGGGACCTCCCACCCGCCGAGGCCGGTCCCCTTCTGGATGCCGCCGCCCGCGACCTGGAGCGCATCCTGGCTCCGTACGCCTGGGGGCGAGGGGACGACAATATCGCGGCCCGGGTGCTCCAGGCCGCCCGCGCCGCCGGGCATACCCTGGCCCTCGCCGAATCGTGCACCGGCGGGGGGATCGCGGCGCGTCTCACCGAGGTGCCCGGGAGCAGCGACGTGATGCGGGGAGGGATTGTGGCCTATCACAACGAGGTGAAGGAGGGATCGCTCGGCGTCCCCGGCGGCCTGATCGAGGCTCACGGGGCGGTGAGTGCCGAGGTGGCGGGAGCGATGGCCACCGGAGCGATCGAGCGCCTGGGGGCCACCGTGGCGCTCGCGGTGACCGGAATCGCGGGCCCCGGGGGCGGAACACCGGAGCGACCGGTGGGTCTGGTCTGGTTCGGGCTGGCCGGTCCCTGGGGACTCACCACGGTGCGGCATCGATTCGGCGGGAACCGGGAGGAGATCAGGGCGCGGACCGCGCAATTCGGGCTCTTCCTGCTGCTGCGGAAGTTGGAAGTGTGAAGTGAAGCCTGAAGTTTGAAGTTCGAAGTTCTTCAAACTTTTTCAGCCCACCTCCCAGGTTTCCCAGGTGAGACGGCACTGCTGCTCGAAGAGGTCGGTTGGGTGGGGAACGTACCGGCGAGAATGATCCGGTCGCGGCCGTTCACCCGGACCTCGGGGTGCGGCGAGGTGCTCCGCCGGTCGTCGGGTGGGTGGGGAAATGGCCACAGGAGGCACAAAAGGCACGAGACCCGGCGGAGGGAGAGGAACCGGCGGACATCTTTTTGTGGGCTCTTCCGGGTTTCGCGTGGGTAGGGCCTGGCGCGGCCCGCGAGAGGGTAGGGGCTCCCGCGGCTGGGGAGGAGCAAGAGACTCCACCACGAAAAGGCACGAAAAGACACGAACGGGGGTGGGGGGGAACTCTTTCGTGTGTTTTCGTGTATTTCGTGGTTTCGGCTGGCGGGAAAGCCCCTTGTCACCCATTCTTGTGCCTTGTGTGGGTTGGCTCTCGGGGTGATGAGCGGTGGTTTGGATGGACACGAACCCGTGCCGATCCCTGAAGAGCCCTTTTGTGTCTCTTGTGCTTTTTGTGGTTGGCCATCGGGTGAGGCGGGGGGCTCTGGTCATCCGGCGGGTGGGGAAATGGCCACAAGAGGCACAGAAGGCACAAGACGCACGAGATTCCGCGGAGAGGGGCTCGCCTCGCTGTCGCCACGCCGACTCGCCTCGGGACCGGCTTGGGCAGGATTCCATCGGCGTCATCCGCGGTTTCTTCCGGGGGGAGGTGAGGCGCTCCGGCTGAACATGAACCCGTGCCTCCTCCTTCCTCCTTCACACTTCGAACTTCGAACTTCAAACTTCGTCAGCCCACCTCCCAGGTTTCCCAGGTGAGACGGCACTGCTGCTCGAAGAGCTCGGTTGGGTGTCCCGCTTTGCCGCGAATGGCGTGCAGCATCTCATGCCGGACCACCATCTCATGGTTCTGGAACGCGCCGGCGAGGATGATGCGGTCGCGGCCGTTCACCCGGACCCAGCGGCCGGCCCGGGTCAGGTCGTCACCCCCCGTGGTGAAACCGGTCGTGCCCGGCACCACGAAGAAATCAATGGACTGCATGCTTCCGCCGAGGTTGGAACATGCCTCGGTCCGGGAGAACCACTCGGCGTAGATCGCCGGGGGCGCGAAACCCACAGCACCGGCCGGGAGATCGGCCTCGGGCCCGGTCGCGTCGCCGCAGCCGGCCACGAGGGCGATCAGCAGCACCAGCCCCGGGATGGTTAGGAGGGCCGCTGTCATCCGATCCGCCTCCCGCTGCAGAAACAGTTGAGAAGTATCATGACGGATGGCCGCGCACGGGTTCACCGGAGATGGTTCCGGGGTCGCTGGTACCGGGTGGACGGAAATGGTGACGATGCTCACCGCGATGGGTTGCACATCCCCCCCGGATGGACGTCGCAGCGTCACCAGGGACTCGTTCCCCTCTCCCGGTCTGCAGCAGAGTTCCCTCCGTTGCTATATTGAACGCCGACATGGACCCCGAAGCATGAGGATCTGCGGACGTGAATGAACAGAAGAAGCCCCTGGACCCGGACGAGACCCTTTCCCCGGCGGGGGCCGCACCGGAAGGGGAGGAGGGCTCCGAGGCGGGTATCGATGCGGTGCCGGAGGAGACCCGGGACTCGGCACCCCCCAGCGGTATTCCCCTGGAGCCCACCGCCGAACGCGCCCACCGGCTCCAGGAACAGCTCGATGAGGCCCAGGACCGACACCTTCGTCTGGCGGCCGAGTTCGACAATTTCCGCAAACGGGTGGCGCGGGAACGGCTCGAGCTGACTGACCGGGCCCAGGCGGCGCTGGTGGCCCGGCTCCTCGATGTGGTGGATGATATCGACCGGTTGGAAGCGACCGCGTCCAAGTCGGCGACGCCCGAAGCCCTGGCCGAGGGGATGATCCTGGTGGCCCGGAAGCTCCGAAAGGAGCTCGAGGCGGCCGGCCTGACCCGGATCGACCCCGTGGACCAGCCGTTCAATCCGGGAGAGCACGAGGCGGTGGCTGCCACGCCGACCACTGATCCCGCCTCGGATCAACGGGTTGCCGCCACCTTCCAGGTCGGATACCAGTTCAAGGGAACCCTGGTGCGACCCGCCCGGGTGCAGGTGTACACCGCTCAGGGAACGGTCTGACCGTGGCAACGCAGGACTTCTATCAGGTCCTGGGGATCACGGAAAAGGCCACGCCGGAGGAAATCAAGAAATCCTACCGGCGGCTGGCCAAGCAGTTCCACCCCGATGCCAATCCCAACAATCCCGCCGCCGCAGAGAAATTCAAGCAGATCTCCGAGGCGCACACCGTGCTGGCCGACCCCGAGAAGCGCGCCAAGTACGATCAGATGCGTCGCCTGGGAGCGTTCGACCCGATGGCGCGGCGAGGGGGAAGAGGGCCCCGAACGGGCGCCCCACCCGGCTCCGGACAGGCCGAGGGCTTCGACTTCGGCGATTTCGGGAGCATGGGATTGGGAGACATTTTCTCCTCCATCTTCGGCCGGGGGCGGAAGGAGAGCGGGGGGACATCGGGGGTGGCCGAGCCGATCGAGGTCTCGGTGACAGTCCCGTTCCGGACGGCGGTGCTGGGAGACAAGGTGCCGATCCAACTGCCACTCTCCGAATCGTGCGGCCGGTGCGGAGGGAGCGGCGGGGAGCCGGGGGCCACCATGTCTTCGTGTCCCGAATGCGAAGGCCGGGGGACGATCTCCTTCGGGCAGGGCGGATTCGCGGTGAACCGGCCCTGTCCCCTCTGTCGTGGGCGGGGGCGTGTCCCGTCCACGAAATGTTCCCAATGCGGCGGCGCGGGAGAGGTGCGCACCGAGCGGAAAGTGATGATCACCGTTCCTCCCGGAACTGACAGCGGAACCCGGGTGCGGCTCAAGGGAATGGGCCAGCCGGGACGGCCCGGAGGGAAGGCGGGAGATCTCCTGGTGACCTTCGAGGTGGAGCCCGACCGGTTCTTTCGACGGTCCGGTCTTGATCTCGTCTGCGACGTTCCCATCAATGTGGCCCAGGCGATGCTCGGCACCCGGATCAAGGTGAAGACCATCGAGGGGACCCGCGCCGTGCTGCGCATTCCGGCGGGAACCCAGTCGGGGCGCAAGTTCCGGATCAAGGGGCATGGTGTGCCGAAAGGGGGGACCCGCGGCGATCAACTGGTCCAGATCGAAGTTCGAATTCCCGAAAAGTTGAGCCCGGAGGCGGAGGAACGTCTCAAGGAATTTGCCGAGGAGGCGGGGCTGCGGTTTTAGAACAATGAACAATGAACAATGAACAATGAACAGGGAACAGGGAACAGGGAACTATGAACAGGGAACAATGAACAGGGAACAATGAACAGGGAACAGGTGGCGGGGCTACCCAGGATCGTCATTCCCGCGAACGCGGGAATCCATTTTTCCCCTCGACGCGTCGTTTACATGGCTCCCTGCCCCCTGCCGGGAGGGCGATTGATCAGGGATAACTGTTAATTGACCATTGATCACTGCTCATTGATCATTGGTCTTTGATCATTGGTCATTGAGCGTTGCTCTTCCCGCACCCGGCGCAGGTTCGGGTTTCGGGCAGGACCGCCAGTCGGCCATAGGGAATCGGGTGGGTACAGGTCTGGCAGAATCCGTAGGTTCCCGCTTCGATCCGCGCCAGCGCGTCCTCCACGAGAAAGAGATCCTGCACCGTCCGGGCGTCGCTCCCCTGGGCAATTCCCTGGTTCATGAGGGCATCCATGCGGGAGAGCCGCCCGACGGCGGTCTGGTCGAGCATCACGGGGCCCGCATCGCGGATCGCCCGGACCCGCCGCGTGAGGGAGCGCAGCTCCCCCAGGAGATCCTCCTTCAATTCGTCGATCCGCTCGGGCGTGAGGTCGGGGTGCATCATCGGGGAGCCTCCTCCCACCTGCCACGGGTGGTCAGCATCGCGTTCACGATGCCGATCAGGAGCCCTCCGAAGAAGGCGGGCCAGAACCCGCTCACCGAAAAGCCGAGTCCCCACCGGCTCGAGAGCCACGAGGTGGCGAGCAGCATCAGGGCGTTGATCACCAGCGCGAAGAGCCCGAAGCTGACCAGGATCAGGGGGCAGGTGAGCACCGCCACCAACGGCTTGAGGGTGGCGTTCACCAGCCCGAACACCGCAGCCACAAGGAAGAGGGAGAGCAGAGAGCCGTTGTGGGTGATCCCCGGAATGAGGGTCACCGCGAGGAAGAGTGCGGCCGTGGTGGACACCCAGCGCCAGACCATGCCGCGCCTCAGTCGATCACGCCGCCGCCCAGGAGGCGTGCCTCGGCGTTGTAGAGGACTCCCGATTGCCCCGGCGTGATGGCGCGGGCGGGCACATCCAGCGAGAGCGTGAGGGTGGAGCCATCCCCGGTGATCACCCGGGCCGGTACGGCCGGGGTACGGGAGCGGATCTGGATCTCACACCGATCCCCCGGCGCAAGACGCTCGGCGAGCCAGTTGACTTCGCTCAGCGACACCTCGCGGCCCTCGAGATCCTCCTCGGTCCCGAGAACCACCTCCCGCGAATCGGGCCGGATGGCCACCACATACCGCGCCGCGTCGCCACCGCCGGGCAGCCCCCGGCGCTGCCCGATGGTGTAGCGGGCAAAGCCCTCGTGGGTGCCGAGGGGCTCTCCGGTGGTGGAGACGAACGCGCCGGCGGTCAGGGCGGGGGCGTCGGCGGGGAGGTGGTCCTCCAGCACGGTGAGGTACCGGTTGCCGGGAACGAAGCAGATGTCCACCGACTCGGGCTTGTCCGCGGTGACGAGGCCGAGCCGCCGGGCGGTGTCCCGGGTCTCGGCCTTGGTCAGTTCGCCCACCGGGGTCTTCATCCGGGCTACCACCTCGCGGGGAATGCCCCAGAGGAAGTAGCTCTGGTCCTTCTGCCGGTCGTGGCCGCGAAAGAGGGCCCCGTCCCGGGCCACGGCGTAGTGCCCGGTGGCTATCCAACGGCAGTCGAGCGCGTCGGCATGGGCGAGGAGGTCGCGGAACTTGGTGAAGGAATTGCAGCGGACACAGGGAATCGGGGTGCGCCCCCGGCTGTACTCCTCCACGAAATTCCGGATGACCCGGTCGCTGAATCGATCCTCGAGGTTCAGCACGTAGTGCGGGATACCGAGGGCGTGGGCCACGCTGCGGGCATCGGCGATGGAGTCGAGCGAGCAGCAGGGCCGATCGGGGACGTCGTCTCCGTAGCAGAAGAGCTTCATGGTGGCGCCCACCACGTCGAAGCCCTGGTCCACCAGGGCCGCCGCGGCGACGGAGCTGTCCACTCCGCCGGACATCGCCACCAGGACGCGCTCAGCCACGGCCCAGCACCGCCGACAGGTGGCGTACCTTCTCCACGATCCCGGGGAGGATGTCCACCACGCGATCGATGTCCGCCGGGGTGGTCTCGTGCCCCAGGCTGAAGCGGACACTGCCCAGGGCGAGGTCGCGGGGGACTCCCATGGCAGTGAGCACGTGGGAGGGCTCGACCGACCCGGTGTTGCAGGCGGAGCCTCCCGACGCAGCCACGCCTGCGAGATCGAGATGCATGAGCATCGCCTCGCTGTCGGTGCCGGGGATCCCGAGGTTGAGCACGTGCGGGGCCCGGGGGGCGCTCTCGCCATGGATCACCGCATCGGGGATCAGGGCACGGATCCGCTCTGCCAGCCCGTCCCGCAGCGCGCCGAGCCGGGCGGCCTCGGCCTCCCGCTCGGCGACGGCGAGACGG
>JBGSKF010000188.1:0-13084 GCA_041741375.1 Gemmatimonadales bacterium | reverse complement strand
GGGGTGCCTTGCCCTCGGCCTGTATCCCCCGCTCGCGATGGTCCCCGCGGGCCGGGTTGCGGGGGTCCTGGCCGGGGTGATGGCACCCACGATGACGATCGCTCCCGCCCTCGGGGGACGACCGCTCCAGGTTCTGGCCCTGCTCGGCGGCCTGATCCTGGTGACCGGGCTGGCGATCTGGATGTTCCGGGCCGCAGGGGCCACGCGAAGGCGCTCCGGATCGGGCGCGACCTGGGGGTGTGGCTATTCTCTCCCCACAACCCGCATGCAGTACACCGCATCGTCCTTCAGCGCTCCACTCTTTACCACGTGCCCCGCCCTGGTGTCGCCGGAGCGACGGGGAAGGGGAGCACAGGGGATTCAGACCATTCCCCAGGATCGGGTTCTGAGTGGACTCGCGATCCCCGTGTGGAACCGGGTGCGGACTATGGCCCTCCGTCTCCGTCCCCTCCAGCAGGGGAACATCACGGCCTATGTCCGCTATATCATCTGGGCGCTCCTGTTGTTGCTGGGATACCTCGCCCTCACCGGCCGGGCCGGGATGCCATGAGCTTCTTCGGCGCGGGCCTCGCGCTCATTCTCCTCGCCGGGTTGAGTGCCTTCCTGCTGGAGGGCCACGGGCGACTGGCCGGTGGAGTTTTCGCCACGGGCCTCGTGGGGGGGGGAGTCCTGGCCGCATGGCCCGCTCTCGGCCTGTTGGGAACAATGGACTCCTCCCTTTCCGTGGCCGGTGGCGCCTTCGGAATGGATCTCCTCTCCGCCTGGTTTCTCGTGCTCCTGCTCGTGGTCGGGATGGCCACGGGGATCTACGGTGTGCCCTACCTGGCGAAGGCGCACCCCCACCGAGGGGCCGGCCGAATACATCTGGTGTTCACCATCCTGCTGGTCTCGGTGGCCGGCGTGTTCGCCGCACGGACCGTGGGGACGTTTCTGGCCTCCTGGGAGGTCATGGCGATTTCCGCCTACCTGCTCATCATGGTGGATCATGACCAGGCGCCGGTGCGGCGCGCGGGCTTCATCTACCTGGTTCTCACCCATACGAGCACCCTCGCCCTGGTGGCGATGTTCGCCGCCTGGACCGGCGGGGAGGCCGGGGGGGGGGGATGGACCGCGCCCTTCGACCACCTGGCGGGCGCCTCGGACGGTCCGCTCTTTCCCATGACGCTGATCCTGCTCCTCGCCCTGGGGGGATTCGGGATCAAGGCGGGAATCGTTCCGGTGCACTTCTGGCTGCCCGGCGCCCATGCGGCTGCCCCCTCCCATGTCTCGGCCTTTCTGTCGGGGGTCATGATCAAGAGCGGCATCTACGGCCTGCTCCGGGTGCTGATGCTTCTTCACCCCGTGCCCCCCCCCGCCTGGTGGGGATGGACCCTTCTGGCGCTGGGACTCGGGTCCGCCGTCCTCGGTGTGCTCTGGGCCCTGGCCCAGCACGACATCAAGCGACTCCTGGCATATCACAGTGTGGAGAACATCGGAATCATCCTGCTGGGCCTGGGGGTCGGCGCCCTCGGCGTGGCCTATCATCAGCCCGCCCTGGCTCTGCTGGGCGTCGCCGGGGCGCTGGTCCACACCCTCAACCATGCGTTGTTCAAGAGCCTTCTCTTCCTGGGTGCCGGGGCCGTGGTGCTGGCCGCCGGCACCCGGCAGATCGATCGTCTGGGTGGTTTCGCGCGCGCCATGCCGCTCACCGCCTCGGCCTTTCTCGTCGGTTCCCTGGCCATTGTCGGGCTGCCGCCGCTCAACGGCTTCGTGAGCGAGTGGATGATCTTCCGGGGGCTGCTCGAAACCGGCACCCTCCCGGGCGCCGTCCGGATCGCCAGTCTCGCCGTGGTGGGCCTGGCCCTCACCGGAGCTCTCGCGCTGGCGTGCTTCACCAAGCTCTACGGCACGGTGTTCCACGGGATGCCGCGATCGGGGGCGCCCGGCATGGCCCGCGGGGTGGACGCCGGGTTGATCTGGCCGCAATGGGCTCTCGCGACCGCGTGCATCGGAGTGGGTGTGCTGCCCTTCGTGGTGGTTCCGGTGGCGGCGGGTGCCGCCGGCGCGGTTCTCGGCGGGACCGTCACCCGGTCGGTCGGGGGAATTGATCGGGTGGCGGAGGGGAGTACCGCGGTGGCCGGGGCCGCCCTCGGGCTGGTCCTTGTCCTGGCGCTGATTGGATGGATTCGGTGGAGGAGGGGCTCTCGAAAAGCCGCTCGCGTGGGCGACACCTGGGCATGTGCCTATCCGCGTGTAACCAGCCGCATGCAATACGGGGCGTCGAGCTACGCGGCCGGCCTGATGGCCGCCTTTGGGCCGATGACCGGATCCCGGGTGGTCTCCCACGCCGGTTCGTTCCACGTCCAGGTCGCGGACCCGGTGCTGGACACCGTGGGGCTGCCGGTCTGGGAACGGGTCAGCCAGGCGGCCGCGCGCCTCCGATTTCTGCAGACCGGCCGCCTTCGCTGGTACCTGATCTACCTGATTCTCTCCCTGGTGGCCTTGCTCCTCTACCTCTGGTCGGTGACGACGACGCAATGAGTGTCTCCTCCCTCCTGAGCTTGCTGGTGCTCCTCGCCCTGGCCCCGGTCCTGCCCGGGATCGCCAACCGGGTCAAGTCCGCCCTGACCGGTCGGCGGGGTGCGCCGATTCTGCAGCTCTATTTCGACCTCGCCAAGCTGTGGCGGCGTGGTGTGGTTTACAGCCGGACCACGACCGTGATCTTCCGTCTGGCGCCCGTGGCTCTGGTTGCCACCACCCTCCTCGCGGCCTGGCTCGTGCCGCTCGACGGCACGACGTCCCTCGTGACCTTTCCGGGGGATCTGGTCGCCTTCGCCGGTCTCCTGGCGCTGGGACGATTTGCGCTGGTGCTCGGGGCGCTGGACACGGGATCCAGTTTCGAGGGCATGGGGGCGAGCCGGGAAGTGACCCTGGCCTCCTTCGCCGAGCCGGGGCTCTTTCTCTGCTTCACCGCCCTGGTGCTCGCGACCGGCGACCTCCACCTCGAGGGCATGTTGGGACGGCCGCTGGCGGCGGTCTGGCCCGCCGTGGTTCCTTCGCTCCTTCTGGTCGCCACGAGTCTGTTCATCATCACTCTGGCGGAGACGTCGAGGGTCCCGGTGGATGACCCCCTGACGCACCTCGAACTGACGATGATTCACGAGGTCATGGTCCTGGATCACAGCGGGCCGGATCTGGCGCTCATTCTCTACGCCGCCGCTCTCAAGATGGCCCTGCTGGGCAGTCTGATCGTCAGCGTCCTGGTGCCGAGGGCGACCCTGGGGGCTCCCGTGGCGCTGGGAGTCCTCGTGGGAGGACTCCTCCTGGTGGCGACCGTGATCGGGGTCGTCGAGTCGGTGATGGCGCGACTGCGCATGAATCGCATCCCCCAATTGCTGGTCGCGGCAGCGGCGCTCGCGGGGTTCGCCGTGATCCTCCTCCTGCGCTGAGACCCTTCCAATGCATTCCTTCCATGAACTCCTGATGCTCCTGGTCGTTCTCACGAACTTCTGGATCCTCGGAACCACCCGGCTGAGCGCCGCCATTCGGGCCGTCGCCATCCAGGGTGCCCTCCTGGCGGCCCTTCCGTTGGCGCTGGATCCGGGGCTCTCCCCGCATGTGCTGGGGCTCGCGGTGGGGACCCTGGTGGTCAAGACGATCCTCCTGCCGATGTTCCTGCTGCGCGCCATCCGTGAAGCCGCCATCCGCCGCGAGATCGAACCGCTCATCGGGTACACCGCCTCCATCCTGCTGGGGGCGGCCATCGTGGCGCTGGCCTTCAGCGTCGCGCCCCGGCTGCCCCTGCCCGAGATGGAGAGCACGCTGCTGGTGCCGGTCGCCCTGTCCACCGCGATGATCGGCCTTCTGGTTCTGACGACCCGGAGCAAGGCCGTCACCCAGGTGACGGGGTATCTCATTTTCGAGAACGGCATCTACGTCTTCGGCTTGAGCCAGATGGAGCGTGTTCCCTTCCTTGTCGAGGTCGGAGTCCTGCTGGACATCTTCGTCGGCGTGTTTGTCATGGGGATCGTGCTGTTCCACATCAACCGGGAGTTCGACTCGCTCGATTCCGCCCGCCTGACGGAGCTGCACGACTGATGCTGCTCTTCGGACTGATCCTGCTGCCGGTGATGACCAGCCTCCTCGCCTACGGAAGCCGCGCCCACGGCGTCCGGATGACCCTTCTCCTGGCCACGGCGATCGGGCACAGCGCCGGAGTGGCGACACTCTGGACCCGTTCCGTCCCCGGCGTGATGAGCGGGTGGCTTCGGGTCGACGCCCTGGGCCTGCTGGTGCTGACCGTGGTGAGCCTGCTCTTTCTGGCCGTGGCGGTGTACACCTTCGGTTTTCTGCGCCATGACCCCTCTCGCGGGCCGGGGAGAGGGCTGTTCGTCGCCTGTCTTCTCGCCTTCCTGGCCGCCGCGACGCTGGTGGCGCTGTCCCATCACCTGGCGCTGCTCTGGGTCGGAATGGAGGCGACGACCCTCTCGCTCGCTCCCCTGGTCTTCCACCGTCGCAACCGTCGCTCCCTCGAGGCCGTCTGGAAGTACCTCATCCTCTCCTCGGTCGGAATCGGCCTGGCGCTCTTCGGAACCTTCTTCATGGCCGCCGCGCAGACCACGGGCCAGCCGCTCGTGCTGGAGGATCTGGTGCGTCACGCCGAGACGCTCCAGCCCGGGCTCCTGCGGGCGGCGTTCGTCTTTTTCCTCGTCGGGTATGGCACGAAGATGGGACTCGCGCCCCTGCACTCCTGGAAGCCCGACACCTACGGGGAAGCGCCCGGCCTGGTCGGAGCCCTCATGGCGGGTGCCCTCACGAGTTGTGCCTTTCTCGGTCTCGCGCGGGGAACCACCGTTATGGCCGCCGCCGGCCAGGCCGCCTTCATGCGTCCGGCGTTGCTCGCCTTCGGCCTCGCATCCCTCGTGGTCAGTGCCGGCTTCATCATCGGCCAGACCGACATGAAGCGCCTGCTGGCCTATTCCAGCGTGGAACACATGGGTCTCCTGGTGCTCGGTCTGGGCATCGGAGGCGCGGGGAGCTATGGCACCGTGCTGCACCTCCTCAACAACGGGCTGACCAAGGGACTCCTGTTCCTGGTGGTCAGCAATCTGGTCCTGTTCTACGGGACCTCGGAGGCGGACAAGGTGACCGGGGTGTTGCGACGCGCGCCCTGGTCGGGGGCCCTGCTCCTCACGGGTCTCTTCGCCGTCACCGGGTCTCCGCCCTTCGGGTTGTTCGTGAGCGAACTCACGATTCTCGGGGCGGCCATTCACCGGGACCTTGTCTGGCTTGCGATCGTGATGGTGGTGCTGTTGGCGGTCATCTTCATCGGAATGGCCCGGATGATCCTGAATGTGGTCTACGGTGAGGCGAACCACGCGGAGGAGAGCACGGGTACGGGAGGAGCGACGGGATGGGACGGGAAACCGTTCCGGGAAACCTGGCCCCTTCTGGCCGGCCCGCTCGTGCTCGCGGCGCTGGTGTTGCTGCTCGGTGTGCACATTCCCGCACCCCTGCACGCGCTCCTGGACCAGGCGGCCCAGGCACTGGGAGGGACCGCGCCATGACCCGGTTCGACGAACTCGGGCTGCGGAACCGGCGGGCCATCCCCTTCGCCAGCGTCCCGAGGGAAACCCTGGAGTCCTTCCGCTCCACCGTGGTGGACGCCGTCCGGGCGGGCTGGCGGATGGTGGCCTACTTCGGTCTCCCCGAGAGCCAGGACCAGACCCGCCTCCTCGCCGTGCTCGCCGAGGACGCCCGGGGGGAGCTCGGGGCCACCAGCACGATCGTGGCGGAGAGCTATCCGGCCCTCACGCCGGATTGTCCCCAGGTTCACTATTTCGAGAGGGAGATTGCGGAACAGTGTGGGGTGCGTCCCGAGGGACATCCGTCCCTGAAACCGGTGCGCCGCCATCCGCCGGACCATGCTCCGGGGGGGGGCGGCGGGAGGGGGATGCACGCGGGGGACGAGGTCGACCGGGAGCGATACCCCTTCTTCCAGATGGAGAGCGAGGAGGTC
Organism: Gemmatimonadales bacterium; assembly: GCA_041741375.1. Lineage (GTDB taxonomy): Bacteria > Gemmatimonadota > Gemmatimonadetes > Gemmatimonadales > GWC2-71-9 > OFTM291. The sequence goes on along the minus strand of JBGSKF010000188.1, from coordinate 7,086 downwards.
CACGAGGTCGCGGTGGGCCCGGTCCACGCCGGGATCATCGAGCCGGGCCATTTCCGGTTCCAGGCGCATGGAGAGGAGATCCTGCACCTGGAGATCATGCTGGGGTACCAGCACCGCGGGGTCGAGGCGTTGTTGGAACACCTGGATCGGCCGCGCTCGGTCCTGGTTGCCGAATCGATCGCGGGAGACACCGTGATCGGCCACGGGGGGACCCACTGCAGTGCCCTCGAGGCCTTGGCCCGGTCGCACAAGACCCCGCGGGCACAGGCCATCCGCGGCATCGCGCTGGAGCTGGAACGGCTGGCCAATCACATCGGTGACCTGGGCGCCATCGCCGGCGACGTGGCCTATCAGCCCGCCGCGGCCTATTTCGGGCGGATGCGAGGCGAGTGCCTCAACCTCCTGATGAGCCTGAGCGGCAACCGTTACGGCCGTGGGCTCATCCGCCTCGGGGGGACGCTCCTGGATCTTCCGCCCGGGATGGCGGCCGAGATGATCGATCGGCTCCATCGCCTCCGCAGCGAATTGGAGCCGGTGGCCGGCCTCATGCTCGAAAGTGCGTCGGTTCAGGCCCGATTGGAGGGCGTGGGCGTTCTCCGCCGGGAAGCCTGCCTCGAGCTGGGCATCGTGGGTCCGCCGGCGCGGGCGTCCGAGGTGCGCCGGGACGTGCGGCACGATCACCCGTACGGCCTGTTTCGATTTGCTCACATTCCGGTGGCGGGGGCGTGGGCGGGGGACGTGCACGCCCGGGCCCTGGTCCGCTGGGTGGAGGTGAGGCGTTCCCTGGACTTCGTGGTCGAACAGATCGCGGCCCTGCCGAGGGGAGCGATCCGGGTGGACTGTGGTGAGCTGCGCCCCGGGGAGATGGTGGTCGCGATGAGTGAAGGATGGCGCGGCGAGATTGCGCATGTGGTTATCACCGACTCGGTGGGCCGGATCCGGCGGTACAAGGTCGTGGATCCCTCGTTCCACAATTGGAGCGGGGTGGCGGCCTGCATGCCGGGCACCCAGATGTCCGATTTTCCCCTCTGCAACAAGAGCTTCAACCTCTCCTACGCGGGGCATGATCTCTGATGCTCAAGTTTCTGCTCACCCGGGTTCGGCAGGGGACCCGAACCTCCTCCTTTCCGGACGGGGACACCGGCTTTCCCGAGCGATTCCGGGGCCGTCCCGGATTCGACGCCGCCCGGTGTCCGGAGGGCTGCCGGACCTGCCGGACCGAGGCGCCGACCGATCTCCTGGTGCAGGACGACCGGGGCGGAACGAGGATGGACCTCGGGGCCTGCCTGTTCTCGCCGGAGGAAGCGGCGGCATGCCCGCACCAGGCGGTGACGTTCACCACCGACCACGCCATGGCGTCGCGGACTCGCGAGGGGCTCCTCTCCCCGGACGGCGAGATCCCCGGCGTCATCGCCCTCGACGCGCGCATGCGCAGGCTCTTTGGCCGGTCTCTGCGGCTGCGGTCGGTCGTGGCCGGGAGCTGCGGGGGGTGCGAGGCCGAGCTGAATGCTCTCGGCAACGTGGTGTTCGACATGGCCCGGTTCGGGGTGCAGTTCGTGGCGAGTCCCCGTCACGCGGATGGGATCCTCCTGACCGGGGCGGTGAGCCGGAACATGCGTTCGGCGCTCCAGCGGACCTATGAGGCGGTGGCCGAGCCGCGGCTGGTCATTGTGGCAGGAGCGTGTGCGATCAGTGGCGGGCCCTTTCGGGGGAGTCCGGAGGTGGGGGACGGGGTCCCGGCGGATCTGCCGGTGGACCTGTGGATTCCCGGGTGCCCTCCGCATCCCCTGACGATTCTCGATGGTCTGTTGCGTCTGGTGGGCCGAATCGAATCCCGCGGGTGAGCCGGGTGTGACCGCCGCGGTGGGGGGTAGGGAAGGCGGGGGAGGAGCCGGGAGTTGGGAATAGGGAGTAGGGTGTAGGGGCGACGCATGCGTCGCCCGTGCCCCAGGTGGAGCAGGGTAGACACGTCGATCGCCACGGCCGCGGCGTGCGAGGGGGATGGCCACACAAAGCACAGAAAGCCCGAGAGGCACACCTCGGTGCGCATGGGGCCCACCCGGGGCGAGAGAGGTTTCTGTGCCTTTTGTGCCTCTTGTGATTGGCTACAGGGGGGGAGAGGGCTCCGGAGGGATATAAACCCATGCCGAAGCCGGAAGAGCCCAACCCTGAAGTGGATGGACAGGTCTGGTGAACTCGAATCACCCAGCGCCGTGACCAGGCGGTTGGCGTTCCCCTGGGCGAAGGCGCCCCGGGGAACCCACGCGACCCCGAGGATCCTCTTTGGATTCGGCTGTGCCAGCTTTTGGAATGGGGAGCTGGAATCCCCACTTCCCCATCCCCGACACCCTGCTCCCGACTCCCGACTCCCGCTCCCCCTTGCATCGAGCGATCCTGTTCATTAGGATTGCCCTCCCGCCGCGAGGGGTTCCGAGGCGGGCGCGCAAGTGAAGTCAGGGTGTGGTTTTGGGAGGGGTTGACGGGGCGCGGAACTGGTGTTAAGATTGTGGGCTCTCGCGGAACACGGCCGAGAGTGTACAGATTGAGTCAACGCTCTTTGACAAGTGAACGGAATGGGAATCAACGGAAGTGCGGACCCGCATGATCCGTTCGGGGCAGAGCCCGGGCGGAAAGGGTTTGAACTCTGATTGTGATTCGGACGATGGAAAAACCATCGTTCGTTGATGAGCTTAGTCATTGAACTTTTCATTGGAGAGTTTGATCCTGGCTCAGGACGAACGCTGGCGGCGTGCTTAACACATGCAAGTCGAACGCATGTTTCGGAGCTTGCTCCGGAACGTGAGTGGCGAACGGGTGCGTAACACGTGAGGAACTTGTCCTTCGGCGGGGGATAGCCGGCCCAACGGCCGGGTAATACCGCGTACGACCTTCGGGGCACCTGCCCTGGGGGTGAAAGCAGCAATGCGCCGATGGAGGGCCTCGCGGCCTATCAGCTTGTTGGTGAGGTAACGGCTCACCAAGGCAACGACGGGTAGCTGGTCCGAGAGGATGGCCAGCCACATTGGGACTGAGACACGGCCCAGACTCCTACGGGAGGCAGCAGTGGGGAATCTTGCGCAATGGGCGAAAGCCTGACGCAGCGACGCCGCGTGCGGGATGACGGCCTTCGGGTTGTAAACCGCTGTCGGGAGGGACGAACAAAATGACGGTACCTCCAAAGGAAGCACCGGCTAACTCCGTGCCAGCAGCCGCGGTAATACGGAGGGTGCGAGCGTTGTCCGGAATCACTGGGCGTAAAGGGCGCGTAGGCGGCCCGGTAAGTAGGGGGTGAAATCCCGCGGCTCAACCGCGGGGCTGCCTTCTAAACTGCCAGGCTCGAGCACAGTAGAGGCAGGTGGAATTCCCGGTGTAGCGGTGGAATGCGTAGAGATCGGGAAGAACATCGGTGGCGAAGGCGGCCTGCTGGGCTGTAGCTGACGCTGAGGCGCGACAGCGTGGGGAGCAAACAGGATTAGATACCCTGGTAGTCCACGCCGTAAACGATGGGTACTAGGCGCCGGGGGGAGCGACCCCTTCGGTGCCGTCGCTAACGCAATAAGTACCCCGCCTGGGGAGTACGGCCGCAAGGCTGAAACTCAAAGGAATTGACGGGGGCCCGCACAAGCGGTGGAGCATGTGGTTTAATTCGAAGCAACGCGAAGAACCTTACCTGGGCTTGACATGCACGGGAAAGCCGGTGGAAACATCGGTCCCTCTTCGGAGTCCGTGCACAGGTGCTGCATGGCTGTCGTCAGCTCGTGTCGTGAGATGTTGGGTTAAGTCCCGCAACGAGCGCAACCCTCGTCCCTAGTTACCAGCGGGTCATGCCGGGCACTCTAGGGAGACTGCCGGTGTCAAACCGGAGGAAGGTGGGGATGACGTCAAGTCATCATGGCCCTTACGTCCAGGGCTACACACGTGCTACAATGGCCGGTACAGAGCGTTGCCAACTCGCGAGAGTGCGCCAATCGCCAAAAGCCGGTCTAAGTTCGGATTGCAGTCTGCAACTCGACTGCATGAAGCTGGAATCGCTAGTAATCGAGGATCAGCTACGCCTCGGTGAATACGTTCCCGGGCCTTGTACACACCGCCCGTCACGCCATGGAAGCTGGGGGGACCTGAAGTCGGTGAGCTAACCGCAAGGAGGCAGCCGCCAAAGGTCAATTCAGTGACTGGGGCGAAGTCGTAACAAGGTAGCCGTAGGGGAACCTGCGGCTGGATCACCTCCTTTCTGGAGTGACGAGTAGCCGCCGGGCTTGCCCGGGGCGCGAAAGTCCTCTGGTGTCGCCCGCGCTTTCGTCTCCCATTCCCGTTCACGGCTCTTTGACAATTGAGGGATCCGGATGGAAATGGACGTGAACTCCGGTTCGCGTCCGGTGTGAGGAATCAACACCAAGGCCCGGGGGCTGCGTATCGCAATGCGGCGCCCGGGAAACACAAAGTGTGAGATCAAACGCAATAAGGCACACGGTGGATGCCTTGGCATCGAGAGGCGATGAAGGTCGTGGTAAGCTGCGATAAGCCTGGGGGAGCTGCACGCAAGCTGTGATCTCAGGATGACCGAATGGGGCAACCCGTCGGGCCGCGAGGCCCGTCACCCCGCAAGGGGAGCCAACCCGGGGAACTGAAACATCTCAGTACCCGGAGGAAAAGAAATCAACCGAGATTCTCCAAGTAGCGGTGAGCGAACGGGGAATAGGGCAAACCGGGGGAGCATGCTCCCCCGGGGTTGTGGGACCACTATATGGGATGTACGACGCGAGGGTGAAGCGGCCTGGAATGGCCCGCCAGAGACGGTGAAAGCCCGGTAACCGGTTGCGTACGACCCCTCGTGGTATCCCGAGTAGCGCGGAGCACGTGTAATTCTGCGTGAAGCCGGGGGGACCACCCTCCAACCCTAAATACTCCTCGATGACCGATAGTGCACGAGTACCGTGAGGGAAAGGTGAAAAGCACGCCAGGTGGCGAGTGAAAGAGATCCTGAAACCGTGTGCTGACAAGCGGTCGGAGGGCTGGCAACGGCCTGACGGCGTGCCTTTTGCATTATGATCCGGCGAGTTACTGCTCACGTGCTGGTTAAGGCCTTCAGGGCCGGAGCCGAAGCGAAAGCGAGTCTGAATAGGGCGACTATCGTACGTGGGCGTAGACCCGAAGCCGTGGCGATCTACCCTTGAGCAGGTTGAAGCCGTTGTAACAGACGGTGGAGGACCGAACCCGTGTGGGTTGAAAACCGCTGGGATGACTTGAGGGTAGGGGTGAAAGGCCAATCAAGCTCGGAGATAGCTGGTTCTCCCCGAAATATATTTTGGTATAGCCTCGGGAAATGAGTTCACAGGAGGTAGAGCACTGGATGGGTCCGGGTCGTGAATAACGATACCTCCCCCAACCAAACTCCGAATGCCTGTTGAATGCTGCCCGGGAGGCAGTCGCGGTGCGCTAATGTACCGCGGCGAGAGGGAAAGAACCCAGAACATCAGCTAAGGCCCCGGAGTGGCGGCTCAGTGTATCAAAGGATGTGAGGTTGCTGTGACAACTGGGAGGTTGGCTTAGAAGCAGCCATTCCTTTAAAGAGTGCGTAATAGCTCACCAGTCCAGCGATGTCGCGCCGATAATGGTCGGGACTCAAGCCGCCCGCCGAAGCTATGTCTTCCTGCGCAAGCAGGAGGGGTAGGGGAGCGTTCTGAGAGCAGTGAAGCCGGGGCGGAAGCCTTCCGGTGGAGCGATCAGAAGTGAGGATGCCGGATTAAGTACGCGAGAAACAGGGTGAAAACCCCTGTCACCGTAAGCCTAAGGGTTCCTGAGCCATGTCGATCAGCTCAGGGTTAGTCGGTCCCTAAGTCGAGGCCGAGAGGCGCAGACGATGGAAAACGGGTCAACATTCCCGTACCGACGGCAGAACGTTATGAGTCCGAGGAGGGACGCAGGAGCAGGGTCACCGGCGGGTGGTGGAATATCCGCTGCAAGGTGGTAGACGTTGCCTCGTAGGCAAATCCGCGAGGTTAGTCGAGAACCGATGCCGAAGGGGCCGCATGGCCCCGTCAAGGGTGGCTGACGCACACTGCCGAGAAAAGCTTCGCGGACCAGGACTGTCGTCGACCGTACCGCAATCCGACACAGGTAGGCGAGGCGAGTAGCCTAAGGTGCTCGAGTGATTTACGGAAAAGGAACTCGGCAAAATGACCCCGTAACTTCGGGATAAGGGGTGCCGGTAGTAGGTGACATCGCACAGATGAAGCCCAGGCCGGCCGCAGAGAATCGTCCCAAGCGACTGTTTAGCAAAAACACAGGTGCGTGCCAAGCCGCATAAGGCGCCGTATACGCACTGACGCCTGCCCGGTGCCGGAAGGTTAAGGGGAGAGGTTAGCCGCAAGGCGACGCCTTGAGCCGAAGCCCCGGTAAACGGCGGCCGTAACTATAACGGTCCTAAGGTAGCGAAATTCCTTGTCGGGTAAGTTCCGACCTGCACGAATGGCGTAACGACTTGAGCACTGTCTCGACCACGTGCTCGGCGAAATTGCAGTCTCGGTGAGGATTCCGAGTCCCCGCAGCAGGACAAAAAGACCCCATGCACCTTTACTGCAGCTTGTCATTGGACGTCGCATGTGACTGTGTAGCATAGCTGGGAGACTACGAGGCTCGGGCGCTAGCTCGGGCGGAGTCATCAGTGAAATACCAGCCTGGCTCATGTAACGTCCTCACCACGCTCTAGCAAACCTAGGCTGGGACCGTGGCAGGTGGGCAGTTTGACTGGGGCGGTCGCCTCCGAAAGAGTAACGGAGGCGCGCGCATGGTTCCCTCAGCGCGGACGATATTCGCGCTTTAGAGTGTAACGGCACAAGGGAGCCTGACGGCGAGACCGACGGGTCGAGCCGCCACGAAAGTGGGCCGTAGTGATCCGGTAGCCCGGTGTGGATCGGCTATCGCGCAACGGATAAAAGGTACGCTGGGGATAACAGGCTTATCGCGCCCGAGAGTTCACATCGACGGCGCGGTTTGGCACCTCGATGTCGGCTTATCACATCCTGGGGCTGGAGAAGGTCCCAAGGGTCCGGCTGTTCGCCGGTTAAAGTGGTACATGAGCTGGGT
>JBGSKF010000187.1:0-24416 GCA_041741375.1 Gemmatimonadales bacterium | reverse complement strand
ACAACGCCACCGGCAAGCCGTATGTCTGGGTCAAGACCGCCGACGAGATCCTCGCCAGCATCGCGCGCTTCGCGCAGCGCACCCTCAAAGCTCACGGAGCCCACTGAGTTATGTCGCTAATCACTGTTACGGGACACTAGTCCCTTACGGACAAGATTGAACACAAAACGGCAACAATGTTCTTGGCGACGGCCGGAAACCAACACCGGCGGCCCATGGGCCGCCGCGGGTGACAGGGAGAACAGTGTACGGGCCGTTCGCGAACGGCCCGTACACACCGGCAGTTCGTACCCAGGGGCCGTTCACGAACGGCCCGTACACATCGGCAGATTGGCCCAGGGGTTGTTCACGAAGGGGGCAGTCCAGCGGAACTGTGACCCAGGGGTTGTGAGCCATTTTGGTTCCGGCTCTGCCGGCTTATGACATAGGACAGCACCTCGTGGCCTACATCAATGAACGCAGTAGAGGTCCTCTCCCCCGATCAGCTCCAGGTGGTCCCACGTCCTCATCCACCACCCGCTCATTCCCGCTCCCGCCTCGAGGTGCAACCACATCTCGGTGCTCGGCTCGGTGTGGGACACCGCGGCGAGGTTCTCGCGTCCTCTCCCGAAGTACCGCTGTGCCTCCCCGTTCCAGAACTCCACCCCCTCCCCTTCCTGCCCGCGAAACCACCAGCGCCAGGTGCCGAGTTCACGATAGACAATGACATGGAGAGTATCTCCCCGCACCAGGCGCAGCGTGTCGGTTCGAGGGACTCCATCGTCGGTGTCGAGGATCGTATCGCGTCGGAGCTGCACGATCCCGGGGGCGCGCACCCACACGGCTCCGGTCGTCACCGTCACGGTGTCTCCGGGAGCGACACGGGAGGAGACCGGAGCGCCGGCCTCATCCCGGGCTCGAAGGGAGATCCCCTTCTGCGCCACCGCCCGGCACCCGAAGTGGCAGCTCTCCCCCTGGCAGTAACCATCCAGGCGTTGCGGCATCGGTGGCCCGCCCTGAGCGGCCAGTGTCGCCAGCGGGGCAAGGCCGAGCAAGGCAACGTGAACCAGAGTGATCCTCAGGGGTGACGTCATGATCGACTCGGAAGGAGGAGAGGGGCCTTCTCCCGGGAAGAGTATCGGCACCTCCCCCTCCGGCAGGCAAGGGCGTCTCCTCTCCCGCCGGCAATGGGGGAGCCCACCCCGGCTTGCCGAAACTGGTCTCCTTGCGCTGGCGGCTCCAGGGTTCGCCGGATAGGCGGCGTCGGTGATCCCACCTCGGATCATACTGGCGACGATGTCGTGGCCCAAAGTACAGGGTGCGGGAGGAGGTGACGAAGACGGCGACGGACAATGGCCCCGACTATGCGTTAATCATCCCCTGCTATGCGTTACTATAATCATCCCCTGACCCGCCATAAGCGCACTCACCGACACTCGGTATCCCCGGTCGTCAGGGACCTGGACGGCGAACCGGGAACCAGTCGCACGATCCATCATCAACCACAAACTTCCGAACCACGGTTCGGGTTCCGGTGGCCGGAGCGGGTTGCACCATCTGGTCCAGAGCATATATGGTGTCGTTCTGCACGTCGATTCGTGGATATGCCGCTTCCGGATACGGCAGCTCGCCATCGAGACATGCCATCCGGAGATCCGGTGACAGGATACTGATGTAATCCTTTCCTGTGACAGGAGCGCTCCGTTCCGGTCCGGATACCTCCAAGTCGCGATGATACACAAGTATCCTTCCATCCCGAAGGGCCCAGATGCCGGCAAAATTGGAAACCGCGCTGAATGTGACTGAAGGTGGCCCGCTCCTCGGTCGGTACACTTTGGCTAGAACGGCTGACGGTGCTCCCCGGCGCTGCCGAGCCGGGAGAACCAAGGTGTCGATTGCAGTGCCGCTGGGTGTGGCAATGACCAGGTAATCGAGTGCCCCAAACCCCGCAATCATGGTATCACCCCGGACCACGAGGTGCCCGTTGTTCATAATGTCCAGTCCCGGAAGGTCACGGTACTCGATTGGAATGTCGAGCAACCGGCCACTGAGAACCGGCCGGTCGGCGGCTTCCTCCGGGCTCACGGCGTCGAACGACCCGAATACCTTACCGCTACCAGGGGTCATCGTGGCATACCACGCCACCGTTCCATCAACACTGAGGGAAGAGAGGTATCCCTCATAGCGTACCCCACCGATGTACTCACCCGTTTTCGCCCTGAAGGTGCTTATCCGGTAGTTTTGATATCCTCGCACCAAGAGTATCGAGTCCTTAACGTCAATCGCCACACCCACCCCACGCAACTCCCCCGGGCCCGATCCCTTACGCCCGACAATGCCATCAATGCCACCATCAGGACTGTAGCGCACGACCTCGTCGCGCGACATGTCCGGAACGTAGATCATTCCATCTTCGGCGACGGCAAAGCTCGTCCCGGGAGATCCGAGGTACAGCGTGTCATTCTCTTCAAGGGATACGCTATCGATGAGATGCAGCAGAGGGCCGCTTCCCGACACTCGCCCAACTGATCGGAAGGCCGCGCTCGGCTGGTCTGTGCCAGCGCAGCCGGCGACCATCAGGCCAAGGCTCCCCCCTCGGACTATTGCCCAAAGAACCCACTCGGCAACAAGTCTCATCTCGCATCTCCTCGAAGTCGGTTTTCATCCGGTTACCATCGGAGTGTTCATCGCACCAAGCGAGTGGGGCCGCGGGGCAATCACCGAGCTGGGCACGATACGACCTTACTGCACCAATTACGTCGAGTGTATCCCCCGATGCCTACCAGAAGAGACCGGCATCGTAGGTCACGACACGAGCCTCAGGGTTCGAGTTCCTCCACAAACTTGCAGCACCCGCAGTCGTTGTCGATGGTCGGGAGACTGCACGTCCCATCCGCGTGCCTCTTGCACAGGCCGCAACCCTGCGCGTTGCTCGCCCCCGGGGTGACCAGCAGGAAGGCCACCGCCACCAGTCCCAGTCGCACCAGCGACATCACAATCGCACGCATACGCTACCTCCTTGAGAAAGACATTGTTGACAACCTTCACCTTCCCAGCTCCGATTACCCCGCGACCTTCCCTCTTGTGTTACTCGACCGCAGCACTCTTACTCGACTAACTTCGACTCATCGCGACCATGACACGATCTTGCTGGAAAGCGGCTGAATCAGCGACCGCCTTCACAACAATCGAATACACCGTTCGCGCCCGGTCAGATGATGTTGGTATCCTGACTCACGGATGAAGCCTCAGGGTTCGAGTTCTTCCACGAATTTGCAGCACCCGCAGTGGTACTCCAGGGCCGGAATAGCGCACGTGCCGTCCGCGTGAAGCTTGCACAGGAGGCAACCCTGCGCGTTTGTCGCTCCCGGGGTGACCAGCAGGAAGGCCACCGCCACGAATCCCACTCGCAACAGCGACATCACAATCGCACGCATATGCTACCTCCCTTGAGAAAGAGATTGTTGACCACCTCCACCTTCCCAACCTAGATTGCCCCGCGACCTTCTGCCTGCCCTTACCTGACTCCAGAACTACTCGACCTGCTTGGCTTGTCGCGACCATGAGGCGACCTGGTTGAAGAACGCGGGTATCTGCTCCCTCCCGACCGCTGAATCGGCGACCGCCTTGTCGACAATCCAATAGACCCTTGGGGTAGGAACGTCCCCTATGTCGCGATCAAGAATGTTCAGCGATGCCAGGCGCAGGGCGGCGAGATGCCGGTACTCGATCGACGAGGGGCTGCGGGACACAACCAACATCCACCCTCGTGTGTCCGGAGAGATGCTGGCCCAGTCCCGCCACTCTGACACGGGGCTTCCACAGACCAGACAATCCGAAGGGGCGTAGAGAAGAAGGACGACCGTGTCGCGCGCAGGCATGACGTCACCGACAACACGCCCGTCCTCCAGTACCTGATGGAGGATGGGTGGAATGTCCTGGACACAGCCTGTCAGGGCGGGGACAAGGGTACTTGCAACTGTCAACCAGAACTTGTGAGCAGGCACAATGCCTCCGTTCCAATGGCTGGCTCGATCGCGTCACCCAAGGGGGCACCACTACCGCGAGGAGACCACTACCGCGAGGAGACCACTACCGCAAACAATCTAGCGCATGCGAGGGAAGTCGTCAAGGGTCTTTCCGCTTTCCCTGACTAGAAGGGACAAACGTCAGACAACTGACAAGTCAGCCAGCACGAGTGAGTGCCACTGACCGTTATCAGTGTTGTCCGTGCCGACTCGGCCTTTAGCCGGGTTGCACCATGTCACTCAACCCCAACCATTCCGCTCCCCCACACGGGAATAGACGCCTCTGCCTTCTCCCCTTGTATTCCCCGAACTAGACACCGATGAACATCCCCACACCCCATGATGACTCGATGATGGCGATGGACTTCCGCCGGGGGCTGGCGTCACGCAACCAATAACGACGACGGACCAGCTCCCGCAGCCGCTTCCGGATAGCCGCGCGCACTGACTCCGGCTCTCGGAAGAGTATCAGCACCTCCCCCTCCGGCAGGCAAGGGCGTCTCCTCTTCGACCGCACGGGTCGTCGTACCAGGGTGTATCTTCGAGGCATCCCCGGGCGGCCCCTTCGACCCTCACTCAGCCACGGTCCGATGCCCCTTGCCCCTTCGCTCCGACTCGGCGCTGTCATCCTCGCCACCCTGGCGGCCACCGGCGCGTCCGTTCCATCTCCGTCGGCACAGGGGGGCTCCCTCTGCCGTCCCGACACCACCATCGGTCATCCCGCCCCCGACCTCTGGTGCATCCCACTGGTGCCTCGGCCCGACCTCCCGGAAGCCTCCGGCCTGGTCGAACTCCGGCAGGCCGAGACACCGTTCGATCTCGCCGTCACCCGCGACGGTCACCACCGGCACCGGCTGGTGGCCACCATCACCGGCCTCCCCGATCCCGCGCTCCTCGATGGCGCGCGCGCCTATGTGGCCTGGGCCACCACTCCGCAGTTCGATCCGATGGTGCGTCTCGGCGAGGTCACCAACGGGGTCACCGAACTCGGCGAGGTCTCCTTCAACAAGTTTCTCATCCTCGTGTCCGCCGAATCCGACCCCGCCACCGTCACCCGGCGGGGACGCCTTGTATTGCGCGGCACCTCGCCGAGCATCCGGATGGAGCGGCATCTCCTGCCGGTGCTCACCGAAGCGGAGGGTTCTTCCTCCGATCGCCACGGCGACCACTCCCCCTGGCCGATGCCCCCGATGCGACCCGGAATGAGCCCCATGCCGGGTATTACGGGCCTCACTCCCGGTGCCACTCCCTTCCTGCCCGCCGCGAGTGACACCGCTGCTGTTCCCGAGGCCCGGCCTCGCGAACTCCTCACCCTGGCCGATGGTGACTCGCTTGTCCTCCAGGCCGGCCTCGTGCGCCGGACCTTCCAGGGCCGGACCGTCCTCATGTATGGCTACAACGGCCAGTATCCGGGGCCTCTCCTTCGGGTGCCCCAGGGCGCCGCCATCACCGTCCACTTCCAGAACGCCATTGGAGACAGCAGCACCATCCACTGGCACGGGCTCCGGCTCGACAACCGCTTCGACGGCGTTCCCGGCGTCACCCAGGCACCGGTTCCCCCGGGCGGCTCCTTCCGGTACCGGGTCCACTTCCCCGACGCCGGGATCTACTGGTATCACCCGCATGTGCGCGAGGACGTCCAGCAGGATCTCGGTCTCTACGGCAACATGCTGGTGGACCCCGCGTCACCCGCCTGGTATTCCCCGGTGCACCGGGAGGAGGTCCTCATGCTCGACGATCTCCTCCTCGGCGAGACGGGTCCGATACCCTGGGGTGCGGACGCCACCACCCACGCTCTCATGGGGCGGTTCGGCAACGTGCTGCTCGTCAACGGCGACCCCGGCTACTCCCTGTCGGTGGAGCGCGGGGAGGTCGTGCGCTTCTTCCTCACCAACGTCTCCAACACCCGCACCTTCAACCTCGGCTTCGGCGCCGCGAGGGTGAAGGTGGTCGCCGCCGATCTCGGCCGGTTCGAGAGGGAAGCGTGGGCGGAGAGCGTGGTGATCGCCCCGGCGCAGCGATACATCGTGGAGGTCCAGTTCACCGAGCCGGGGCGGCACGCGATCACCAACCGGGTCCAGGGAATCGACCATGTGGTGGGAGCATTTCTCAGTGAGGTCGACACTCTCGGGACCGTGAACGTCGGGACCACAACCGCGGCCCCTGATCTCACCACGGATTTCACCCGGCTGCGGCACGATGGGGACCTGACCCGCGAGGTGAACCGGTACCGGAGTCGCGCCCTGCTACCTCCCGATCACGAACTCGTCCTGACCCTCCGCACCCGCGACCTCCCCCCTGCGCTGACCGAGGCGCTCCAGCTCGACCTGCCCTGGTTCCCCGCAGTGGAGTGGAGCAGCACCATGCCGATGATGGATTGGCTCCCCACCTCGGACCAGGTGGAATGGGTCTTCCGCGACCGGGCCACCGGCCGGGAGAACATGGACATCGGCTGGCGCTTCCGGACCGGGAGCACCGTCACCATCCGGCTCGTGAATGACCGGAACACCCTCCACGCCATGGCGCACCCGGTGCATTTTCATGGGCAGCGGGTGCTGGTGCTCGCCCGGAACGGGGAGCCGGTGCCCAATCTGGTCTGGAAGGACACCCTGCTCCTCCCCTCCGGGTCCACCGCTCTCGTGCTCCTGGAGCTTTCCAACCCGGGGCGCTGGATGGTACACTGTCATATCGCCGAACACCTCTCCGCCGGCATGATGACCCTGATGACGGTGGATCCCTGATCGCCCGACGCCGTGTTCCCTCGCTCCCGTGAGGCATCTCCCATGCGCGCTCTTCGACTCCTCCCCGCCCTCTCCGCTCTCTGCCTGGCCCTGTCCGGTGCCGTTTCCCTCTCCGCCCAGGTGCCCGCCGCTCTCCGACCCTGGGTCTCCGTGGGCGAACCGCTCGTGGCCCTCACCCATGTGCGGGTGGTTGACGGGCTCGGCAATGTGCCCGCCCTGGATCAGACCATACTCATCGCGGACGGCCGGATCCAGGCGGTCGGACCCGGTGCCACCGTCCCCATACCCCCGGCGGCCCGGGTGGTGGACCTGACCGGGCACACGGTGATTCCCGGCCTGGTGGGCCTGCACGACCATTCATATTACGGGGCGGCGGGATGGCCCACCATGTTTTCACCGATGGCGAGCCCCCGGCTCTACCTCGCCTCGGGGGTCACCACCACCCGCACCACCGGCAGCCGCGCGCCGTATGAAGAATTGAACCTCTCGCACGCCATCGAACGGGGCGAGGCGGTCGGTCCCCGCATGTACATCACCGGGCCGTACATCACCGGCGGCACCGGCAACACGGGGATGATGGTCCGGGTGGACACACCGGAAGATGCCCGGCGCGTGGTGCGCTACTGGGCGGAGGAGGGGGTCACCTGGTTCAAGGCGTATACTGGCATCAGCCGAGCCGCTCTCGGCGCCGCCATCGACGAGGCGCACAAGCACGGGGTCAAGGTCACGGCCCACCTCTGCTCCGTCGGATTCCGCGAGGCGGTCGCGCTCGGCATCGACAACCTGGAGCACGGCCTCCTCACCAACTTTGAATACCACCCGGACAAGCAACCGGACCAGTGTCCCACGGAACGGTTCGACTGGGCCACGGTGGACGTGAAGGGTCCGGCGGTCCAGGCCACCTTCCGGGAGATGGTGGCGGCCAACGTGCCGATGACATCCACGCTCGTGGTCTATGAACTCTTCGTGCCGGGGCGCCCGCCGCTGGAGCAGCGGGTGCTCGACGCCATGCACCCCGGTGCACGGGAGGGATACCTCGCCGCCCGCGAGCGGCTGGGCCAGCCGGGTGCCTTCGGGGTGACGGAGGCCCAGCTCAGGAATGCCATGGCCTTCGAACGGGCCTTCGTCGACGCGGGGGGAGTGCTCGCCTCGGGGGTCGATCCGACAGGCAACGGGGGAGCCCTCCCCGGCTTTGGCGACCAGCGCCAGTATGAGCTGCTGTTCGAGGCGGGCTTTACCCCCCTCAAGGCGATCGAGATCATCACCGCCAACGGGGCGCGGGTCCTCGGTGGGTTCGACGAGTTCGGGAGTGTGACGGTGGGCAAGCGTGCCGACCTCGTGGTGATTCGGGGGGACCCGATCGCGCGGCCCGCCGAGATCCGCAACGTGACCCTGGTGTTCAAGGAGGGGCTGGGGTACGACGCGCCGAAGCTGATCGAATCGGTCAAGGGCCGGCTCGGCGTCCAGTAGCTCCGCGTCCAGTAGCGGGACCGATCGAAGCTCCGGACAAGGGCCACCACTGGTCGTCATTCCCGCGAACGCGGGAATCCATTTTCGGTTCTTCGGGGTTTCCGGTGGATAGCCCCCGCTCGGGCGTGCTCCGGTTGGAGTGGCTTTTCCCGGTACTGAAGGCCCTCTTCCCCTGCGGGGTTACGGAATCAGGTGGCAGGTGGTAATCTTCTGTGGTTTCCCGTCTCCGAAGGCGCCCTGATGGCCCCGGACCAGGGCGAGTACAGGCGCCTGGGAGTCTGTAGGGCGAGGGAGCACTTGGTATCCTGTTGTGCCGAGGGGCCCGCTTGCAGCGTTCCGTTCTTATTCTGCGGAGGGCGTCCTCCCCTCGCTGGATATTTATAAGTTAGGTGGCGCAGGAATCTCACGCCATGTATGAGCGCCTATTCTCGAAGTGGCATTCGTGGGACGACCGCGAGATGTTTTGGGACATCTCCCGCCCCGGCGTGTACGTCGTGGCGCATAGCCGGCAGAATCTCTCGGGGCGTAGATTCTCGTGGCGATGTGAGATCATCTACGTAGGCATGACGAACGCGATCGGGGGCCTTCGAGGCAGACTGAGGCAGTTCGACAACACGATGCGTGGGAAGCTGCAACATGGAGGGGCGGATCGCGTCCGATATAAGCACCGGAACTACCGGACATTTCGGAAGACCGCGTACGTCGCCCTGGCCCCATTCCGCTGCGATCCATCCACGGAACACCCGAAGGATCTCAGAATCATGGGCGATGTCGCGAGGCTCGAGTTCCGCTGCCTGGCGCACTTTGCGGAGCGTTTTGGAGCGTTGCCACGATTCAATGATAAGAAAGCGGCGCCGAAGTACAGCCGTACCAACCACAGCTTACGCCGCTGAGTCTGGCACCACCTGACACGGACGTGGTGCTGGCGGGCGCGAACGTTGGAAAGGCATTTGTGTTTGTGCGCTTGGCGAGTTGCGTGCGACGAACTGGCTTCCGGCTCGCTGGCTGGGGCTGGCGAGTCGCCCGCAGCACAGCTCCAGGCCGTTATGCCGCGGCGTTGGCACTTGACGAGGCGTATATACACTAATATATTCGTCCATGCGGTTCTCCTGGGACCCCGCGAAGAGCGAGACCAACTTCCGGACGCGGGGGTTCGACTTCGAGTTCGCGGCCCGGATTTTCGCCGGTCCGACCTGGGAGCGGGAGGATACGCGTCGGGACTATGGTGAGCGCCGCCTCCTCGCGACCGGGCTGGTGGAGGGTATCGAACTCACCATCTGTTTCACGGACCGGGAACATCCGGGTTCGGTCGTGGAGCGTCGAATTATCTCAGCCCGTCGGAGCAATCGCCGTGAGCGTCAAGCGTACTGGCAAGCGATCGAAGGTGGCTAAGTCTCCGTCGCGTGGCCGCGCGGATCTCGCCCGGCTGCGGTCCATGAGCGAGGCCGAGATTGCGCGGACGTCACCCCCGGAACTGGCGGACTTGCCGGCCGATTTCTGGGACGGGGCCACGCTGGTGATGCCCGTTGCGAAAGAGGCAATCTCGCTGCGGGTAGATCAGGATGTGCTACGCTGGTTCCGGAACCTGGGGCCGCGCTATCAGACACGGATGAATGCCGTGCTGCGGTCCTACATGGCCCGGGCGGAACGGGCGCCGGCGTCGAAGCGGCGGCCGCGGTCGAAGGGCCCGGCATAGCACGCACATGCGGTTGACGAGCGCACGCACCACGCGGCTGCGCCGCAAGCGACGCTCGCAACTAACTTGCAGATCGTTAGCTCTCACAGGAGGCATCTTGGCGACTTGGGTATTCCAAGGTAATCCGGACAAGTTCGACATCGACGACTACGTCGCTCGTTACCCGGAGCTCATCTACTGGCGAACGCCCCGGCATGCCAAGGAGATCTCAGTCGGCGATCACGCTTTTCTATGGAGGTCTGGCCCCAACGCCGGTGCCATTGCGATCGGCACGGTAGTCGAGGCACCAATTCGCGGGTCCGCTGTCCAACATCCTGAGGCACTCGGCAATGACCTATGGCGTGCCGAAGAACCTGGACCCGACGAAGCAAAAGCAGGTATCCATCTCCACGAGGTGCGCCTGTCCGATGAGGATGGCTATGTCCACCGGAATGCTGCGAAGGAAGATCCAGAGCTGAGCAAGGCAACCATCATCACGATGCCAAACGGGACGGTCTTTCCCTTGGAGTCCTCGCAGTCCCAAGCTCTCCATCGACTATGGCATCTCGGTGGGCCAGGCGACAACCATGACATCATTGCGGGTGTAACAGAGGGAGAGCTGGCACTTCGTGCACATCATCGGCGCGAACGTTCGAGCGCATTGCGCGACAAGAAGCTTGCGGAGGTCCGCGGGCTACACGGCAAATGGATCTGCGCGCTGTGCGGGCTGGATGAGACAACGAAGTACCCATTGAGCTTTGTGAGGCGAGTGTTCGAAGTCCACCACCTCGCACCTCTCTCCAAGGCAGCGACCCCTGTGCGGACTACACTCGCCGACCTTGCAGTGCTTTGCGCCAATTGCCATAGGGCCGTCCACGCAACTGCGGCCGTCGAGGACAACTACGCTGAACTGGCACACCACCTTCGCAGTGGGAGCTAACAAACGTTTGCTGTCGACAGGGCCACACGCCTCTGCCGCCGCGCTTGGATTCTGTGGGGATGGCGTCCGCCGCGGCAGGCCTGCGGCAGAAACGGAAGTCGTTAGCTGGCCATGACCATGACACGTGAGAGCCTTGAGGTGGTCGTCCGGGAGGCGCTGAACAGGTTGTTCGCCCGCGATGCATCCCTCCTCACCAACGATGCCTCCGAGTGGGCGGTCGCCCATCGACTCGCGGTCCACCTCGAGGAGTTGCTTCCGGGGTGGGACAGTGACTGTGGATACAATCGGCAAGGGGCTGCGTCCCATTCGAAGCCTGATGCTGATGGGTCACTCGTCAGGCCAGACATCGTCGTTCATCATCGTGGACGGCTCGAGCCGGAGCACAATCTATTAGTCGTCGAACTGAAGAAGCAGACGTCGGGGACGGATCAAGGAAAAGCGCGCGAGTACACAAGACTCCCGGCCGGAAAACGGGAGTTCCAGTATCGCCATGGGTTGACGATAGCCATTCAGCAGGACTGGCGCATGACTTGGTTCGCAAACGGGCGCAAGGCCAGGTAACAATAGCACATACTGACGCCACATTCATTGGCGTCACCCAGGGTCGCTCTTCTTTGGCTCATCCTCATCGATTACCCGTTATTGTTCGAGGCACCATGAGGAACATCTCGAAAAGCGCCCCAGAACCCCTATGCGGTCGAGCACCAACCCCGGGACGGCCCCGCACTCAGCCTGGGAGAGTGCGTCTGTCCGGGCGCCAGCGCCTGTTGCTCAGCCTGCTGGAAGCGCTCGGAGGGCGGGCCGGAAAGATGGACTTTCAGAAACTCCTTTTCCTGTACTGCCAGGAACTGTCGTCCGGACAGCCGTACGAGTTCGTCCCATATCGATACGGGGCGTTCTCATTCACGTCGTACGCTGATCGCAGAAAACTCATAGAGCGAGGACTGCTGGTGGACGACGATTCGTGGCATCTCACCCCGGACGGGAAGGCGGCGGGATCAGGGTTCCCGAAGGACCCCGGGATGGAAGCGTTTGCACACCGCTGGAGCACCCTGCACGGCGACGCCCTCGTCGCGGAGACATATCGCCGATACCCCTATTACGCCACCCGCAGCGAGATCGCCGGACAGGTCCTGGAGGGCGACAGGATCGCGCTTCACGAGATCGAGGCCGCGCGGCCGCCCAAGCGAGTCTCCGCGGTGTTAACCATCGGCTACGAAGGGCATTCGCTGGAGCGGTACCTGAACACCCTCCTCCGGGCTGGCACGACCATTCTGTGTGATGTCCGGAGGAATCCGATCAGCCGCAAGTACGGATTCTCGAAGACAACCTTGTCGCGGGCGTGCGAAGGTGTCGGCATCCGCTACGAGCATGTTCCCGAACTCGGGATCGCGTCGAGCCAACGCCGCGAGCTGGATTCGCAGGAGAGTTACGATGCGCTGTTCCTGACCTACGCGCGTGACTACCTGCCCGGGGAGGCTGTGTCGCTCCGGAGGATTCAGCGCTGGGTCACCGATGGCGAGTGCATCGCGCTGACGTGCTACGAACACCTTCCTCATCAGTGTCACCGCCACTGCGTTTCCGATGCACTGGCGGAGCTGTCGGGCGGCGCTTTCATGGCGCGGCACCTCTGAGGCGAGGATGAGCCGCGAGCGAGCAGTTCCACTTCGTTGCCCCGAACCCCTGGGTGATCATCGGGGTTTTGCCCATCCCCCAGGAAATCCAGGCTGCGCTGCTGTGACGACGCGATCACGGCACCCTGCTGTCCGACGACTGGCGGTATGATTCACCCATGAACGCCGTCGAAATCGAGGAAGCAGTCTCCGCGCTCGCCGAAGAGCCATTCGACCTGGCCGAGTTCCCGTACCTCTTTCTGCGGGCCTTCGGGAACAAGGAAACGACTCTTCGGCGCCTCCGGACTGGCGACACCAACAAGTCCGACCTGGGCGGTGTCCTCCAGCGGGGCAACATCCACATCGCGGTTGCTCCCGCGGGGCGGGTCCCCGAGATGCTTGACGCCTTGCGGGATAGTCCAGCCACTTCGAAGCATAAGGCCAAGTTCATCCTCGCCACCGATGGGCAGTGGCTTGAAGCGGAAGAGATCGGAGGTGGCAAACCGCTCGCCTGTGACTACGTCCGACTGCCGGACTATTTCGGCTTCTTCCTCCCGCTGGCCGGAATCTCCACCGTCGAGGAGATCCGCGAGAACGCCTTCGACATCCGGGCCACCTCCAAGCTCAACCGCCTCTACGTCGAGCTGCTCAAGGAGAACCCGGAGTGGGGCACCGACGAGCGACGCCCCGAGATGAACCACTTCATGGCGCGGCTGATCTTCTCGTTCTTCGCGGAGGACACCGGAATCTTCGCCGAAGAGGGGCTCTTCACGAAGACCATCTCCCAGATGAGCCAACGTGACTCCTCCAACACCCACGAGGTGATCGGCACCATCTTCCGGGCGATGAACACCAGGCACGAGGTGCGACAGGACGCGGGGATCCCCCGCTGGGCCGACCGCTTCCCGCACGTCAACGGCGGGCTCTTCTCGGGCGAGATGGCGGTACCGCGCTTCACCCGCACCGCTCGCTCCTACCTGCTACAGGTGGGGAGTCTCGACTGGAAACAGATCAACCCCGACATCTTCGGGTCGATGATCCAGGCGGTGGCCGACGACGAGGAGCGCGGCGCACTCGGCATGCACTATACCTCCGTGCCCAATATCCTCAAGGTGCTGAACCCGCTTTTTCTCGATGACCTCCGGGCCAAGCTGGACGAGGCGGGCGACAATCCGCGCAAGCTCCTCAACCTCCGGAACCGGATCAAGCGGATCCGGGTCTTCGATCCCGCCTGCGGCTCGGGAAACTTCCTGGTGATCGCCTACAAGGAGATGCGGGCCATCGAGCAGGAGATCAACCGGCGGCGCAAGGAGGCGGGACGCAAGACCGAGATCCCGCTCACCAACTTCCGGGGCATCGAGCTCAGGGACTTCGCCGCCGAGATCGCTCGGCTCGCTCTGATCATCGCCGAGTTCCAGTGCGACGTCCTCTACCGCGGTCAGCAGGAGGCCCTGAACGACTTTCTCCCTCTCGATACCGAGAACTGGATCACCTGCGGCAACGCGCTGCGGCTCGACTGGCTCGCCATCTGCCCACCAACCGCAACCAGCGTCAAGCTGGTCGGCGATGACCTCTTCTCCACTCCGCTCGATCAGTCGGAGATCGACTTCGAGAACACGGGGGGGGAAACGTACATCTGCGGGAATCCGCCGTATCTTGGCAATAAGAAGCAAACGGAGGAACAAAAATCGGATCTGGAGTCTGTAGCTGGAAGCATTACGCCGAACTGGCGGTCACTAGATTATGTCTCCGGTTGGGTGCTCAAGGCAGCCGAGTATGGAGCATGCGGTGAGGTAGCCACGGCCTTCGTGACTACAAACTCTCTCTGCCAAGGCCAGCAAGTACCTCTGGTCTGGCCCTATGTGTTCACAAAGGGTCATTCGATCTCATTTGCGCATACGTCTTTCCTGTGGTCAAACCTTGCAGCGCACAACGCCGGGGTGACCGTTGTCATTGTTGGCTTCAGCGGCTCGACCGCCGGCCCTAGGCGGCTATTCTCAAATGTCGATGGTTGTGCAGAGGAGAGAGCAGTCCCGTTCATCAACGCCTACCTCGTGTCAGGGCCTGACGTGGTCGTCGATCCCCGTCCAACCCCCGTTGCTAGTCTAGCTGAGATGCGATTCGGCAATATGCCGCGCGACGGCGGGATGCTGTTGATGTCGTCGTCGGAGCGAAATCAAGTAGCCGCCGCTGAACCGGCCGCCGAGGACTTTCTGCTGCACTATGTTGGGTCTGAAGACGCCATCCACGGCTCGCACCGTGTCTGTATTTGGATTGAGGATCCGGACGTCGAACGTGCGTTTGCTGTCTCAGCGATTGCCGCTCGTCTGGAGGCAGTGCGTACCGAAAGAAAAGCAATGAAGGCCCGATCTACCCAATAGTACGCAGATCGTCCACACCGGTTCGTTCAAATTCAGGGTCGCGCGGCGAGGCATTCCTTCCTCGTGCCAAGGGTATCGTCAGAGCGTCGCCCGTACCTACCTGTCGCTTTATATGACGCGCGTACGATTGTTGCCGACAGCGCCTTCGCCCTGTACGACGCCCCGCTCTGGAACATGGCGCTCATCGCCTCCCGGCTGCACCTGGTCTGGATAGCGACTGTCTGCGGCAAGCTGAAGACCGACTTTCGCTACTCCAATACCCTCGGCTGGAATACCTTCCCAGTCCCGCCGCTGACCGAACAGAACAAGGCCGATCTCACCCGGTGTGCCGAGGATATCCTTCTGGCACGGGAGGCACACTACCCGGCGACGATCGCCGAGCTGTACGATCCGAAGAAGATGCCGGCCAACCTCCACGAGGCGCATGAGCGGAATGACGAGGTGCTGGAACGGATCTACATCGGCCGCAGGTTCCGGAACGACACCGAGCGGCTGGAGAAGCTCTTCGAGCTGTACACCAAGATGACCGCAAACGAACAGCGCCCCGCCCGCGGACGGCGCCGGAGGCGGACCGGATGACCATCAAGCCCGACGACATCCCCACCATCTCGGTCAACTACCAGGCAACCGGGGCATCGACCAGCGTCAATCCGTACGGGATGCGGCCGATGCAGGAGCGGGCCTGGCAGCGACGGGGTGAACAGTACCTGCTGATCAAGTCGCCACCGGCCTCCGGCAAGAGCCGGGCGCTGATGTTCATCGCCCTGGACAAGCTCCACAACCAGAGCGTGACACAGGCGATCATCGTGGTCCCCGAACGGTCGATCGGCGCCTCCTTCGCGGACGAACCGCTCAGCCAGCACGGCTTCTTCGCCGACTGGACCGTGGTCCCCCGCTGGAACCTCTGCGACGCCTCCGGCACCGATGAGGGGAAGGTCGCCGCCGTGGGCTCGTTCCTCGCAAGCGAGGACCGGGTGCTGGTCTGCACCCACGCCTCCTTCCGGTTTGCGGTGGATCGCTTCGGCATCGAGGCGTTCGACGACCGGCTGATCGCGGTGGACGAGTTCCACCACGTGTCTGTCGCCGAGGACAATGTGCTCGGCCGCCATCTCACCGAACTGATCGCCCGCGGCAAAGTGCACGTCGTGGCGATGACCGGCTCCTATTTCCGCGGCGACGCGGAGGCTGTGCTCACGCCATCGGACGAGACGAAGTTTGAGACGGTCACCTACACCTATTACGAGCAGCTCAACGGCTACCAGTACCTCAAGCGGCTCGACATCGGCTACTTCTTCTACTCGGGGTCGTATGTCGACGACATCCTCAAGGTCCTCGACCCCGCCGAGAAGACCATTGTCCACATCCCCAACGTCAACTCCCGCGAGAGCACCCAGGACAAGCTCCGCGAGGTGGAGACGATCCTCCACTCTCTCGGCACCTGGGAAGGGACCGAACCGGCGACGGGCTTCCAACTCGTCCGGGAACCTGGGGGCAGGCTCCTCCGGATCGCCGATCTGGTCGATGACGAACCGGTCAAACGCAACCGGGTGATGGCCGCGCTCAAGGACCCGGCCCAGAAGAGCAACCGCGACCACGTCGACATCATCATCGCCCTGGGAATGGCGAAGGAAGGGTTCGACTGGATCTGGTGTGAGCATGCCCTGACGGTGGGCTACCGGTCGAGCCTCACCGAGATCGTCCAGATCATCGGCCGCGCCACCCGTGATGCACCAGGGAAAACCCGCGCGCGTTTCACCAACCTGATTGCGGAACCGGATGCCAGCGAGCAGGCTGTGACCGAGGCGGTCAACGACACCCTCAAGGCGATAGCGGCGTCACTGCTGATGGAGCAGGTGCTGGCACCCCGTTTTGAGTTCCGGCCCAAGAACCCGACCAATACCGCGACGGAAGGCTTCGACTACGGGAAGTCCGGCTATGATCCTGAGGGGAAGAACATCGGTTTCAACCCCGACGAGGGAAAGATCCAGATCGAGATTTCCGGGCTCACCGAACCGAAGAGCGAGCAGGCGAAGCGGATCATCAAGGAAGATCTCAATGAACTGATCGCCGCCGTGGTGCAGGACAAGGAGACCATCGAGCACGGGATCTTCGACAAGGAGATGATGCCCCAGGAGATCACCCAGGTGCAGGTGGGGAAGATCGTCCGGGAACGTCACCCCGATCTCGACGAGAACGACCAGGAGGCGGTCCGCCAGCGGGTCATCGCCGCGATGGCCTTCACCCAGGAAGCCAAGCGCGCGGTGGCCGAGAGGTCGGGCGAGGAGGAGGGAGACCAGCGTGAACAACTCAATACCGCCATCATCGACGGGGTGCGCCGCTTCGCGATGGATGTCCGTTCGCTGGATATCGACCTGATCGACTCGATCAATCCCTTTGGCGAAGCATACTCCATCCTCAGCAAGGCGATGACCGAGGAGCGACTCAGGCAGGTGCAGGCGATCGTGGAGGCCAGGCGGATCGCGATCACTCCAGAGGAGGCGAAGGGGCTGGCCTCGCGGGCGGTCATGTTCAAGAAGGATCGCAACCGCCTCCCCTCTCTCACTGCCGCCGATCCGTGGGAGCGCCGGATGGCGGAGGGAGCCAAGGCGTTCATGCGGTTCAAATCCGAGGGGAAGTGTACGGTGAGTGATCTTGACCTCGATCATCTCGCGGCTGAGCTGGCGGACTTTGCCGAACCGGTGCGCGAGGCGGCCAGATCGCCGGTGGAGGAGCGCGTCCTGGCCGGCTTCGAGGAGATCCAGCGATGGGTGGCCGAGCACGGACGTCGTCCGGAGCACGGCGAGGGCCGGGACATCTTTGAGCGGCTGTACTCCGTCCGTCTCGACCGCATCTGCGGGCAGCCGGAGCTTCGTGCGATCGTGGAGCCGCTGGACCACCAGAACCTCCTGGCCGGAACTCCGAGTCCTGCTCCCGACGGGGCCGGGCTGAGCGATGACGAGCTGGTCGCGGAGTTGGCCGGCATCGAGGAGGAGGTGTCCGATCTCACCACCCTCCGCCATGTCCGTTCCCGGAAGGAGATCGAGGCGGCGGAGGAGATCGCGTCCAGGAAGCCGTGCGCTGACTTCGCCACGTTCAGGCCGCTATTCGAGAGGGTGCAGGAGGAGATCAAGTCCGGTGTGCGCACAACCCTCCCCTTCAACAAGGATATCGGCTTTAACACCGATGCCAGGGTCAGGGCCGGCGATTATTTCATTCTCGGGGGTCAGTTCGTCCACGTTGCCGAGATGGACGAGGTATACCGAACTCCTGAGGGCGCGCCTCAAGCCAGGTTACGGTTGATCTATGGCAACGGCACCGAAAGCAATCTACTTATTCGCTCTCTGCAGGCGGCCCTGTACAAGGATCCCGCTGGCCGGCGAGTGACGCCGCCAAACGACGGTCCCCTCTTCGATGATGAGGCCAATGCCAATCGGTGACCAGGTGGCCGACGGCGATCGACTCACCGGCTACGTCTATGTCCTTCGTAGCCAATCGGACCATCCGGATATCGCTGCACGTCGCGACCTGATCCACAAGATCGGCGTGACCGGCGGTCCGGTGCCGCGGCGCATCGCGAACGCCAAGCTGGATCCGACGTACCTGCTGGCGGAGGTGGAGGTGGTGAGTACCTACCAGCTCTACAACATCGATCGCACGCGGCTGGAGAACCTCCTGCACCGGATCTTCGAGCCGGCACGGCTCCAGATCTCGTTGAGGGATCGATTCGGTCACCCGGTATCACCCCGGGAGTGGTATCTGGTGCCGCTGTTCGTGATCGACGAGGCGATCGACCGGATCCGCGACGGATCGATCACCGAGTATGCGTATGATCCCCAGAGCGTTTCGTTTGTTTTGAGGGAGTGAACCGCAGGTCGGTGGACACCAACCGAACTCCCGATGTACCTTTCGGGTCCGCCGCCAGGGAGGCCCAAGTGACTGAAGCCACGTTGCCGTTCCACCGCGACCGCGAGATCATGGGCGGCGCCTTGGTTTTTGTCGGGACCCGAGTCCCGGTACAAACCCTGCTTGAATATCTTGAGGCGGGGGACCCGTTGGACGAGTTTCTCATGGACTTCCCGAGCGTGCGCCGCGAGCAGGCGGTGGCCACCCTCGACCTGGCGAAAGACCTCCTGCTGCAACAGGTACCGGTGGCCTGAGTGCGGGTGCTGCTCGATGAATGTGTCCCCAGGCGGCTGCGTCACGCCCTGCCCGGGCTCGAGGTCTCCACGGTCGCGGACGAGGGTTGGCTGGGGCGTCGCAATGGCGACCTCCTCCGCTCGATGGCGGAGGCTGGGTTCACGCACCTGGTCACTGTGGATCGCAACCTGATGTTCCAGCAGAATGTCGCGGCCGCTGGGGTGGCGATCCTCGTTGTTCGGGCGCGCACCAACCGAATCACCGAGCTCCGGCCACTCATGGCGACGGTCGCCGAGATGCTGCCAACGGTGGCGCGCGGCCAGGTCGTCCACGTCGGTGTCTGACGGGCGTTTGCATTCGCTACCCCCGCAGCCAAAGGCTCGGAAGACACCCTCGATCGGTTCGCCAACCGGCCTAGCCCGTCAAGCCTCCTCCCATGGCTCGGTGGTTGGCCGAGAGTTGGACGGACGATCAAACCAGCACCTCGGTGCCCGGCATGATGGCCAAGCCGATCGCCGACAGCGACATCGTCATCTCCTCCCGGGATCTTCGTTTCGCCGACTGCTTTAGGGCTCGCGAGCACACCACCACAGCCGCCGATCGCCGATGATGACTGTTCTGCAGGGGTCCCGGTGGGTGCGCCGCTTGCGGCGCACTTGGCTGGAAAACTGAGAGTACCCTTGGTGCGCCGCAAGCGGCGCACCCACTGATCTCTCCCCTGCAGCGACGAAGACGGCCCCCCGTCGCCGAGCCCGGGGCGAAAGCCCCGGGGAACCGACGCGACCCCACGCGCACCTCCTTGGTTCCGGCTCGGCCGGCTCAGGGCGTGCGGGATGCCTCCAGCCGGGTGATCAGGACGACACCGTTGATCGCGGCCTCGCCGTAACGAGCCACGGCGGCGGGCCCCTTTATCACCTCGACTGAGGCGATGCCGTGGGGATCGGTGATCGCAAGGTTATTCGCTTCGAGCCACTTCGGCCAGACTTTGCCATCAACCACGATAAGAGGTCCATCCGGGTCACCAAGACGCACCCGGGAGCCCTTGGCCGCCTGGACCTGCACTCGCTCCTGCCTCGCCCGGGCGTCCAACGTACCCTTGGTCAAAGGTGAGCTTTCCGCCGTCGAGGCCAACAAAGGCAACATTGATCCCATGGCCGCCGCCACCTGCACCTGCTCCGCCCTTGCCCGCGCGGCCGAGGCGCTTGGCGTCGAAGGGGAGGCAGGCGGATCGGTCACCGCCGCATCGCAGGCCAGCACGAACAACAAGGCGGCGAGACTCCCGGCCAGGGCCGGCAGCATCGGTCCGCGGACGGAGGAACGGGGACGGGTGATCATGTCGATTCTCCTGCCAAGGTGGGAACGAATGGGGGCAAAGGCCACGGCAGCGATCAGCGGCCGGGGCGCACGGGGACGTGGAAGGTCGAGCAGCATCTCGGCGTACTGCCGAAGGGAGGCTCCGGCATGCAGAACCCGCCGGTCACAATCCAGCTCCAGGGAGAGACGGAGCCTCCGGAACGACCACCAGAGGAGGGGATTCCACGGCATGATGACGAGGAGCACGAAGCCCGCGTGGAGCAGGGCGACGTCCCCCGCGCGCGCATGTTCCCCCTCATGAATCAGCAACAGCCGGCGGCGGCGGGTGTCCATCTGCAGAGCCCACTCCGGAAGGACGATCCGCGCGGGCCGGATCCCGACCACCGCCGGTCCAAAGTCCGCCGTGTACCGGACCGGAACCCCCGCCACCGACCCGCTTCTCCACCCCCGCACCTGCCTGCGGAGGGCGAGCAGGGTGGTGATCAACGTGACGCCGACGCCCAGACTCAGAGCCACCCAGAGGAGCCCGATCCACCCCGTGCCCGGCGCGGACTCCGTGATCGTGCCGGCGTTCGCACCGATGTCCACCGCCGGGATCCAGTGGGAGACAGACAGATCGCTCGGGAGGTGCAGGGGAGCTACTATGTCGGAAAGCCAGGGACCCAGGAAGGGGAGGGAGACCGAGGCCACCATCGCCGTCACCCACAACCACCGGGTGCGGGAGGAGAGCCGCTCCCGGAGGGTCCATTCGAGAAGAGCGGCACCGGCAACGCAGAACGCCGAGACAACCAGCGCGTTGACCATCCACGCGGCGGTCATGGCTCCGTTTCCTTCAGCCGCTCCGCCAGCATCCGGCGGATCCTCCGCAGTTCCTCCGGCGTCACGTTCTCGTCATCAACCAAGCGAGCGATAAGCAGCTCGCGGGACCCCTGGTACACCCGGTCGAGGATCTGCTTCAGGGGCCGGTCCCCCCCCGCATGGGGGGAGACGAGCGCCCGATACCGGTGGGCCTTGCCGTCCTTCTCGTGGGTCACGCAGCGCTTCGCCTCGAGGCCCCGGAGCACGGTCAGGACCGTGGTGTAGGCGAGGCCGGCATCGAGATGGTCCCGCACTTCGGTGACGGTGCCGGGGCCGTGGGCCCAGAGCACGCCCATGATGTCGAGTTCCCGGCTGGTGAGGCGGACGGCCATGGTGTCTCCTATCTACTAAGTACGTAGTAGATAGTATTACGCGATGAGCACGGTGTCAAGGGCCAAGGTATAGGACGCAGGACATAGGACATGGGACGTAGAACTCAAGGCATTGGGACACGGGACATACGGGACCGCAGGGAGTGACTGTCTCCGGATTCCGGAGCGGTGGGAGCTCGAGGATCGTCATCCCGGCGCACGCCGGGATCCATCGAAACGTGGGCCTCCCCCGAACGGCCCCTACGAATCCTGCGTCCTACGTCCCATGTCCCAAGCCGACTGTTCGCCTCTGCGTTCGGTGGCGTGAGCCCGGTCCGCCCGTCAAGGCAAGCCCCCGCCTCGTCAATCCACCGGAGTGATGCCCCAGGGGGTGCGGGACCCACGGGTACCCATTCAGGCGCACAACGAAGTCCGTCCCCACCAAGTGTCTCGCATTACTTCCCCATGTCCTACCTGTGTCCTGTGTCCTGTGTCCTGTGTCCTATGTCCTATGTCCTATCTATGTCCTATGTCCTATGTCCTATGTCCTCCTAATCCTGACCACTGCCCAGGGCCGCAAGCCGGATCAGAGACTCCCTCACGCGACGACAGGTATGGGCAGGCTCCGGAGTGTTGTTCAGGTGGGCGGCGACCAAATCCTCGATCTCCGGTCTTCCGAGCAGTCTTGTCGCTCCCGCACTCACGAAGCGCACGATTTCCTGGGGGCTTTCCGTCACCTCGTCGACCAGAACAGGGCGTGCAGCCAACAGCGCCAGGATGTCCTCGAGATCGTGGCTGGCAAAGGCATCTTGCTCTCCCCGATCCTGGTAGGCAGCCCACTTGAGCGCCAGAAACGCTGCTGCGCTCGCATGGCGGATGGTCACTCCCTCACCGATCTCCGCATCCACGCTCGTCTCCAGTGCGACCGAATCCCAGCGCTGTGCACTTCCTCCGAGGTGAGCACCGGTGGGGATGAGGTCCAGCAGATCCTCGTCGGGGGACACCCAACGATGGACATGGTGCCTGTTGGCGGGGTCCTGCCGGAAGCCCCGCGCTCGAAGTCGCTCCTGGAACCGACCAATATCGGCGTAGGTACGGGTCGCTATCACTGCATCCACATCCCTGGTCGGTCGCGGTCGGGGAAACAACGGATCGACGTGCAGCAGCGGGGCGATCGATCCTCCGATGAAGACCACGTCGCGCCCCAGGTCCCCCAACGCCGAGGCCACCCTCACGATTCGCTGCACCGAGGGGTGGTGGAACGCCGACTCCAAGGGGCTCATGCCGCGCCGGCCAACTCCCGCCCCAGTTCTGTTGTTGCCACCGCGCGCTCCCGAGCCCGACCCACACGAAGGGCATCCACGAGGGTGAGCAGCCGATAGACCCGTGGCGCGCGCTCGGGAAGCATGGTGGCCCCCGGATAGAGAGGGGCCAGCGCCGTTCCCACCAGCGATCCGTTCGCATCGGGCCAGACCATCGGATCGGTGGCGTCGAAATGCTCGCGGAGCGGAGGGCCCGCATGTGCCGTCGGAACCCCCCGTGCCGCGGAACCAACCACGGGGGGAAAGACATACCGCACGCCGTGGATCAGGAACTCCCGCAGGGCGGTCCGGTTGGGGCGGCGCGACTCGGGAAGGAGGAGTCCTGCCGCCTGGAGGCGGAGCACCGCCGCATGGACAGTGCTGGCGCTCAGACCGAGGTCCTGGCCAAGGCGGCTGTAGGTTTCCATGGCGCCAGCCTCTTGAACGGCAAGACCCAGGGCGACTCCGATATCCAGCGAATGCATCGTATCTTGTTTAATCATAACCTGTTACCGAGATTCATGTGTTACGGTGAGATTCATGTGTTACGGTGACCAAGTGACTGCTGATCTATATTCGCGAATAGAGAATACATGCGATCCACCAGCAAGGCAAGCAGCCGCCTCGTCAATCCACCGGAGTGATGCCCCAGGGGGTGCGAGGCCCCCGAGTACCAACGCCATCCGTGCCCGGGCGGGAATGGACCCCGGCGTTCGCCGGGGTGACGCTCCTTGAGACCCGACGGTTCCGAGCCCCGGGGACGGTCACCACCCGTGTCTCGTATTACTTCCCCATGTCCTACCTGTGTCCTATGCCCTATGTCCTATGTCCTATGTCCTACTGTCCTCTCTTTTCCCCCGCCACACCCGCGTCACCCGGGCCTCCAGGATCCGGTCCAGGAGCGGAAACTCCCGGTCGAGATACCGGTTCCCCTGCGCCCCGATCGAGTCCTGGCGCTGGGCCGGTGCGTTGCCATACTCCCCATGAAACGAATCCACCACCTCCATCCCGCGGGTCACCTCCCCGAACGGCGGATACCCGACCACACCGCGGGCATCCAGAGTGTCGAGCCTCGGGTTGTCACGCAGATTGATGAACACCTGGACCGACCGGGTCTCGGGTCCCGAGCGTGCAAAGGACATCCGACCTCGGCGGTTCAATTCCCGGACCGGCTCATCCGCGAGACCCCGGGTCCTCCACGCCGCGTTGACCGCCGAGTCGCCGGTGAGGCCGAACTGAACCACGAAGTTGGGGACCACGCGGTAGATCCGGAGGTCGTCCCAGACCTTTCCCTCCACCAGATCGAACACCCGGTCGGCGGCGAGCGGCGACCACGTCCGGTGGATCATCGCCACGACCGTGCCCCGGCTGGTGCGGAAGGTGACTTCGAAGCTGTCGGGCCGACTCCCAGCGGGAACGGGACGATCGGACGGGAGACGGGATGATCCGCCGCAGGCCACGAGGAGAATGGGAAGCCAGAATGCGCGGTGCATCATGTGGTGGTTTCCTTTCCTCGGACGCAGCCAACTGGAAGTACACCGACCGACCTCCTCAGATCCCTCGCTTCTCGCTCGGGATGACAGCTCACGGTCGGGATGATGCTCCAGCGGGCACCAGACCCCATTGTTCATTGTTCATTGTTCACTGTTCATTGTTCATTGTTCATTG
>JBGSKF010000186.1:0-28662 GCA_041741375.1 Gemmatimonadales bacterium | reverse complement strand
CGGGGAGATTTCATCCGGTTCTCCTCTGAGGGCCACGAAACACGATTCGGACGCGTGCCAGGAACGGAAAGCGCCGGAATTATAAGGCTGGTCCGTCAGAATATCCCCTTGGGTCACCCACACGAATCCGCGTAGACCCATATTTCACAAGGGGCGAATGGGTCACCGGTGGCCCACTGTGGCCCACTGTGGTGCTACAGTTGTGAGCGGTGAGAAGGGTGATAAGGGTGATATGGTTGGTCTTGGGGACCGTTCATTTCCTCGCTTGGGCTGCGGGTCACGCACTTGCAGCATAAACGGGATTGTTTCCGGAGTTATGCTGCGAGGCGGACAACCGTGCGGCTCATTTGCAAGTTATACCGCTTGAGCTCCTCCACCTTGCAATAGCATGACAACCGCGCTATCGTGGTATGATGATCCGCTCGTTTCGCGATCCCGGCGCCGAGGACATTTTCAACGCTCGGGACACCAAGCGGGCGCGACGGGTCTGCCCGAAGAGTCTGTGGGCGGTCGCCCGCCGGAAGTTGGAACTGCTCGATTCCGCTGGAGCCCTGGTGGACCTCCGAGTCTCCCCGGCCAACCGGTTGGAGCTGCTGAAGGGTGACCGTCGAGGGCAACACAGCATCCGGGTGAACGATCAGTACCGTGTCTGCTTCGTCTGGACTGAGCTGGGACCGGTCCAAGTGGAGATCGTTGACTACCACGATTGAGGTGATGGAGGACAACATGGTTCGCATTCCTACACACGGGGCACCCTCGCATCCGGGTGAGATGCTGTTGGAGGAGTTTCTGAATCCCATGGGCCTCTCCCAGCGCGAGCTTGCTGATGGCATCCGAGTTCCCTATCAGCGCGTCAACGAGCTGGTCAACGCTCGGCGTGGAGTGACACCCGCGACCGCTCTGCGCCTGGCCAAGTACTTCGGCACGACAGCAGATCTCTGGATGAACCTGCAGCTCCGCTGGGATCTCTATCATGCCCAGGTCGCCGAGGCTCGGGATCTGGCTCGCATCGAGCGGGTGCAGGTTGGGTAGGAGCGGGGCGGCATAACAAACAAATGCAGCGGTCGAGGGCGGACGATGTTTGGCGTACGGAGCGGAAATGCGACGCGGGCCCTCGCCGCTGATTTGTAAACCGTTGGGCCGCAAGACCGGCCTTGCTTGCCGGGATCTCCCTGCGGCCTCCTGGATCGGGGTTGCGCCCGTATGGTTTGGAGCTGCCCCTCGGCCCGTGGGTGCCGAAGCCAGGGGGGGACGAGTGGGGTTGCCCCGCGTCGATCTGCGTGCGAGGTTTCTTCAGATGCCGACCGTTCTCCGGATCGGGCCGTATCGGTTCTTCTTCTTCTCGGGTGATCGCGGTGAACCCGCGCACGTTCACGTGGCCCGAGGCGCCGATGAGGCGAAGTTCTGGCTCTCTCCTGTGCGGCTGCACACGAATGGCGGCTTTCGGAGCGTTGAGCTTCGCCGGGTGACGATTCTGGTCGAGGCGAACGAAGACAAGCTGCTGGAGGCATGGAATGGCTACTTCGGCAAGTGATACCCGGCAGGCTGCCCTCGCGCAGTCCGTTTCAGTTACCGAGGACGAGCTGGTCATGGTCCTTCTCGATGGTCGCACTCTGGCTATTCCACTCGCGTGGTACCCGCGTCTCTTGCACGGCACGCCGACTGAACGAGCCACTTGGCAGCTGATCGGGCGTGGCGTCGGAATCCACTGGCCGGATCTGGACGAGGATATCGCCGTCGCCCACGCTCTCGAGGGCGTACCTTCCGGCGAAAGCGCCGCATCTCTGCGACGCTGGCTGGAGTCACGGCGAGATGCTGCCCAACAAGGCAATGCAGGCTGACGAGGCCCCCTCCCTTGCTGTGCTCGGTCGGGTCCTCGCAGATTGATTGCCGAGCCGTTATGCTAACCACGACACTTCCGTTCCGCGTATCGCTGGGACACCACGCCTCACCCATTGATGGCTCTCCCACTCATCCCTACCCGGAGAACGCCCGTGGCTGAAGATCTCACCGCACTCCCGCTCGATGCGTTGCGCGCCAGGCTGAAGTCCACCCAGGCGATTCAGCGCACGGTCGCCGGCATCTTTGCTGTCATCGTGCTCGCATGGGTGGTCCTCGGCTACTGGAAGACCAATACCCCCGTGTTCATCAGCACCGTGGCCATGGGAGTCGCCGCCGTCGCGATCACTTCGATAGCCCCGCGGGCACTCAAGGCCGAGCTCGTCCGGCGCGGCACGGCATAACCGCGCTTGCCGCGGTCGGGGCCATGTGCCTCGGCCCGCGGACCGTAGATTCTTGGGGGCACGCGCGGACCTCGGCAGGCCCTGCAGCAGAAACGCAAGTCGTCATGCAGCCTGCGGGATGGTGATCCGGACCACGATGCTTCCCTCTTCCTTGACCCTGGGCAGTCCGAGGAGGCGGCGGCCCGTTCAGCCCCACTTCGAACTTCACACTTCAATTCACACGTCACACTCCCGGTTCCTCTCCGATTCCCGTGCACACGGCATGTTCCGAAGCGCGGTGGGAGGGAAAGAGCATCCTGGCGATCCTGTTCATCCTGTCAAGAAATGCCCCCTGGAATCCCTCGTGGGCTCCAGGCACCGTTGCGCCCCTGCGCCCTGGCGGTCCTTGCGTTGAGGCAGTTCCATGTGCACCAAGACCCGGACAACGGGTTGTAGAGGCCGGTCGCGAACGGCCCGTCCCATGCCCGGGACCTCCTCAGATCCATCGGGATGACGCTCCGCAAACGTCTCATCATCCGGCGCCGGGGCGTGGAGGGGGGGCAGATGCGGATTTCGGACCGGTTCGGACACTGGTTTCGGTCGGAACCGGACTTGACATACTCTGATGGCGCATCCATATTGCATCCATAACGGATGCTGGGAGCCACCATTGCCCACACTGACGATCAAGAATTTGCCGGATGCGCTCTACGCTCAGCTCAAGGCGCGCGCCGCCGAGAATCGGCGAAGCATCAACAGCGAGGCCATCCTCGCCGTCGAGCGCGCCCTCGCGGAGGCCCGCCCGGGCGATCCGGCGAACCTCCTCGCGACTCTCCGGCGCAGCCGTGCCCGGCTCAAGGGCCTCTATCTGACGGACACGGAGCTGCGGGCCGCTCGAAAGTCGGGCCGCGCATGATCGTGGCCGACGCAAACCTCCTCGCATACCTGGTCATG
The DNA here is from genome assembly GCA_041741375.1 of Gemmatimonadales bacterium. Taxonomy (GTDB): domain Bacteria; phylum Gemmatimonadota; class Gemmatimonadetes; order Gemmatimonadales; family GWC2-71-9; genus OFTM291. The sequence goes on along the minus strand of JBGSKF010000186.1, from coordinate 25,486 downwards.
CCTGGTGAGCACACCGAGGAAGCGGAGGCCGTGCTGGCCAGGGACCCGACCTGGGTGGCACCCGTCCTGTGGCGCAGCGAACTCCGCAGTGTCGTGCACAAATACATCGTGCGGGGGCACCTCACCGTCGCACGGGCGGTCGCCGTGCTTGGACAGGCGGACGAGGTGCTCGGCGGCCGCGAGGGCGACGTCGACTCTCAGGAGGTCCTCGAGTTGGCCTCCCGCTCGCGGTGCACGACGTACGACTGCGAGTATGTCACTCTGGCCAACGCCCTGGATGTTCCGCTCGTCACGACAGATCGCGCTGTGCTCAAGGCGTTCCCCACACGGGCGATCACACCAACGGCATTTCTCGGCGCGTAATCCCTCCTCCGATTGATCCACGGAGCCATCGGAGGACACGGAGGACGCGGCGCATCGGCCGGATGGGGGCCCTATCCACAAGATGTGGAGGGGGGTTACCGTCGTCCCGTTTTGGTGTTACAGTTGTGAGCGATGAACGCCGGGTGACGTGGTTGGTGTGCCGGACGCTCCGTTTCCTGGTTTGGGCAGCGGGTCGCGCCCTTGCAGCATAAGGTGATTAGTCCGGAATTGTGCTGCGAGGCGGGCAGCCGCGCAGCTCATTTACAAGTTATGCCGCAGTGCTTGGAGCGATTCACGGACCTGCCTTCCAACAGGCCCCACGCTCTTGACCAATATACTACCAAGTAATACCTTATAAAGTGACCGGGACCAAGCGCGAACTCGAGTTTGTCTACACGCCGTTGTTCGATGCGATTGCCCGGGACCTGCTCGACGACGAGGCCATGCGGCAGGTCGAACTCACGCTGCTGGCCGAGCCGCGGGCGGGTGACCTCGTGGCGGGAACCGGCGGGGTCCGGAAGCTTCGGGCTGCGCTCCCAGGGCGAGGGAAGCGGGGTGGCGCCCGCGTCATCTACCTGTACGTCGAGGTCCGTGGGCGCATCTACTTCCTGCTCGCGTACGCCAAGAATGAACAGGTCGACCTCACGCTGGGCCAGAAGAAGGCCCTGCGAACCATGGCCAAACACTTGGAGGAACTGGGATGACGGTCAAAGGGAAGCGCAACTTGGCTGTCCTGTTGGTCGACAGCATGGCACAGGCCGTCGCGATCGAGACTGGAACCCTCCGGGCTGCCCGTCGCCATCGTCGCACCCTCCGGGAAGCCACGGTCGCGCCACCGCCCCGTTACGGATCCTCGCGGGTCCGCCGCCTCCGGGCCGGACTCGGTCTGTCGCAGCCGGTTTTTGCCAAGGCGCTCAATGTCAGCGTCGGGACCGTTCGCGGCTGGGAGCAAGGCGCCCGGATCCCGGACGGTCCGTCACGGCGACTCCTCGACGTCGTGGAGCGACATCCGCAGGCGATTCTCGACGTGGTCCGTGACGCCCGCAGATCGGTGGCTGCTGACGGCATAACAAGCAAATGCAGTTGACGAGCGCACGCACCACGCGGCTGCGCCGCCAGCGCGCTCGCAACTGATTTGCAGGTCGTTATGCGGACGTGGCGATTGGGCTTGACAAACGGCTTCCTTGTGGTTATGATATAGGTGTTCTGGCCCATTATGGGGTCGCGCATTTTACTCCAATAGCATCGAGGTAATCGTGCCTTCTGCACCATCCATCCGCCGTACCCCCAACACACAAGACTTGCCACCCGTCGCTGTCCTGATAGACGGCAGTGCTTTGTTCTTGACCGTCCGTAGTCTCATCGACCGCAACTTGGACTACAAGGCGTTCATCGCCCTCATCTCCCGCCAGGTTCCGGGCGTGCGCGAGGCGGGCACCACGCCGGGTGCCACGCGTTGGGTTATGTGGACATCGGTTTCCCCTCAGAACGAGGGTCAGAATCGCTTCCTGGACTTCGCAGAGAACCAGTTGCACTGGGAGGTTCGGCGGTTCAGTCCGGTCGATTCGTTCATCGTTGAGCCGAGCTCACTGTTCGGGGCAGGCAGCGACGCCAAGGGTGTCCACCAGCGACTGCTCCGATTCGATGCGAGTATCGCCTTCGCCATCGGCAGGCTTGCCGAGAAGCACCGGATTGTGGTGGTCTCAGACGGGTTTGGCCTCGCCGACCCGATGACACGCGCGGCGAAGGTCGGTCGGAACATCCCAAAGCCAACACTCGCGTTCTTCGGCCGCGCATTGGACAGCCGCTGGCAGCGACTGCTCCGAGTCGAGCCCGACCGCGCCCCATGGTTTCTCGATCTCGACGATCACGAGGATGAACTGTTTGGCGTGCCGTCTGCGCCCCCCCGAGTAGATCAGAAGTCGCACCGAGAGGACTTCGTGTTCTAGTAGGTAGTTTTCTGTAGGACCGTAGGACCCATTTGGTGGGATATCCCACCGCAACTTTATCAACGGAGGTGTACCATGATCACGCCCGTTTATGGCGTCAATCGCCGCAATCTTGACCGTTTGTTTGTTTCCCTCGGTGGCACAATCGAGGATGTTCGCCGAACCGGCGAGTTGCGCTATCGCCACCCGCTCATGGACGCTTGTCCCAAGGCGAACAAGCGGCGGAAGGACGCTCCCTCTCATCTTGTCGATTACGTGCGTGAGCTGATTCGTCGACGCGCAGGTCGTTGGGCAGACTGAGGGACATCGGCCGGCATGATCTGGCGTCGGGTAGAAGCACTCCGCGCTTCTCCGGCAGCCGCAGCGGCACGGGCTGCTACCTCAGGCGCGAAGGCCGCTCACATGCGCTGTGGTCCAATCCCGGACCGTGGCGGTGGAAGCTGTCCCGCGACACACCGAGATCTTGACCCGCTCACCCGTGTGAGGACCACCATGTCGAGGATACGTTCGTTGGGCATGCTGACGGTCGCCTTTGTCATGGTCTTTGGCTGCGGTTGTGACGGCACGTCGCCAGGGGAGGCTGGGCCACCGTCCCTGGTCTTCGTGACCCAGCCGGGTGGGGCGAGGGGGGGAACACCGTTTGCCACGCAGCCGGTGGTCGAGCTGCGAGACGCAAGTGGCAACCTGGCGGTCGGGGTAGCCACGGCTGTACAGGTGGAGATCGGCTCGAATGCCGGTGGTGCGACGTTGTCAGGAACAGTGACGGTCAACACGTCGAACGCACGGGCGACCTTCACCGATCTGAGCATCGACAGGGCAGGCACGGGCTATACGCTTGTTGCGAGATTCGGTGGAGCAACCACCGCGTCCACACCGTTCGATGTGACAGTGGGACCACCCAACCCGAACACGTCCGACGTCACCACGGGATCCGGTCCGCTCATGGCGGGCGACACGACACTGGTGACCGTTCGCGCCCGCGATGCCGACGAGAACGCACTGTCGCAGGGCGGGGCAGCCGTGCAGATCTCGCTCGATGGTGGCACGACGACGGGCTCGTTCAGCCCGGTCACCGACTTCGGGAACGGCACGTACACCAGCGTGTTCACCGCGACTGGTTTCGGGACACCCGCGTCCGTGCGTGTCAAATTCGACGACGCTGAGTTCGGCACGCCCCGGGCATCCCTCGCAGTGACCGGGTTCGTCCACGTCTCCACCAGCAACTTTCACGCGTGCGCCGTGGCCAACACAGCCGACGCGTATTGTTGGGGCCGAGGCATGTTCGGGCAGCTCGGGTTGGGCCCGGGTCAGGTCGGCCAGCGCCTCAAGCCGGCCAAGGTCACAGGTGGGATCTCGTGGGTGTCTGTTGGCGCAGGGGCGGACATGACGTGTGGGCTTTCCACGTCCGGGCAGATCTACTGCTGGGGCAACAAAGTCAGCTTCTCGACCGGCATCAGCGGACCGTCCAACGGCGCTTTCCCCGAGCAGATCGACGGCACACACACGTATACGCGCTTGGCCGTAGGCTGGGACCTGGGCGCATGCACCATCACCATGACCAACCTGCCGATCTGCTGGGGAGTCAACCGACATGGGCAGGTCGGCACGGGCTCGGCCTCGCCGGGGGCGGTGCCCTCCGTCCTGGCCGGATCGCCCGTGTTCGCCGCGATCGGACGGGACATTTTCAACGGGTGTGGAATCACGCCCGGAGGGACCGTGTATTGCTGGGGCAGCAACGTGAACGGCCTGCTCGGTGTCGCGGACGGGACGCTCACGGAGACGTGCGAGGTGCACAAATGCTCCCCAACACCGATGGCAGTCCCGGACGGGGAAGGCATGGTGCCCGCCAGTTTGAGCGTCGGCCAGAACCACGCCTGTGCCCTCAAATCTGATGGCGCGGCGTACTGCTGGGGCAATGGCGGCGTCAACAACGGTCAGGCGACGCCGCCGCGGCCGGTGCCCACGCTGCTACGGTTCACGCAGATCGCCACCGGGTCCACGCTGTTCTGCGGTATCGCCACTGACGGGTGGACCTATTGCTGGGGTAGCAGCTCGAGCGGGCAGACCGGCACCGGGGCGTTTAGCGGAACGGTGACAGAGCCGACGCGCACCGTAGGCGACATCAGCTTCGCACAGATTGACGCCGGCATCTTGCAGATGTGCGGCGTGGCGCTCAACGGGCGCGCGTACTGCTGGGGCTCGAACGTGGAAGGCCAGCTCGGCGACGGCACGACGACCGACCGAGCGGTGCCGACCCTGGTACAATCAGTTCGCTGACGCGGCCGCGATGAGCTGCGGCAGGTGCGGCATGGGAAGTATCGCATCATTTACCCCACTGATCGCACTTCGAACTTCACATTGCCTATCCCTCCGGCACCAACGACACCCGCACGTACCGCGTCCGGTCCAGGTACCGCGTCGCCGCCTCGCGGATCCGGTCCGAGGTGAGCCCCTCGACTCGCGCGCGCATCATCTCCAGAGTCAGCACCGGCGGTTCCCCCGTCACATCGGCATGGGCCAACTGCTGGAGCCAGTATCCATTCCGGGTCAGGTTCACTTCCGTGTCGCGCAGCTCCGCTTCCCGGACCTTGGCCAGATCCTCCGCCGTGGCGCCTGCCTGTTGCAGCCGCTCGATCTCGCCGAACACCGCACCCACGAGCTGCTCCATCCGAGCGGGATCGCTCCCGAAGTCGATGGCGAAGGTGTACTCCTCCCGCGGCACCCGCCCCGGCGACACCGACACTCCCACGCCGTAGGTCCCTCCCAGATCCTCCCGCAACGTTTCCCGGAGACGCAGCTCCAGCACCTGGGACAGCCACCGGAGGTCATCCCGCGCGGCGGGACCGTACTCGAGAGGACCGGTGAACACGATCCGGGTCTGGCTCTTGGGCTCCACGCCCCGCCGCACGATCCGCTCCACCACTCCCTCCGGCGCATTGATCTCCGGGTCCCGCCAGTTCTCCACCCGGCCCGTCGCGGGCAGGGACGCGAGATACTGCTCCACGAGGGGGCGCATTACCTCGGCGTCGAACCGCCCGACGAAGAGAAAGGTGAAGTCACCCGCGTCGCGGAACCGGTCCTGGAAGGAACTCCACGCCTGGCCCAGGTCGAGCTCCCCCACCCGATCCACAGTGAACGGGCGCGTGAGCGGATGGTGACTGGTCAGGGTGACCTGTAGCGTGTCCTGAAACGCCGTTTCCGGGTCCGATCCCCGGTTGGCCAGGGAGGCCCGGACGTTGGCGGTGAACCCCTGGAACGCCGCCGTGTCCGCCCGCGGCGAGGTCACGGAAAGATGAATGAGCTGCAGAAGGGTCTCCAGATCCTTCGGCGATCCCCCGCCGGTCAGGCCCTCCTGCGTCATTCCGATGAACGGGGTCACCGACACCGCCTTCCCCGCGAGCCGCTTCTGCAGCGACACCACGTCGAACCGCCCGATCCCGCCCAGGCCGAGCAGGGTCGGGGCGAGTGAAGTGTTGAGATAGGCGTCCGGCGTCACCAGCGACGCTCCCCCCGGGCTCCAGGCCCGGAACAGGATCTCATCCGCCTGGAAATCAGTGGGCCGGAGAATCACCCGCGCCCCGTTTGACAAGGTCCAGGTGACGGTTCCGCTCACCGAGTCCGACTGCTCGGACACGATCCGTCCCGAGGCCGGCAGGGGGTCGATCAGGGGGCCCAGGTCCAGCGACTCCTCATAGGCGGCGAGCTCCGTCTCCCCCACCGCCGTGATGGCCTGCAGCAGCACCGCAGCGTCGGGGACGGCGGCCGCGGCCGATTCGGGAGCGTTGACCAGCACCACCTGGCTCTCGCCCGACCGGCGGGCCCGCGCCGATGCGTTGAGCTCGTCCAGTGTGATGGCGGGGAGGAGGGCCTGGGCCAGCGCATAATCGTGGTCGATGCCCGAGGACACCTCGCCGCTCAACAGATCGTCCACGTAGGCCCCCGCATAGCGCGACGACGGCGTCCGTTCCCGTTCGTCCCAGGCCCGTTCGAAACCTCGCAGGATTTCCTCCTTGGCCCGCGCCAGCTCCGCCTCGGTATACCCGAAGCGTTGCACCCTCTCCACCTCGGAGAGAGCCGCCGTGAGGCCCTCGACCACGCCGCCGTCCCGAACGCTCACCCCCACCACCTCCACATCGGCGCTCCGGACGAAGTTGCCCCCGCCCACGCCGGCCCCGATGAAGGGCGGTTCCGCCTGCTTGGTCAGGGCAAAGAGCCGGAGGTTCAGGAGGGCGTCGTCGATGCGCTGCAGGAGACCGGCCCGCAAATCCCCCACGGTCACCGTTCTCGCCGGAGGCGTCTTTTCGTAGATCGTGATCTGCGACCCGGTGGCCTCGGCGTCCGTGGCGATCGACACCAGGGGCTCCGCATGCGGCGGCACGGGGAACACGATCCGGGGCCGAGGATCGGAAGGACCGGCCAGGCCGCTGAAGCGCTCCCGGATCAGCGCCTCGATCCGGTCCACGTTCACGTCACCCACCACCACCACTCCCATGAGATCCGGCCGGTACCAGTCGCGATAGTACCGCACCAGCGCCTCACGAGGAAATGTCTCCAGCGTCCCGCGGTCTCCGATGGGGAGCCGCTCGGTGTAGCGGGAGCCCTTCAGCAGAACCGGGAGTTGCTTGTCGAACATCCGCTGATCCGCGCCGAGCCCCAGGCGCCACTCCTCAATGACGACACCCCGCTCCCGCTCCACCTCGGCGCTGTCGAACGTGACGCCGTGGGCCCACTCCTCCAGAATCAGGAACGCGGTGTCCACCACGGCCGCCGTGTCGGTCGGGATCTGCAACTGGTACGTGGTTTCGTCGAACGACGTCCCGGCGTTGAGGTGGGCACCGAACTGCATCCCGATCCGCTCGATGTAGTCCACCAGCGTCTGCCTGGCGAAGCGCCGAGTGCCGTTGAAGGCCATGTGTTCCACGAAATGGGCCAGCCCCCGCTGGTCATCATCCTCCTGCATCGAGCCGGCATTCACCACCAGACGGAGCTCCGCCCGGTTCTCGGGCCAGGCGTTGCGACGGATGAGGTAGCGAAGGCCGTTGGGCAGGGTCCCGGCACGAATTGCGGGGTCAGTGGGGAGGGAGTCGAGGGGACCGGGAGCGGCCGCGCGACTCTGCCCCTGGGCCGAATCACCCCGGAATCCACCGAGGATGGTGGCGGCGGCGAGAACGATCACGAAACGAATGACAGGGTGACGAAACCACATGAGACGGAAAGGCCTTTCGCATTGGAACGGCGCGTTCACTCCCCCGGTGGGGGAAGGGCCGCGCCTGGAAGATTCCTGTCCTGCACATCCACCGGGAGACGTCAACCGGTGCCGCCGAGCACACGCCCCCAGGCCTGGAAGGCAACCCGGAAATAGGTGGGGCTGAAGAGAACCCAGTCCGCCACGTCGGCGGGGAGCCGGTACCGGGCCGCTCCCTCCTCGGCGGAGAGCCCCTCTCCCGCGGCCTGTCGGGCGGCGTCCCCCACATGCTCGAGCATCGCCCGGTAGCGCCGCATCCCCGCGGCATCGGTCAGGGTCCCGTGGCCGGGAACGTACACCACTCCCGGGTCGGCCCCGATGGCGCGGACCGAGGCGTCCAGGTCGGGAGGGATCGCGTCGACGAAGTTCGGGAACATCCCGTACCAGACCAGATCGCCACAGAACACCACCGCCGGGTCCTCCACCCGGAGGATCACATCGCTCGGCGTGTGGCCACCCAGGGGTGTCACGGTCACGCGTCGTCCGCCGAGATCGATCACCCCGGGGCGGGTCGCCGTGATGGTGCCCTCCGGCCAGACCCGTCTCGCTTCGGGCACCCGGCTCCGTTCCATGAGGAGTTGGCGGGTGACGGGTGTGGCGAGCCGGCGGGGAGCGTCCGGGCCGGTGCCGTAGCCGTGCAGGCCATTGCAGTGGTCCGCGTGATAGTGCGTCACCACCACGTGGGTTGGTCTCCGCCCCGTCAGGGCGAGTGCCTGGTCGGCCATCCAGAGGGCTCCCTCGTCACTCCCGAACCCCTCCACCATCAGCACCCCGTCGCGTCCCGCCACGATGCCGCCGTTGCAGAGGGTGCGTCGCGCCAGGGGATCCTGGGCCAGCGGCGTCGAGACCAGGGCCCAGACCCCCTCTCCCACCTGTTCCAGTCGACCCCACGGCTCCTGGCGCACCACCCGACCCAGCGACGGCGAAAAGACCCGGGAGGCGAGAGCCGGCGAGGCGCCCGACAGCAGGAGCCAACCGGCACAGCCGCTCGCGCGGGCCACGAAGTCGCGGCGCGAGAGTCCTGAAACAGACCTGGTCACGGGATCTCCCGGTGTGGTGGTGGTCGTCAGGCGCCCTCCCCTCGGGGTCGGGGGCGACCCGGATAATACCCGGACGGTGGCGGGGGAGGGAGGTGGGCGATACACTTGAGTCGTGACCGAGAGAAGCGTGGGCGACCGTTCACGGGCCATTGTCCCGTGAGAATGGAGAGAACTGCCATGAGCACCCGAAAGTTGCTAAACGGGGTGATGACACTGACGGCCGGGGAGCGCGTCATTCTGGTGGAGGGCCTGATCAGGAGCCTGGACGAGCCGGACAAGGCGATGGATGACATCTGGGCCGAGGACGCGGAACGGAGGCTCCGGGCGTATCGGGGCGGAAGGCTGGAAGGAGTTCCCCTGGAGGATCTTTTCCGGACGACGGGAAGTACACCCGCAGGCTCCACAGATCCCTCTCTTCGCTCGGGATGACGCTCCGTGCGGGGCCTGGGCCCCGGTTGCTGTGGGGCCTACACTCCACACCCTACACCCCACTCCCTATTCCCTACTCCCTGCTGTTCATTGTCCATTGTTCATTGTTCATTGTCCATTGTTCACTGTCCATTGTCCATTGGTGCCCCATGCCCCTTCCCATGATGTCCTGGCTCGCCGGTGTCATGCGACGCGACCTCACCGGGTTCCGCCGCACCCTCGATGCCTACCCCGACGATGCCTCACCCTGGACCCCCGTCCCGGGGCCCGTCAACGTCACCGGCACTCTGGTGCTCCACGTGGCGGGCAATCTCCAGCATTTCCTCGGCACCGTGCTCGGCCACACCGGCTTCGTCCGGGATCGCGACGCCGAGTTCGCCACCCGGGGCCTCCCGCGGGCGGAGCTGTACCCGCACCTCGATGCCACAAGTGCGGTGGTCACGGCCATCCTCCCCGCCCTCTCCGAGAGCGACCTCGCGGCGCCCTATCCCGTCTCGCTTCGCGGCACGCACGTCTCCACCGGCGACTTTCTCCTCCATCTCGTGTCCCATCTTGGCTACCACCTGGGCCAGGCCGACTACCACCGGAGGGTGGTGACCGGAAGCCCAACACCTGCCGGTCTGGTGCTGATCGAGGACCTGAGCTCGGCCCGGTCTGTCACTCAGTGAAATCGTGGGGATCCGTCATTGCCCCGGATCTCCGCCACGGAGCGCGGCCGGGGTGGCTTGCGCGACCCACGGCGCATAACTTGAAACAGCTTGAAGGGTATTGACACTCAATGGAGGTGGCACCACCGATGGTCTTCCCACTCCTCCTCGCACTCCTCGGCTTCCTGACCCCCGCTCCATCGGGTCCGGTTGTCCCGGCCGGCACCTCGCCCACGGTCGCGGCGCTCGGCTTCGCATCGGCGATCGCACTCCAGGGCGATCGTCTCTTCGTCGGACACTCGGGGATCCCGGTCGGCTGGCAGTTCAACCCCTCCCGGCCCGGTGCGGTCCGCGTCTTCCAGCGAGGCGTTACCGGGACCTGGGCCGAAACCAGCGTCATCACCGAGGAGGAGCTGGAGGTGGGAGACGGGTACGGAACGGCACTCGCGGTTGCTGGTGACCTTCTCGCCGTTGGGGCACCCCCCAAGGGATCGGGAACCGTCTACCTCTACGCCTGGAGCGCTGATCGGTGGGAACGGGTCGCGCGACTGGCCCTGCCCGGAGGCGCCGAGGGCGACCTCTTCGGCCATTCCCTCCTGCTCCGCGGCGACCGTCTCCTGGTCGGTGCTCCGGGAGCGGAGGAAGGCGCCGGACAGGTGCGCGAGTTCCGTCGCTCTGTGACGGGAACCTGGGCCGACGCCGGAATCGTGGCCACGGGAACGGGACGTGGCGTGCGGCTCGGGGCCTCCCTCGCCATGGCGGGGGACCGGCTGGTCGTGGGAGCTCCCGCGACCGGGAGCGAGTCCGGCGTCACACCCTACGTGCTGGTGCTTGGACGCGGAGACGCCGGCTGGCGCGAGGAGGCCCGGATCGCGCCGTCCGCTCCCTCGGAGGGATTCGGGCATGCCCTCCTGCTCGACGACACCCGCCTCCTCATCGCGTCACCGGGTGCCGATCGCGGCGTTGGCGCCGTCCATGTCTATGCGAACATCGGCGGCCAGTGGTCCCTTGTGGACCGCCTTCAGCCCGCCGCGCCGACAGGGCCCGAGGAGTTCGGTCGTGCGGTGGCCATCGACGGGGACGAACTCCTGATAGGCGCCCCGCTCGCGGACGGACGCATCGGGGCGGTGCATCGCTTCACCCGGGGGCCCGGCGGGTGGATCCCACGCGAGGCACTCCGGCCCGAGCGGCGCGACCAGACGATCATGTTTGGCCACGCGGTGGCGGCCGCGGCGGGGCGGCTCGCCATCGGAGGTCCGATCGCCGATTTCTGGGAAGGCACCGGGTGGCTCTACGCCCGGACCACCGATGGGGCCTGGCGCGCCGAGGGCACCGTGACTCCGGGAGTCTCCGCCGGTCCCCGGGCGATCACCGCCGAGGAACGGCACTGTGAGGGGGAGGCGGTGGAGGGCTTTCCCTGCGCCGAGGTGGATCTCCTCTCCTTTCTGCCGGTCTCGGCGATTGGTGGGAAGCGCGGGGTCATGCTCAACGACATCTGGGGCTGGACCGATTCCACAACCAACCGCGAGTACGCGATCGTGGGGCGGGTGGACGGCACCTCCTTCGTCGACGTGACCGATCCGTCCAACCCCCTCTACCTGGGTGATCTCCCGATGCACGACGGGGCCCGCCCCAACCGGTGGCGGGACATGAAAACGTACAAGGACCACGTCTTCATCGTTGCGGACAACGGGGGTCGGCACGGAATGCAGGTGTTCGACCTCACCCGGCTCCGGAACGTGGTCGGTGCTCCCGTCACCTTCACCGAGGATGCCCACTACGACCGGTTCGCCGAGTCGCACAACATCGCGATCAACGAGGAGACCGGTTTTGCCTACACCGTGGGGAACGGGGGCGGCGGCGAGAGCTGCGGCGGCGGGCTCCACATGATCGACATCCGGGAGCCAACCCGTCCCACCTTTGCCGGCTGCTTTGCCGATCCCGCGGTCGGCCGGGCCGGGACCGGCGGCGTGCACGACACCCAGTGCGTCATCTATCGGGGCCCCGACACCCGGTACCAGGGCCGGGAGCTCTGCTTCAACTCGGCGGAAACCGCCCTCGCCATCGTGGACGTCACCGACAAGCAGGCCCCGCGCACCGTGGCCATCGCGGCCTATCCGAGCACGGCGTATGCGCACCAGGGGTGGCTCACCGAGGATCAGAAATACTTCTTCATGGGAGACGAGGGTGACGAGGCCAATGGCAGCGTGGAGCGGACCCGGACACTCGGCTGGGACGTGGCCGATCTCGAGGACCCGGTGCTTCTCACCGAGTTTCTCGGCACCACCGGCGCGATCGACCACAATCTCTACATCCGCGGCCGCTACATGTACCAGTCCAACTATGCGAGCGGCCTCCGGGTCATCGACATCGCCGATCCCGCCCACCCGCGGGAGACGGGGTACTTCGACAGCGTCCCCACCGACGACAACGGGCCGGGGTTCGCGGGGTCATGGAGCAACTATCCGTATTTCCCGAGCGGCACGATCATCTTCACGAGCCGCAAGGAGGGATTGTTCGTGGTGCGGCACCGGCCCCGGACGCTGGTGCCGTGACCAGGACATAGGACAGAGGACATAGGACGTAGACAGAGGACCGTACGGGCTGTTCGCGAACAGCCGCTGCCGATGCGCATCGATCCTCAGGGTGCGTCCTTCCGATCTGTCTGGAGTCATCCCGAGCGTCAGCGACGAGTCGCATCGGCCCGACCGCCTGAATCCGCCAGATCGTCAAAGTCCAATCGAGCCAATCTATCGACGCATTGCCGAAGACCGCCGACCGAACCAAGGGGAGGAACAAGCGGCTGGGGTAGCTTGCGGGAGTGCCTGGATTACAGTAGAGTACGATGCACCCTGTCATGACATGGGTTAGTTGCCCACAGGTTTCCCGGAGTCCGATGTGATCAAGCGTGATTGGCCCCGGCTGTTCTACGAGCATGACCTGCGTGCCGTTATCGAACACCAGAGGGCGGAGCTTCGGTCGCTCGTGCGAGAGATTCCTGAGCACACTTTCAATCAGCAAACAGATGAGTTTCTGGCGGCGACAGTTGCATCCAAGCTCGTGATCGCTGCGATCGAACTCCACGAGGAGACGATCGAGGTCTCAAAACGAGATGCACAGATCGACGTCAGCCACGATTTCAATCGAGTCCAGAATCCGTTTGGACCGACTCTCGTTGACGGACTGGAAGTGACCTACCACCTCCCGTTTTCCGGCGATCCCAAGTTGTTTCAGTGTAAACCACGTACCTGGACCTCAGTCATTCCCAGGGCTGTGGTGGGCGGCACAGAACTGCGCTTTCCGTACGATTCACCGGATCGCAGTGTAGAGGCTACGCACCGGTTCTTCCAGGAAGACCTCAAGGACCTCAAGACATGGCTAGGATCGGTGAACGAGCAGGTCACCGAGTACAACGCTCAACTCGAGCCGTCCGTGAGACTGGAGGTCGTCAAGCGGCGGGCTGATCTCGAACGGGACATGAGTGCGATCCAGGCCCTCGGCTACGGACTACGTGGGTCCACAACGAAGGGGACGACGTCGAGGGCTGACGCAGTAGGGAGTGACGAAGCGCTCAAAGTGCGCGAGGCGAAGCGCAGTCGCCTACGTCGTAGCTTTGATGTCGCCCTTTCCTTCGCTGGCGAGGACCGGGACTATGTCGAGGATGTTGCGTCGGCACTTCAAGACTTGGGCTTGACCGTCTTCTACGACCGGTTCGAACAAGTCGGCTTGTGGGGCAAGGACCTGGCTGACCACTTCGGGGAGGTCTACGGTAAGAACTCGCGGTTCGTGGTCCTCTTTGCGTCACGACACTATGCCGCGAAAGCATGGCCCAACCATGAGAAGAGTTTTGCTCTCTCGCGCCATCTGAAGGGTGATCGCGAGACAATTCTTCCAGTTCGCTTCGACAACACCGAGATTCCTGGCATTCCATCGACCATTGCGTATTTGGATGTTCGCGCACTAACGCCGACCCAGCTTGCGGAGTTGATACGACAAAAGGTCGATCTCGAAGGCGACCTATAGCATGCATGTGCTGCGGCTGCCGAGTAGCAATGGAGTGTTGTCGGCGCAGTGGACGGTTGCCAGGGGAGCGTGGGATCCATTGGAAGTGAATTGAACCCCCGCATCCACGGGGTTGCTGCTATCTTGTGTAACAGCGCCCCTCGACCGTGAGACAAGAGCAGGCAAGACATCGGCCTATTATTTCGGCGAAAACTGGACATTGACCCCCGGCGTAACCTGGGCAAAGCGTTCGCGGAGGGCCTGGAAGTACGAGGGCTCTATTTCATAGCCGATGCTGTTCCGGTATGCCTTGATCGCAGCCTCGGTGGTGCTACCCGTCCCCGTAAACGGGTCCAGGACCGTGTCACCGACGAATGAAAACATCCGGATCAGCCTATATGCCAATTCCGTGGGGAAAGGTGCAGGATGTCCCTTCCTTGTGCTTGCCCCTGGCACGTCGAGCCAGATCGATCGGAACCACTTCGCATGGTCGGCCTTGTCAATCAAGCTCAGAGTCCGTTGCTCCGGAGTAGGGGTGCGGTACCCCCCTGGCTTGCGGAAAAGAAGGATGTACTCGACATCACTCTTGATGATCGCGTTCGGCTCGTACGGCTTCCCCAGAAATGGAGCCCCATTCCCCTCGACCTCTGTCACGGCGTTGGCAATCTTGTGCCAGAGAATCGGGGTGAGATAATCGAATCCAATTCGCCTGCAATGTACGGCGATGTCGGCATGAAGGGGGATGACCATATGACGACCACTTTTGCGCCGAGGCAGGCATACATCTCCTACGACGACACACAGGCGCCCGCCCGGGGTGAGGAGGTCAAAGCATCTCTTCCACACGCGCCCAAGTTCGACCTGGAAGCTCTCGTACTCTGCCCAGTGTCCAAGCTGGGCCACGCCGGCCGCCCCGTCGTACTCCTTGAGGGTCCAGTAGGGTGGTGACGTGACCACCAGATCGATGGCCGGACTGCCAGGCTCCAGCTCAGGCATCAGGCGTGCGTCACCCAAATACTGGCGGTGTAACGTCTTAAGGATGGCACGGTTGGAGGCAAACGCAGCGTCTCTGGCTGCGAACTTCTTGGCAACCGTCGGTTCGACCAAGGCAGGTAGCTTCTTCATTCGTAGTAATATATGGCACTCGAGCCTGTACCGAGGACCCTAAAAACGCGGAGCATGGACGTGACCCTAGAAGATGTGATCGAGAAGGTAATGGAAAAGCCGACCCAGTCACCTGACCGGCTGCGTGCACTGGCTGACTATGTCTGCGAGCAGCTGGATGCAAACGGTCTCCCCGGTGCGAAGGGCGGCACTGGTGGCGAGCTGAGGGTTACGGGCCTTGCCCGGGAAAAGGACTGGGATGTTGCGTACGAGTTTGCCGGAAAGTTCCGGCTCCTCATTTCGCTAAAGTCCCTGTGGAAGAACGCGGCCGGCACAGTTCCTAACCGTCTTGACGACCACATGGGAGAGATCGCCAACATCCAGCAACTTCGTCCTGAGATCGTCATTGGATACGTTGTTCTCTTCGACGTGGTCGCCGACAGCACTCGCAAAGACGGGACAACGTGGTCCATGTTCTTCGAGCAGGCCATCAAGAGAATCGCGGTACGAAAGGCGCCACTTTGGAACCAAGGTCTACTCGAAGGATCGTGGTTCATTCGGTTTGACAGCCGCAAACCCAAAGGACAGCGACTTCTCGACAACTCCAAAGTGGCGGCTGAGGGAAAGGCATTTGTTAAGTCTCTCCTCTCCGAACTCGCGCTTCGAGAACCGGCTGTGCCTTTCCGCAAGGACGGCGCCGAAAGCGATTCGAAGGAAGCTGGCTTGGGGTAGCCACCGAGGGTTGGTGCTGGCCTCCGCAAGAGGCTACCCGTCGTTCCGAATCCGAAGGCATTCGCACAAGTGCGGCAGCGTGGTCGTGCCCGCTTGGCGAGGGCCGAGAAGCGCCACGGCGGGGACTTCGGCGACCGTTGTTCCAAGACTGGAAAGATACGGCGATTCATCCATGTAATTACGGAGTCAGATTCCATGATTTGCAAGGACAAGTGTCCGGAACCCGCACAGACCCATGGATCATTTGTGAAATGTTTCACAAACTGTCCGCTTGAACTCCTCTGAATCCATGGAAGGGCCGCCGCTCACTCCCCTCGCGCCAGCTGCTCCAGACGACGAAGTCGGTGATGCCGCCGGCACTCCCAGGCTGGAGGCCCGGCCGCGGAGCGGCCGAAGTACATGGCCCACGGCTTCAGCCGTGGGAGCAGGACGCATCGACACTTTCCCGCGCCCCGTAGGGGCGCAAGACCGAGGGACACCCTCAGGGGACACACCTATGTCCACCGCGAAATGCCGGTCGACCTCCTCCCCCAACAGAGGAGGAGCGCATCGAGCGGACTTTGCTGAACGCTATCCGTAGGACTGACTTGCGCCCCTACGGGGCGCCCCGCTCTTTAGCTGCACTGGTTCCCACGGCTGAAGCCGTGGGCCATGGCCTGTGGCCGCTCCGCGGCCGGTCGGGAGGCCCCGGCGCTCAGGTTGGCGACTTTGTGCCTTTTGTGCTTTTGCAGTGACCTGCCCCCCACCACTTTCCAGCAAGGAGTCCGATAATGGCCCTCCGCATTTCCTCCACCCTTCCGGCCCTTCTCGTCCTCGGACTCCCAGAGCCCTCCTCGCCCAGGGAGCCGAGCCGCCGAGGCGACTGTCGGACAGCGCCTTCGCCGAGCTCCAGGAACGAGGCCGCCGGGCCATGGGGGTGCACCAGTACACCTCCACTCACACCTTCGACAACCTTCCCGACGGCGGCCGCATCACCCTGCAGCGCAACGGGGACGACTCGGCGGGCACCGCCGTCATCCGCGAGCACCTGCAGGACATCCAGCAGCTCTTCACCGCCGGGGATTTCCGGATCCGCGCCATGGTGCACGACAGGGTGGTGCCCGGCACTGCCGTCATGTCAGAACGGAGGGAGCGCCTCCGCTTCACCTACCGGAAATTGCCCCACGGCGGCGAGGTACAGATCCACACCACCGACGCCGAGGCGCTGGCCGCGGTCCATGCGTTCCTGGAGTTCCAGCGGATAGATCACGGGGCCCATGGCATGAAGCACAATCCGTGAATCTCACAGGATGACGGGCAGGAGCCTGGAGTCCGCGAGCGCCGCCAGCCGGTGACCCATCCCGGCGAGATACGCCTCATTCGATGCAAAGGCCAGAAACCGGGCCTGGCTCTGATGGCGCACCAGCAGCATCAGATCCCACCGCTCCTCCGGCGGTCCGATCAGGAAGTGACAGCCGCGCCCCAGAAAGAGGATCTCCCCCTCGTCCTCTTCCAGAAACGGCCGCGTGTGCGCCATGTACTTCTCATACGCCTCAGCGCCGGAGATCGGCGTGGCAGGGGCCAGATCCGGCGTCGCGGAATAGTCGGCAATTGTCCGAAAACGGAGAAGGTTCAGCATCACGATGGGACCTGAGATCGGGCCCGAAAAGTAGCGCTGCCCCGCCTCCGGGGTCACTTCGAGATATGCGTCGCCCATGAATCCGCCGTTCCTCAAGTACGTCGTTGACCGTGTGAAGCCGACCTACGCGCCGAGATTGCTCCCGCTGAGTGGCACGGTCTCCGTACGCTGTCCAAAGCCGGTGATGAGCGGTCGCCCCTGGGAGATTGCCGATTGAACCGATGGCAGGGTGAGCGAGGCCTGGTGACTCGCCCTGCTGTCCCACACCTCGGTAATCCACAGGGCATCGGGGTCGGTCGCGTCCTCGGCGACCACGTAGCTGAGGCACCCCGGCATGTCCCCTGTTCCCTCCAGCAGGATCGCCGCGAGAGCATCACGTTGGCCGGGGACCACAGTCATCTTTCCGATCAGTCCGTACATCGTCGCTCCTCCGCCAGGGGTCAATGAGCCCAACAACCCATGCTCGGCGATCATCATCGCGCCGGTCACGGCAAGAAAGTGCCTCCGGGAGAAGCCCGCGGTCTCACGTCTGGGCCATTCCGTATCCCAGGAAGGCCCGGCAATGGGGACACATGAGAATGTGCTTCTGGGAGACTCCTCCCACCCCTTTCGCCTTGACCCAGATCCGGCGGAGTTCCGATTTGCAGCTGGGACAGACCGGCACAGCCTTCTTCGGCGCGTCCTCAAACTCGATTCCGTCAAACCCGAAAATGGGCACTTGGCCTCCTTGGATCGGGAAAGCCCTCCATGGCACCGCGTCAGGAGGGACGGGTCTCAGCGTTTGATCGCGGACACGAGCCGGTCCGCAAGATCGAGGGGGATCACCGCGAGCCGCCGAAGGAGATCAAGCAACCGCGATCGAGCCCTCGTCCTCCCTCCCCGCCGGTGAATCGGAGGCGGCGGTGGGGGGGGCGTCAAGGTTCCCACGGCTGTCGGAGGGTCTCGCCGGGGAGGCTCGAGTGAACCGTGAGAATCGGGAAGACGCCGTCGCTCGTTCATGTTGACCTCCGGGTTGTCCCTGCATGCCCGCGTTTACCCTTCACCGTTCATTGTTCATTGATCATTGTTCATTGTTCATTGTCTATCACTCCGCCCGCAACACCTCCACCGGTTCCACCCGTGCCGCGCGCCGGGCCGGGCCTACGCTGGCCAGCACGGCAATCACCAGCAGCAGCACCGACACCGCGATCAGCACGGCGGGATCGGTGGGGCTCACGTCGTAGAGCACGGACTGAAGGACCCGCGTCCCCAGGAGTGCCACCACCACGCCCACTGCCACTCCGACCGCCACCAGCGCGAGTGACTGTCCCACCACGAGCCGAGCCACCTGCGGCACCCGGGCCCCGAGCGCCATCCGGACCCCGATCTCGCTCCGGCGTTGCGCCACCAGGTACGAAATTACACCGTAGATCCCCACCGTGCTGAGCAGCAAGGCCATTCCCCCGGCGATCGACAGCAGCGTCATGACGAACGACGTACGGGCGATCGACCGCTCCACCGTGACCTGCATCAATTGGGGGTCCACCACCGGAACATCCGGGTCGAGTTCGGTGACGATCCGCCGGATCGGCTCCATCAGGGAGACCGGATCGACCCGGGAGGTGCGGATGGCGTACATCAGACCGTGAAGGGCGTCCGAGCGGACATCGCCGACCCGCTCGCTGGCAGGATAGAAAACCGCTTCCGTCGGAGGCCGATCCAATCCCTCGGCATGCAGGGCCGGAATCACGCCGGTCACACGGTAAAACCCGAGCGGCGAGTCGGGGCCATTGGTGTTGATCCCCTTGCCGATCGGGTCCTCCCCCGGCCAGAGCCGCTCCGCCAGCGCCCGCGTCACGACTGTTGCTCCGCTTCGCGAATCCACATCTCCCCAGGTCGGCATGGTGCCCGCCACGGTGATCCCAAGTGCGGCAAAGAAGCCCGGTGTCGCACGGGGGGTGGCCACACACGGTGTCTGCTCGTCCGGGCCATAGGGCCGGCCCTCCCGGAACACGACGGAACACCCCCCGAAATCGCGAAGCGGGAGCGCCGTGGCGGCGC
Source organism: Gemmatimonadales bacterium (assembly GCA_041741375.1). Classification (GTDB taxonomy): domain Bacteria; phylum Gemmatimonadota; class Gemmatimonadetes; order Gemmatimonadales; family GWC2-71-9; genus OFTM291. Next base: position 6,317 of record JBGSKF010000186.1, on the reverse strand, counting down.
CGACTTCGATCACCCCGGGGAGCGCCGCGATTCGTTCGTGCACCTGCCGATGAAACGCGACCCCCGCGTCGAGTGTCGCGTACTGCGGGAACGGGACCGCAATCGACACCGTGAGCACACCGGCCGGATCCAGCCCTGGTTCCACCTGCCGGAGCCTCGCGACACTCTTGAGCATCAGCCCGGAAGCCGCGAGGAGCACCAGAGCCAAGGCCACCTGAGCCACCACCAGCGCGCCTCGCGCGCGCCGCGGGCCGCCCGAGGTGAGGCCCCGACCCCCCTCGCGGAGGGCACGCACATCCACCCGGGTGCGCGCCATCGGCATCAATCCCAACGCGAGCCCGGTGAGAAGCGAGAGGGCCGCGGCAAAGGCCACGGCCTCCCCGGTCATGGTCACGCCGGCCAGCCGGGGGATGTTGGTCGGAGCGATGACCAGCAGGGCACGAAGCCCCATCCAGGCAACCGCGACACCGAACACTCCGGCCACCCCCGTCAGCAGCAGGCTCTCCGACAGGAAGAGGCCGAGCATCCGGGAGCGATCGGCCCCCAGCGCCGTGCGGATCGCCGATTCGCGCCGCCGGGCCTCCATCCGCACCAGGAAGAGGTTGGCCACATTCGCCAGGGCGATCATCAGCACCAACCCCACCGCCCCGAACACGACCCAGAGAGTCGGGGCGAGCGAGGGGCCGAGAACCTCGTCCCGGAGGGGAATCACCCCGGCCCGGAACCGATATTGGTTCAGGAACCCCTCCGAGTAGGCACTCGGGAAGAGGGTGGGAAAGCGCTCCGTCATCCGCTGGACGTCGGCCTCGGCCATCGCCGCCGTCACCCCCGGTTTGAGGCGGCCGATCCCGGAGTACTGATGGTTATTCTGGGGTCGGGCCGCCGGATCGAGCTGCATCGGCACCCAGAGATCCACCCCGAATCCCGCCAGATTGGCCGTGGACCCGAACGGCCCCGGCTTCGGCAGGGTCAGGGCCGGCTCCGCCACCCCGACGATCTCCAGGGGGCCGGTGGCGGTCTGCAGCAGGGTCCCCTCCACGTCGGGGTTTCCTCCGAACCGGCGACGCCAGTACTCGTGACTCAGCACCACGACCGGGGCAACACCGGGACGATCGTCATCCGGAAGGATCAGTCGGCCAACCTCCGGCCGCGCACGCAGGGTGGTGAAGATCGAGGCGGTGATCATCCCCGCCCGGACCACCTCCGCGCCCCCCTCTCCGGTCACCGTGATCGACGATGTACGGTAGCCGCCCAGATCAGACAGGGTGGTGTTGTTCTCCCGGAAGTGGAAGTATCCGGCGGCACTCATCCCCCACTTCTGCTCGCCGCTCCCCGGTACCGTGGCGGGGTGGAGCACCGACACCAGTTCCCCGCTCTGCCGGTAGGGGAGAGGGCGGAGAACCACCGCATCGAGGACCATGAAGATCGCGGTGGTGGCACCGATGCCGAGTGCCAGGGTGGCACACGCCACCAGAGCGAACGTGGGTGAGCGGCGGAGAACCCGGCAGGCATGGGAGATTTCCCGAACCAGACCGCGAAGGTGTTCGGAGCGCTGGCGCGTGTGCATGGTGGCCTCATGGATGGCGCGGGTATGCGCGCGATGGTGGTCATAGTTGCCGAACCGGCGGTGTGCCTCGGACTCGGCTTCCGCGCGGGTCATCCCCAACTCAACGAACTGCTCGATCCGTTCCTCGAGGTGAAAGGCCAACTCCTCATCCACGTCCTGCGCGGCCCGGCGACGGGAGAATGGAAGACGGAAGACGCGTTTCGCCTCCCGCCACCGGTTCAACGAGTCGGTCATCGGGTTGCTCCTCCCTCGGCGGCTATCACCATTCCGATCGCTCGCGTGTACCGATCCCAGGTGTGGAGCTCGGCGGTCAGCCGGCGGCGCCCGGCGGACGTGAGCTGGTAGTACTTCGCCTTCCGGCCGCGATCGGTGAACCCCCACTCCGCCTCGAGCCACCCCTTCCTCTCGAGCCGATGGAGCGCCGGGTAGAGTGCTCCTTCCTCGACCTGGAGTTGTTGATGGGTGACGTCCTCGACCCAGCGAACCACTCCGACCCCGTGGAGGGGGCCCCAGGAGAGGGCCTTGAGGATGACGAGGTCCAGGGTACCGCGGACGAGTTCGAGACTGGGGTCGGGCATGGGGTCACCGGGGCTAAGCCTAAGGTTCTTAGGTTTGACGCATCGAGCGCCGAAATGGTTTCGTCCGTCACCCCCGGCCCCCTCTCCCACAGGGGCGGGAGAGGGGGAAATTAGGAATGTGGTCTCACGTAACTACATTGAGGAGATGGCAAGAAGGATCGGAGTTCGCTACCTCAAGGCCCATCTCAGCCGGATCCTCAAGGAGGTCCAGGCTGGAGAATCGGTTCTGGTCACCGACAGAGGCAGGGTCGTGGCCGAACTCCGCCGCCCCACTCCGGTCACTGGGGCGGAGGGTCCGGCGGCCGAGGCGTTGCGGCAAATGGCGAAGGCCGGTCACCTGCGACTGGCGGAGCCGGTGGTGGACCCGTACCCGAGGTCACCCTTGTCTCTGCCGGAGGGAACCAGCACAAGTCTGCTTGATGAGGAGCGCGCGGAAGAGTGATTGTCTATGCCGAGTCGAGCGCGGTTCTCGCCTGGATTCTGGGTGAGCCGACGGCGGACGAGGTGCGCACCTGCCTGGTGAACGCCGGCGCAGTCGTCACCTCGTCCGTGACCGCCCTGGAGTGTGCCCGCGGTCTGGCCCGAGCGCGAGTCCTCGGTCGCATTCACGCCTCCGACGAACGGGCCGCACTCCGCATTCTGGACACCGCCGTCGCCGCCTGGTCTATCCACGACCTCACGGACCGTGTTCTGACCGGGGCTCGGTGCCCGTTTCCCGTCGAGCCTGTCCGGACCCTCGATGCGCTGCACCTCGCGACGGCCACGCTGTTCCACGAGGCACTCGGTTCGTTGACGGTGCTCTCCCTGGAAGATCGGATACGGGGAAATGCCGCCGCGCTCGGGTTGGCCGTGTGGCCGGAATGATGGGTACTGGGTACTGGGTACTGGGTACTGGGCCCCTCCCCGCCGTTCCCAATACCCAACGCCCAATGTGATTCGCCCCCATTCCCTACTCCCTACTCCCCATTCCCTGCCTTGTCATTTCCACCGGAAGATCCGGAGCGCCACCCCGTAGGTCACGACCAGCCACCCGGTGAGGATCAGCAGTTCCCCGCCCACCGCCACCAGGGGCAGCCCGTTCAGGATCACTCCCCGGAGGGCATCGTTGGCCGCCGTGAGGGGGAGCGCCTGGATCACCGGCTGCATCGCCTCGGGAAACCGTGACGTGGCGAAGAAGACACCGGAGAAGATCCACATCGGCAGCATGATCACGTTCATGAGGCCGGACGCTCCCTCCACCGTCTGGGCCCGTGACGCGGTGAGAAGCCCGATCCCGCCGAAGGTCAGGGCGGCGAGCACCGAGACGGCGGCGAGGGAGAGGAGGGACCCATTGAGGGGCACGTCGAAAACGAGCATGCCGAACGCAAGGACCACCCCCACCTCGAGCACCAGGAACGCCAGCCGGGCCAGCAGGAAGCTCCCCAGATACTCGGCGCGGGACATCGGAGTGGCCACGAGGCGTTTGAGAAGCTTTCGCCGGCGAGCGTCCACGATGGCATACCCGATGCCCCACACGCCGCTCGACAGCAGGTTCATCCCGATCAGTCCGGGAATCAGGAAGTCGATGTACCGGGAGCCGGTCTCGTCGATGAGATCATCCACCACGCGCACCGGGTCCTCCCGGCCGAACATGCGCTGCAGGCGATCGTTGGCCAGGGCCCGGGCGATCAGGGCGTCGGTTCGCGTCGGGTCATAGCGGAGGCGGAGATCGCCGGAATTGTCGGGGATGACCAGCAGTGCGATCGCCCCGGTTCGGAGGAGGTTCTCGCCCTGGGCGCTGTCCACCAGGGCCACCGCCATCTTCTGGGCCCGGCTCAGGGCCTGCGGCAGGCCGGCGGAGTTCGGCAGGTCGATCCGGAGCCCGATCGCCACGATCTCGGGGGGCCGGTTCCGGAACGCGACACCCAGTCCGCCCGCCATGAGAATGGGGAAGACGATGACCCAGAAAATCGCCTCCGGCTCGCGGTAGAACTCCCGGAACCGGACCAGGATCAACTGCCTGAGGGACGCGAGAACCCGGCGGTGCTCAGCCATCGCGCAGGTGCCTCCCGGTCAGGGACACGAACAGATCCTCCAGCGAGGCGGTGTGCACCTGAAGGCCGGTCACCGTGAGGCCTTGGCGGGCGCATCGTTCGAGAAGGGACGGGAGCGCCGTCTGCACCGGTTCGGCCTGCGCCGTGAACGCTCCCCCGCCCTGCACCGGTCGCACCCCGTGCAGACCCGGCGCGTCCGCCAGCAGAGTCACCAGGGCCTCCGCCCCCGGGTCGGGATCGAGCGTAAACTCGACCACATGCTCCGCGCCCATCGAGGCCACCAGTTCCCGGGGCGTCCCGAGGGCAATGACGCGGCCGTGGTCCACGATGGCCACCCGGTCGCAGAGGTGCTGGGCCTCCTCCATGTAGTGCGTGGTGAGGACCACCGTGCGGCCCTCCTTCCGGAACCCGGCCACCAGATCCCAGACCTGGAGACGGGACTGCGGATCGAGCCCGGTCGTGGGCTCATCGAGAAAGAAGAGATCGGGATTGCCCACCAGCGCACAGGCGAGCGCCAGCCGTTGCCGCTGCCCCCCGGAGAGATTCCCCACCCGGGACCGGGTCTTTTCCGTGAGTTCCACGGTTCGGAGGACCTCGTCCACCGGCCGGGAATCGGGATAGAAGCTCCGGAAGAGATCGAGGGTTTCCCGGACCGTCAGCTTGTCGCTGAGGCGGGTTTCCTGCAGGGAGATCCCGAGCCGCTCCCGGAGCCGCCGGGCATCACTCTTCCAGGTCAGGCCGAGCACGGTGACCTCACCGGCGTCCGCAGCGGTCAACCCCTCGCAGATTTCGATGGTCGTGGTCTTCCCCGCCCCGTTGGGGCCGAGGATTCCGAAACACTCCCCGGCGTCCACGGTAAGGTCGAGACCATCCACCGCCACAACGGGGCCGTAGGATTTCCGGAGACCCCGGATCTGGAGAGCAGGGGCGTCCGGGGAGACGGGTGAGGACATGGTGCCCGACAAAATAGAATCGGAACCCCGAATTGTCATACCCCGGGGCTTTCGCCCCGGGCTCGGCGATGGGGCCGTTCACACGGCCCGGAGCCTCTCGGGGGCACCCGGTGGCGCGAGCCACCGCATCGCCGAGCAAAGGGCGTCAGCTCGGAGAATCCAGGACTCAGTTCTACACGGCCCGGAGCCTCGCGGGGGCACCCGGTGGCGCGAGCCACCGCATCGCCGAGCAAGGGGCGTCAGCCCCGAGAATACCAACAGTCACCTCTCCGCGGGTGTCGACTGCTCCGCCGTCCCGCTTTCCAGCAGGCGCGATCGATGATCGGCAATCAGCCGCTCGGCGAAATCGAGCCGGTTCTCCAGTTCCGCCACTCGGGAGGACAACAGTTCCACCTCCTCGTCCCGGGCCTCCAACTGGTCGGTCAGCCGGTCCATCCGGCGCGACATGTCCCGCGGAATTTTCCCACCCTGCTTGACCATGGGAATGACCACGGTGAAGAGCACAATGAGGACGACGAGGGACATCACTGGCATCTCCTTTCAATCAGGTCGAAGTTCTCAATCAGGTCGACGTGCCTGATCCGCTCCCGGAATCCCGGAGTGCCCGAATCTCCTCGATGGCACGGTCCAGCACCGCCATCACCTCCCGGGTCACCGGATCCTGGCTCCCTCGCCGCCAGGCCTCCCGGTACACCAGTTTGACCAGCCTGGTCACGCGCTCGTGCACCTCGCGCATCTGTCCCGCCCCCCCGACCATGTCCCGTACCGTCTCCCGGACCCGGTCCAGGATCTCTTCGATGGTGTCGCGGTGCTCATCGAGAAACGCCTCCCCCTCGGGGGTGATGTGGTAGGTCTTCTTTCCGTCGCTCTCCACCACGCGCACATACCCCTCGTCCTCCAGCAGCTGGAGTGTCGGGTACACCGTCCCCGCCGAGGGGGTGTAGCACCCGCCGAACCGCTGTTCCAGCTCCTTGATGATGTCGTACCCATGACGGGGCCGCTCCCGGATGAGCCGGAGAATCACGAACTTGATGTCCCCCGTTTCGAAGATCGGGCGCCGCCGCTTCCGGCCCGGTCCAAACCCCACCCGGATCCCCGCGCCCCAGTCCCCGAGATTCCGGTCGATTTCGTCGAAGATGTCGCCAAACCAGTCGTTGGACCGTGCCATTCTGCCCTCCAGGGAGTT
>JBGSKF010000185.1:0-3722 GCA_041741375.1 Gemmatimonadales bacterium | reverse complement strand
GGCGATCGCGTTCTGGCCTTGGCACGCCGAGAGGACCGGCTCAAGGCCGTGGTGGCACGCCTCGCGGGATCGGGCCACGCGACGGTGGTCGCCGACCTGAGACACGCCGAAGAACTCGCCGAGATCGCCGCGACACTGACTGCAACCCACGGACCGATTCACATCCTGGTCAACAATGCGGGCGGGCCCCCCGGTGGCCCCCTCCTCGACGCCTCGACCGGCGCGCTGGGGGGCGCGTTCGCGGTGCATGTCCAGAGCCCCCACGTCCTGGTCCAGGCCCTCGTGCCGGGCATGAAGGAGGCAGGATGGGGACGGATCGTGAACGTGATCTCCACCTCGGTCAAGCAGCCGATCCCCGGACTCGGGGTGTCGAACACGGTCCGCGCGGCCACCGCCAACTGGGCCAAGACCCTGGCCGGAGAGCTCGCCCCACACGGAATCACCGTGAACAACGTGCTTCCCGGCGCCACCTTCACGGCACGACTCGAGGCGATCGCCGAGTCGCGCGCGACGCAATCAGGGAGACCGGTGGAGGAGGTGCTGGACGACATGCGCACAGTGATACCCGCAGGACGCTTCGCCCGGCCACAGGAGATCGCCCGGGCGATCGCCTTTCTCGCCTCGGACGATGCCGCCTACATCACCGGTGTCAATCTTCCCGTGGACGGCGGCCGGACCGGATCGCTGTGACATGACGACATTCCAGAACTTCATCGGAGGACAGTTTGTTCCGGCCCAGAGTGGCAGGACCCTGCCCTCGGTCGAACCAGCCACCGGATCCCCCTGGGCCACCCTCCCCGACAGCGCCACCCCCGATGTGGACGCGGCGGTTCGCGCGGCGACCGAGGCCTTTCCCCTCTGGTCCCGCCTCCCGGTGGCCGAGCGCTCCCGGATGCTCCTCGCCATCGCCGATGGAATCGACGCCCGAGCCGACGAGCTGGCACGGGTCGAATCGATTGATACGGGGAAGCCGATGGCCCTGGCCCGGCGACTCGACATCCCGCGCGCAGCCGCCAACTTCCGGTTCTTTGCCACCGCAATCCTCCACACCCGCGCCGAGGCCTGGCCCACCGATGCCCGGGCGCTCAACGTGGCGCTCCGGACTCCACGAGGTGTGGCCGCGCTGATTGCGCCCTGGAACCTGCCTCTCTACCTGATGACGTGGAAGGTGGCACCCGCATTGGCCACGGGAAACACGGCGGTGGCCAAGCCATCCGAACTGGCGGGGGCCACGGCCACGTTGCTCGCGGAAATCGCCGCGGAGGCGGGATTGCCCCCCGGCGTTCTCAATGTGCTTCACGGGCGTGGAGGCGAGGTGGGGGCCCCCCTGGTTTCCCACCCCGATGTGGCGTGCGTCTCCTTCACCGGCGGCACCGCGACGGGGACCGCAATCGCCACCGCGGTGGCGGAGAAATTCCGTCCCCTCACGCTCGAACTCGGCGGCAAGAACCCCACCCTCATCTTTGCCGACGCCGATTTCGATCGCATGCTGGACGGGGCCGTGGCCTCCGCCTTCACCAACCAGGGGGAGATCTGCCTCTGCGGGTCACGAATCCTGGTGGAGCGTCCGCTGATGGACCGCTTCCTGGAGGCGTTCGTCGCCCGCGTCACCTCTCTCCGGCTCGGTGACCCCCTCGATCCCGACACCGACCAGGGAGCCCTCATCTCGGCTGCCCATCGCGACGCGGTGCTCCAACACATTGCGCTCGCACAGGCCGATGGGGCCACCCTGCATTGCGGGGGCGCGGTTCCGGACCCCTCCACTCTGCCGGTTCGCTGCCGGGACGGTTTCTTCGTGCTCCCCACGGTGCTCTCGGGGCTGGACATGACCTGTCGCACCAACCAGGAGGAGATCTTCGGTCCCGTCGTGACAGTCACCCCGTTTGACACCGATGACGAGGCGATCGCGCTGGCCAACACCAGCCGCTACGGACTGGCGGCGTCGGTCTGGACCTCCAACCTCCCCCGAGCCCATCGGGTGAGCCAGGCGATCCGGTGCGGGACGGTCTGGGTCAACTGCTGGCTCCTGCGGGATCTGCGGGTGCCGTTCGGTGGCGTCGGCCAGAGCGGCCTCGGACGCGAGGGAGGCACCGAGGCGCTGCACTTCTTCACCGAGCAGCGGACGATCTGCTTCGGATCGTGATCCGCATGCCCCTTTCGAAGGCATCAACATGACCGACGAGACCCAACAGTTCGTGAGTAACCGGGCCCCCGAACCTGTCGGGGCGTTTCCCCATGCCCGGCGGGCCGGGTCCCTCCTCTTCTGCTCGGGGATCGGACCCCGGAGCCGGGGACAGCACGTCATCCCCGGCGTCACACTCGACGACGCGGGCCGCATCGTGGATTACGACTTCGAGGTTCAGGGACGGACGGTGCTGGAAAATGTGAGACGGGTGGTGGAGGATGCCGGGTCGAGCTGGGACCGGATCGTCGACGTGACCGCCTTCCTCACCGACATGGCCCGGGACTTTCCCGTCTGGAACCGACTCTGGGCGGAATACTTCCCGGATCATCCTCCGAGCCGCACCACAGTGGAGGTGTCCCGGCTGCCGACGCCGATCGCCATCGAGCTCAAGGTGATCGCGACACTCCCGTGACGCTCCACGACATCACGCCCTTGATCACCGGCGCCCTTGCGGTCTGGCCGGGAGACACCCCGCCCACTCGCGAGGTGCTCCTCGATCTGGCCCGGGGCGACACCGTCACCCTCTCGTCCCTGCACGCCACAGTCCATCTCGGCGCCCATGCGGACGCGCCGAGCCACTACCTGGCGGAAGGAGACGACATCGCCTCGCGGTCACTGGAGCCCTATCTCGGCCCCTGTGAGGTGATTCACGTTTCGGTGGCGCGCGGCACGCGGGTCGGAGTGAGAGACCTCCCCGCACGCGTCTCCGCACCGCGCGTTTTGCTCGCCACGGGCACCTTCCCCGATCCGAACCGGTTCACCGAGGACTTCGCCGGGATCGAGCCGGAGGCGATCGATCATCTGGCGGATCAGGGGGTGATCCTGGTGGGGACCGACACGCCGAGCGTGGATTTGTTCGCGTCGAAGGACCTTTCCGCGCATGCCGCCTGCGCACGGCGGGATCTGGCGATTCTGGAGGGGGTGGTGTTGGGCACGGTCCCGCCGGGGGTGTACGAGTTGATTGCGCTGCCGCTCAGGCTGGCGGGGTTCGATGCGAGTCCGGTGAGGGCGGTACTTAGGCGATAGGCGGTGGGCGGTAGGCGGTAGGCGATAGGCGGTAGGCGGTAGGCGGTAGGGAGCAGGGAGTAGGGAGTAGGGAGTAGGGAATAGGGAGTAGGGAATAGGGAGTAGGGAAGAGGCGGCACGGACGAACTCAGAACGTCACCCCGGCGAACGCGGGGTCCATCTTCCTGGATGTCCGGAATGGCACCGGATTCCGTCGTGCGACGGAATGACGTCCTACGTCCTATGTCCTACGTCCCATGTCCTACGTCCCATGTTCCTGGCTCCCTGCAAGACCCCGGCCCATCAGAAACGGCAAGCGGCTGACGACGATCTCCTCTCGTGCGCCTGCGGACAGGATCCTCGCTCTTCTTCCCGGCTATCGTAAACTGTTTCGGGTCTACGCGGATTCGTGTGGGTGACCCAAGGGGATATTCTGACGGACCAGCCTTATAATTCCGGCGCTTTCCGTTCCTGGCACGCGTCCGAATCGTGTTTCGTGGCCCTCAGAGGAGAACCGGATGAAATCTCCCCG